>CAIQJJ010000890.1 GCA_903872065.1 uncultured Anaerolineales bacterium | reverse complement strand
TCAAACATCTTTCCCTCTCTTTTTTTTCTCCGTGTTCTCTGTGAACTCTGTGGCAAAACTTGCTGAATGACCTATGGATTTAGAACGCTACTACGAACTTCGCACCCTGCTCTATGCCTGGAAAACCCGCCTGGCCGAAGCCTTGCGCCGTCAGGCCGAAGCCTCGCCGCAAGCGCAGCAGCGTCTGCGCGCCCTGTTCGACCAGGAAGGCTCCAGCGACACATTCAGCGACTGGTTGAGCCTGTGGTGCCGCCAGGCCGCCATCCAGTGGATCTTACGGGTGCTTTTCTTGCGCGTGCTGGAGGATCGCGGCCTGCTCGGGGCGACCCGCATCCGCACCAGTGACGGTCAGCGCATGTGGGGACAGATCATCCGCAACCTGGGCGCCGCCAGCTACTTGCTGTGGTGCTGTCGCGACGCGGCGCACCTGCTGCCCGACCTGTTTGGCCCGACCGAGTTTGATTTTTTGCTCCCCGATGATGAGATGATGCAGCGCTTTTTCGATGATGTCTGGCGCCGGCCGGACTCGAATCGCGAAGGGTGGCTGCGCTTTGACTTTCGCCCCGATCCTGAAAAAGCCGATGAAGGTTTTCAGACGCGTTTCATTGGCGACCTGTACCAGGAATTGGACAGCGAAATTCGCGAGCGCCATGCACTGCTGCAAACGCCCGATTTTATCTCGCAGTTCATTCTGAAACACACCCTGCTCAAGCGCTTTGAAGAAAAAGATTTCCGCGCTGTGACGATCATTGACCCCACCTGCGGCAGCGGTCATTTTTTGGTGGATGCTTTCTGGTTGTTTGTGCAGCAGTATGAGCAAGCCATGAAGAATCAGCCACAGAGTGCACAGAGCGCACAGAGAGAAATCTCGGTGAACTCTGTGTTCTCTGTGGCTCACAAGACGGAGATCGCCCGCCGCATTCTTGAGCAGCACCTCTTCGGCTGCGACATCAACCCTTACGCGACCGCCCTGGCCCGTTTTCGCCTGATCCTGGCCGCCTGCGATTACGCCCACCCGGCCTCGCTGCAAGAATTGCGGGATCTGCATATCAATATTGTTACGATTGACAGCTTGATCCCCTATGAAAAAATTCTAAAGCAGGGGACTTGGGGCGGCAGCCAGACGGCCAATATCCTTGGGCATCCCAGTGAAATCCAACGGGCACTGCCTGTTTTGCAGCGCCAGTACGATGTGGTGGTAGGCAACCCGCCTTATATTTTAGCCCCCGACCCAATAAAGCGTGAACTTTACCGTGCGCATTATGCCTCGGCCTACAGTAAGTTTGGCTTATCCGCGCCTTTCACCGAACGCTTCTTATATCTGGCGATGGAAGGCGGGCATGTCGGATTAATCAATTCCAACGCTTTTGCTCGCCGCCAGTTTGGTAAAGTGCTAATTGAGCAGGTATTGCCTAATTATGATTTGCAAGCCGTTCTTGATTTGAGTGGCGCTTATATTCCTGGGCATGGGACTCCAACTCTGATACTGTTTATTCGCCGCCAACCGCCAAGCAGTGATGCGGTCATGGTGCTTTCAAATTTAAAAGGTGAACCTGTAGCACCAGATAACCCTGCACACGGTGATGTATGGCTAAGTGTTGAGAGCGGATATGAAAAAGGCTCAGGTTTTTCCAATGATTATGTTGATGTCACAACAAAACATCGTTTCCAAATCTCTCAGCATCCATGGCAATTTGGTGGAACTAAAACCAGGGTGTATGAAAAAATTGCGCAGAGAGTCCCTGATTATCTGGCAGATATTGCAGATTCAATAGGTTTTGCTTCATTTCCTGGGTTAGATGATGTGTTTATTCAACCTATTGATGTTATTAGAAGATTTGGTATCCCCCATCATTTAGCGCGGTATCTTGTTATTGGGGAGGTAGTTCGTGATTGGAAAGTAGAAAAAACAATTACCGCAATTTATCCATATCAATCTAATCTAGACC
>CAIQJJ010000889.1 GCA_903872065.1 uncultured Anaerolineales bacterium | reverse complement strand
CTTGTGGCTGCTGACCCGCGGCGCGCAGCCCGTTGTGCCTGGGTCAACGCCCGTTGTGCCTGGGTCAACGCCCGTGGCAGGAAGCGCGGTTTCCCCCGTCCACTCAACGCTGTGGGGACTGGGCCGCGTCATCGCCCTGGAACACCCGCAGGTCTGGGGCGGTTTGATTGACCTTGAGCCCAATGCACTGCCCTCACTCCAGGCGGCTCAAGCGGCGGCGGAAATTCGCGCCGCCGGCAGCCGCCTGAGCAGCGAAGATCAGATCGCTTATCGCGGCGGCAGGCGCTACCTCGCCCGCCTGGTACGCGCCGGCCATTCCCTGCTCTCTACCCACCCACCTCTCCCCCGCGAACTCGTTGGCGGTTCTGCTCTGATAAACGAAGCGTCCTATCTTATCACCGGCGGGCTGGGCGGCCTGGGCCTGCTGCTGGCGCGCTGGCTGGCCGAACAAGGCGCAAAATATATCGTCCTCATCGGGCGTCATGGATTGCCGCCGCGCGAGGAGTGGGACTCGCTTGTTGAGCAATCCAACAGAACGGAGGACAGCCAGAGCGACCTTGCCCGGCAAAGAAGGATTGGGCAGCAGGTGAGCGCCATACGCGCCATCGAAGCGATGGGGGCGACCGTTGCAGTCGTCGCCGCGGATGTGAATGACCCGGCCGCGATGGAGCGCCTCATCGCCAGTTTTGACGCGAACGGGATTCCTCCCTTGAAGGGCATCTTCCACGCCGCAGCCGCCCTTGGCAGCGCGGCGCTGGCTGACCTGCGCCCCGATCAAATCCGCGCCGTCCTGGCCCCCAAAGTCGCCGGAACGTGGAATCTGCACCTGCTCACCCGCCGCCTGCCGCTGGATTTCTTCGTCCTCTTCTCCTCCACTACCGCCCTGTGGGGATCAAGCCAGTTGGGGCATTACGCCGCCGCCAACACCTTCCTCGACGCCTTCGCCCATTATCGTCACAGCCTGGGGCTGCCGGCCTTGAGTGTGAACTGGGGCACGTGGGAAGTGATGCGCGTCGCCAGCCAAAGCGAACAACAGCGCGTCGCCCAATTGGGCCTGGCGCAAATGCCCGCTCAAACCGCCCTGGCCCTGCTCGCCAGCCTCATCGAGGTGAAGGAGCCCAATTTCGCCCAGATCGCCGTCGCCGCAGTGGACTGGCGCGCCCTCAAATCCGCTTACGAAGCACGCCGCGCCCGTCCCTTCCTCAGCCTCGTCCAACCACTTCCCACTTCCCACTCCCCACTTCCCACTTCCCACAGCGGTGATCTTTACCGCTCTCCACTTCCCTCTGCACCGCGTCCAGTTCTTCCGCCCCTGGTGGAACTCACGCAAAGCGCCGCCGGATCCGCCCGCCGTGACCTCGTCATCGAGCATGTGCGCCAAAAAGCCGCCAAAGTCATCAACGCCCCCGATCCCCACGCGCTGGACATCCACCAGGGACTGTTCGAAATGGGGCTGGATTCTTTGATGTCTGTCGAACTGAAAAGCTCCCTCGAAGCCAGCGTTGGCGCAGCCCTTCCCTCCACCCTCACCTTCAACTACCCCACCATTGCGGAACTGGCCCGCTACCTGGATGAGAGCATCCTGCCAAAGCCGCAAGAGACCAAAGAAGCAGCGGCCACTGAGCAAACGGCGGGCCGCAGCGCGCAAGAAGTGAGCGCCACAGCCCAGGGCGAGGAAAGTCATACATCCGGCGAAACCACGCCCCCTTCCCAGGCCAGCGACCTGGATGATCTCTCTGAAGACGACCTGGCCGCCCTCCTGGCCGCCAAGCTCTCCAATGTAAACCGCCGCTGAACCAATGAGCAAACGAAAGAACCCCTCCTATGTCTCTGTTGCAACCTGGTCAACGCACGTTGCGCTTTGGTCAACGCACGTTGCGCTTTGGTCAACGCACGTTGCGCTTTGGTCAAAGTAAAGTTCTGCTGGTGCTTTTTTACATGAGCCTGGCAATGGGCGCATGGGCTTTCATCGAACACCTGCCGCGCTTTTATTCGCAGCATTACACCTCGTTTGAGATTGTCTGGCTGCGCTACAGCGTGCATCTTCTCTTCATGCTGGCTGTCTTCGGGCCGCGTCACAAACTGCGCCTGGTGCGCACACGCCGCCTGGGTCTGCAAATGGTACGCGGCATGTTAATGATGGGCATGCACCTCTCCTTCATCTTCGCCGTGCGCTGGCTTTCGCTGACCGCCACCATGGCCTCCTTCTGGGTCGCCCCTTTGCTGCTGATCGGAATCGCGCTGGCGTTGGAGAGTCAGAAACATGGCTGGGGCAGTCTGTTCCAAAGCGCCAAAGGACGGATCCTGGCGACAGTCATCGCCAGCATTTTGTGCTTTGGCGGCGTGCTGCTCATGTCCAGGCCTTTAAGCGTCCTACTCCATCCAGCCGCCCTGCTGGCGGTCGGCATGGCGCTTTGCTTCGCCCTCTATATGCAAATGACGCGCGCCATGCGGGATGAAGACCTGCTGGCCAGCCTCTTCTACACCGCCTTCAGCGTATGGCTTGTCCTGAGCTTTATCCTGCCCTTTTATTGGGTCACCCCCACCCTCTCCGATTGGCTTGTTTTCATCGCCATTGGTTTGATCGGCTACTGGGCGATCTACGGGCTGGACAAAGCCGTCGAACACGCCCCCACCTGGATTGTCGCTCCTTTTGCGTTCACCCAACCCATCTTTGTGCTAGTCTTTGATTTCGCCTTTAGCGGCCAACTGCCTGGCCGGTCCGCCTTCGCCGGCGCGGCCCTCATCGCGGCCTGCCTCGCTTTCCTCGCCTGGACAGGCCGCCAACCGGATGTACACCAACCATGACTGAATCCCGTCCCACTCCCCCACCGCCAGCGCCCGACCGGCGCGCCCTCCTCCAAAGCGCCCTGCAGACCATCGAGGCCCTGCAAAGCCAGCTTGATCAAGTCCAGCGCGCCAAGAGCGAACCGATTGCGATCATCGGCATGAGCTGCCGCTTCCCCGGCGGCGCGAACAACCCTGAGGCCTATTGGGAACTTCTGCGCCAGGGGCGCGACGCCATCCGCCCCGTCCCGCCGGAACGTCGTGAGTTTCACAGTGAGTTTCACGCCAACCGCGACGCATCAGCCGCGCTAGAGACCAGCGCCTGGTTTGGCGGCTTTCTGGATGATATTGACCAGTTCGACCCCCAATTCTTTGGCATCTCGCCGCGCGAAGCAAACACGATGGATCCGCAGCAGCGCCTTGTCCTCGAGGTTGCCTGGGAAGCCCTGGAACGCGCCGCCATACTCCCCACCAGCCTGATGAACTCCCAAACCGGCGTCTTCATTGGCATCACCACCAACGACTACGGGCGCTTCGCCATGTCGGTCGGGCCGCAGGCAATGGACGTTTACACCGCCACCGGCAGCGCGCTCAACGTCGCCGCCGGCCGCCTGGCCTATACCCTCGGCCTGCATGGGCCCACGATGGCGGTGGATACTGCCTGTTCCTCATCTCTGACCGCCATCCACCTCGCCTGCCAGAGCCTGCGGGCGGGCGAATGTTCCCTGGCCTTCGCCGGCGGCGTCAACGTTCTGCTCAACCCTGAGCCTTTCATCATGTTCTCGCGCTGGGGCATGATGGCCCCCGACGGGCGCTGCAAAACTTTCGACGCGGCGGCGGATGGTTTTGTGCGTGCGGAAGGCTGCGGCATTCTCCTGCTCAAGCGTCTCTCCGACGCTCAGGCCGCCGGCGACCCCATCCTTGCCCTTATCCGCGGATCGGCAGTTAACGAGGACGGCAAATCAAGTGGGCTGACGGTGCCAAACGGACTGGCGCAGCAAGCCGTCATCCGCTCCGCCCTGGCCGCCGCCGGCCTCCAACCCTCCCAAATCAACTACGTCGAAGCGCACGGCACCGGCACATCCCTGGGCGACCCTATCGAAGTCGAAGCTTTGGGCGCCGTCCTGGGCGAGGGCCGCGCCAGCCCGCTGATGATGGGCTCCGTTAAAACCAACATCGGCCACGCCGAATCTGCCTCTGGCGTAGCTGGCCTCATTAAAACCGTGCTGGCCCTGCAGCACCGCGAACTGCCTCCCCACCTGCACCTCAAGCAGCGCAGTTCGCGCATCCCCTGGCCGCAGTTCCCGATTCACATCCCCACTGAACTTACCCCCTGGCCTGAGAACAACGAAGCCCAACCCCGGCGGGCGGGAATCAGTTCGTTTGGCTTCAGCGGCGTCAACGCCCACGTCATCCTTGAAGAAGCGCCTGGCAGCGGCGGTAAAGATCACCGCGGCGGTCAAGAGCACCGCGGCGGTAAAGATCACCGCGACGGTAAAGATCACGGCGAGGGAGAACCTCGCTCAACCGGCGACGCCCGTCCAATGGAGTTGATCACACTCTCGGCCAGGTCTGAGCCGGCGCTGCAAGAATATGCCGCCCGCTTGAGCGACTACCTGAGCAGCGACCTGTACCCCAGCGCCTCTCCCGATCTTTCTTTGAGCGATGCAGCACACACCCTGGCTGTCGGGCGCAGCCTGTATCCTTATCGCCTGGCCGTCCCCGCAGCCAGCCTCGCCCAGGCAGCCGAGAAACTGCGCGCCGCTGCGACTGGGTCAACGCACGACGCAGAAGGCGCGCTGAGCCTGTCG
>CAIQJJ010000888.1 GCA_903872065.1 uncultured Anaerolineales bacterium | reverse complement strand
CGCCCAAAAAGCCGTTGGGGAGCTGTTCGAGGCGCTCAATGCTTTGCCCCATGATGTCCTCAAAGGCCGGGCTGACATAAAGACTCTTTTGGGTAACAGGATCCAGTACCAAAAACATTTCCGGGATATTATTGGCCAGCTCGGTAAAGCGCTCATTGCTCAGGCGCAGCGCCTCTTCAGCCTGTCTGCGCTCTGTGATATCCTGGATGAAACCGTGCCAGAGCAGGCTGCCGTCAGCTTCGCGCACCGGGGTGGAGTGTCCATCTATCCAGCGTAAGCCCTTGGTGGGGTGGTGGATGCGAAACTTGGCCCGCCAGGGCGTCATGTCGCGCGCCGAGGCTCTAATCTGTGCATCCACCTCGAGCTTATCGCGCGGATCAATTAAGTCAAAGATAGGCGAAGCGTCCTCAGCCACATCCTCGGCTTTCAGCCCGTAGACGTCTGCAATGGTCGGGCTGGCGTAAGGCATGCTGGCCTTGCCGTCCGCGTCAATCTTAAACGTGTGGAGCATGCCCGACACAGTCGAGGCGGTTTTTTCCAACTGTTCTTGCAGCTTCAGATTCGCCGCCAGCGCCTCTTGGGCCTTTTTCCGTTCGCTGATGTCGTGATAACTGACCAGCACTGCTCCTAATTCGGGATCATCCAGCCAGTTAGCGATGTTGGCTTCAACCCAGCATACGCTGCCGTCCTTGCGCAAGAAGCGCGTTTGCGTGGTGTACCTCTGGCGCGGGTGGGTTAAATTCTGGTTGAAAGCCTCTTCCGCCGCGCGCTTGTCTGCTGGATGGACAAACTCAAACGCACGCCGCCCGACCAATTCTTCGGCGCGATAGCCCAAAATGTTTTGCACATTTGAACTTTCGTAAAGGATAACGCCCTCCCTATCGAGCAGAGCCAGCGCATCAGTGCTTTGCTCCAGAAAAACGCGCCAGTGTTTTTCGCTTAAAACTTGGACTGGTTCAAGGGTCATTCTTTTCTGTCTCTTTCAACAACTCGTCGCATCCTTTTCCTTATCCTGGGATAGCCTCAATCTTAATCGGAATTACTGCGTTGCGCTATACGGGGAAATACGTAATTTGGGTTGGCAATATCTTAAAATCAGATCGAGCATCTCTTGCAAACTGAACGGTTTGCTCAGGTACTCATTGGCCCCAGCCGCCAGGCAGCGTTCCTGGTCGCCGGGCATCGCCAGGGCGGTGACGGCGATGATGGGGGTGTTCGCCAGCGCCGGATCGTGATGGACCCGGATGCGGCGGGTGACTTCTAATCCATCCATGTCGGGCATCTGAACATCCATCAAAACAATGTCAGGGCGCACACGCGGCATTTGCGCCAGGCAGTCAGGCCCACTGCTGGCAGTCACCGTGTGGAACTGCTGCGCCGCCAAGAAATCGGTGATCGTGATCAGGTTGATCTCATTATCATCCACCACCATCACTGTCTGCGGGTGGGCGCTTTCAGCCATTTGAGTGGTATGCAGGTGCGCCAGGGCGATCGATCGTTCCAGCGCCGTGCGCAGCTCGGGAAAAGTGAAAGGTTTTACCAGGTGGCCGGCGGCCCCCAAGGCGCTGGCTTTGGCGCGGTCTTCTTCAATGGAGGTGATGACCACCGGGATGGGCTGTGTTTCGGGATTGGTCTTCAGTTCAGCCAATACCTGCCAGCCCGAAATATCGGGCAGGTTGATGTCAAGCAAGATGATCCCAGGTCTTTGCTGGCTGGCCTGCTCTACCGCCGGCTGCCCTTCTGCCAGGGCAAAACTGCTCAGGCCCATGATCTCACAGTAGTGCATCATGCGTTCGACATCCAGCGGGTTATCCTCGATGATCATCACCGGTCGCTGGAGAGTGTTTTGCAGTGGACGCATCTGGTCAATTTCTTCTGGCAGCCGCGGCAGGAGCAAAGTAAAACGGCTGCCCTTGCCCGGTTCACTTTGCACCTCGACCCGTCCGCCGTGCAGTTCCACCATGCGCTGCACCAGCGAAAGCCCCAGGCCTGTCCCGCTGTATTGGCGCGCCAGGCTGCTGTCCAATTGGACGAAGGGTTTGAACAAGCGGCCCAGGTCTTCGGCCTTGATACCGATCCCCTTATCCCACACTGTGATCTTGATCATCGCTTCGGGATCATCGCCGTCAATTTCCAGACCCAACGCCCCGCCATCCGGCGTGAACTTCACCGCGTTGCTGAGCAGATTGACCAGCATTTGCTTGAGACGGCGCTGATCGGCGCGTATTTTCACTGCAACCGGCCGCATGGCAAAGCTGACATTCAAACGCTTTTTCTGCGCCATGCCTTTGATGAATTGCAGGCTGGCCTGGCAAACCTCTCCCAGGGAACAGATTTCAAACTGCATATCCAGCTTGCCGGCCTCAACCCGCGCCAGGTCGAGAATATCGTTGATCAGATCGAGCAAGTGCCGCCCACTGCTCTCGATGTTTCTGAGCGCCCGGAGCTGCTTCTCGGTCAAACTGCCATAAGTCTGGAGCTGCAGCGCCTCCGAAAGCCCCAGGATGCCCGTCAGCGGGGTGCGCAGTTCATGGCTCATGCTTGCCAGGAATTCATCCTTCATGCGCATGGCGCGTTCCATCTCAAGGTTTGCGTGGCGCAGCGTTTCGTCGGCTTGTTTGCGCTCGCGGTTGTCGAATAAGGTGCTGCGGCTGGAGGTGTAATTTCCTTCTGCGTCGTAGATCGCGGTCGCGTTCAACGACACCGGCAAAAGACTGCCATCCTTGCGCACCAGATCAAGCTCCAGGTTGGTCTCCTGCCCGATAGATTTGAACTGCGAAAAATGGCGCTGGAACAACGCCTGGCTGGTTGGGCTGAGTAAGGAGACAAAGGGCATGCCGATCAATTCTTCCCGTTCATAGCCCAGCCACCTCAGTTCGGTGCGGTTGATGCGCGTAAGTCTGCCGTTCGCATCCAGCGAATGGTAACCCATCGGCGCGTTTTCATACAAATCTTGCACTTCCGCCGTGCGTTCTTTGACCCGTTCTTCCAGGCTTTCTGCCAGGCGGCGGTATTTTTCCTCGCTCAGGCGCAGCCTTTGTTGAATCTGATGCCGTTCATACGCATAGCGGATCGAACGCGCCAGCATCGGCAGGCCTGTCATGCCTTTGACAATATAATCCTGCGCCCCGCTTTTCACCGCTTGTTCGGCCAATTCCTCGTCCGCCAGGCCCGAAAGCACCACGATTGGCGCGTTGGGGTATTGGCCGCAAACCTTCTGGCAAGTCGTCAGTCCCTGGCTGTCTGGCAGGCCCAGGTCCACCAAAACCAGATCGAATTTGCGCCTGGCTAGCGCCTGCAGCCCCTCGCTCAGCTTGTCAACATTGGTGACGCGGAATGAGGCAAGTGGATCAGTTTTAAGACTTTCCTCGATCAGAACGATGTCTGCGGTACTGTCTTCGATGAGCAAAATTTCAATCGGCGCACTGGTCATTTTCAAGCCTCCGCAGGCAGGGTCACCACGCTGAACCAAAAATGGCGAATAGATTGGATCGCTTTAACGAAACGGTCGAATTCTACTGGCTTAATTACGTAGCAATTGGCATGCAGCTTATACGATTGTAAAACATCCTCTTCCGCGCTGGAGGTAGTCAGCACCACCACAGGGATAGATTTAAGCTGCTCGTCCTCTTTAATCTCAGCCAGCACCTCGCGTCCATTCTTGCGCGGCAGATTCAAGTCCAGCAAGATCAGATCAGGACGCGGCGCGGCGGCAAATTTCCCCTGGCGGTGGAGAAACTCTAACGCCTCGACGCCATCTTCTGCAAGATGGATCGTATTGATCAGCTTTGCTTCACTGAGCGCCTCGCGTGCAATGAGCGCATCGGCCGGGTTATCTTCAACCAGTAAAATCTCGATCGGTTTGGGGAAAGGTTTCGTATTCATGAAGAAGTCCTTATTGGAATGGTAAAGTAAAACGTAGAGCCGTGCTGATCGCCGCGCCCTTGTTGTGATTCAACCCAAATTTGCCCGCCGTGCCGTTCCACAATTTTCTTGCACAACGCCAGCCCGATGCCGTTGCCGGCGTATTCACGGCGGGAATGTAAACGTTGGAAGATCAAGAAAATGCGCTCGAAATATTCGGATTCGATGCCGATGCCGTTATCTTGCACCGAAAACAGCCAGGCCGTCGCTGCGCCTTGCGCCTCATCCGCCGCGCCGAACTTATCCGCCGCGCTGAGCTTATCAGGCGTGTTGAGCTTATCAGGCGCGCTGAGCTTGTCGAAGCGCCCCCCTCGCGCAATCGCGCCTCCCTCGTCAGCCGCGCCGAACTTATCAGCCGCGCTGAGCTTATCAGGCGTGTTGAGCTTATCAGGCGTGTTGAGCTTATCAGGCGCGCTGAGCTTGTCGAAGCGCCCTCCTCGCCCAATCTCCGTCGCCCCAATGTGAATCCTCGGCGCTTGCTCCTTGCGAAACTTAATGCTGTTGCCGATCAAATTTTGAAACAACTGCACCATTTGCGTCGCATCCACCACAACCGTTGGCAGCTCGTCCCAGGTGATCACCGCCTCGCTTTCGTGGATTGCCACCGCCAGGTTTTTGAGCGCCGCCTGCACACAGGCCAGCATATTCACCGCCTCAAAGGGCTTGCCGCGCCGGTCGACGCGCGAATAAGCCAACAAGTCTTCGATCAGCGCCTGCATACGGTTGGCGGCATCCACCGCGTGATAGATATACTCATCGGCGCGCGCATCGAGCTGACCCTTGTAGCGCTGTTGCAAAAGCTGCACCATGCCAGCGATGGCGCGCAGCGGTTCTTGCAGATCGTGCGACGCCACATACGCAAACTGCTCCAGTTCCGCGTTGGAGCGCGTGAGTTCTTGCAGCGTTCGCTGTAGATCATCCTCCGCCCGTTTGCGCTCTGTGATATCGCGCGAGACGCCCACAATTTCCACCTCGCCCTGTTCGTTGAACAAATAGGTGGTCGTGACTTCGGTGTGGACAATCGAGCCGTCTTTGCGCGGCTGATCCACCAGGTTGGTAAATGACTCCCTGCCGCCGCCTTTGGCCAGAAAGGCCGACAAATTGAGCGTGATGGCCTCGCTGACCATCTTCAGCGATTGCGGCGTCATCGAAACGGTGACCGGCTGCGCCATCACTTCATCGGGGGTATAGCCGCGCAGCCTTTGCACCGACGGGCTGACATAAGTGAAGCGTCCCGTGACCGGGTTGAGCATCCAGATCACGTCTTCCGTATTTTCCGAAATGAAGCGATAGCGCGCCTCGCTTTTGCGCAGTTCCTCCTCGGCCTGTTTGCGTTCGGTGATTTCTTGCGCAATCAAAATCACCCGCGGCTCTGCTTTGCGGTCTCGGCTTTCGGACAACCACAATGCCAGGTCAGTTGCCAGGCGCGCAAACTTGACCTGGAACCACCGTATTTGCCAGTTGGGGCCGGCGGTGCGATATTCCACCTCAGTGGGCGTTCCCGTTTCAAGCGTGTAGCGGATGGCCTCCGCCACAACCGGGCGGTCGCGTTCGTCCAACCACTCCAGCCAATTTGAGCCGATAATTTCTTGCGCGCTGAGGTCTGGCGTGGTATGGTTGACATAGCGGATGTAGCCTTCCGCATCCAACAGAACAATATTTGCCGGCAGGGCGGCTAGCAGATCGCGCTGCTTTTCTTCCAGGGCCTGCCGCGCTGCTTCGTGGGCTTTTCGTAGGGCGTTAATTTCTGCCTGAAGTTCTTTCTTGGTTGGCATTCCAAAAGCCTGGTTTTAATTCGTGAAGCCTGAAGTTCTTTTTCACTATTAATTTTAGCTCAACATCGTTAAGATGGTTTGAGCCAGGGTTTGCAAGCTGATCGGCTTGCTCATATAGTCGTTGGCGCCAGCCGCCAGGCAGTGTTCACGATCGCCAGGCATGGCCAGGGCAGTAATCGCAATGACGGGGGTGGCGGCAATTTGCCGGTCTGGATGAGCGCGCAGGCGGCGGATGGCCTCCAGCCCATCAATGTCGGGCATCTGAATGTCCATCAAGATGACAGCCGGGCGCGCCTGGGGCAGTTGGTTCAAAAAATCTTGCCCATTCTGGGCGACTTTGACCCGAAAGCTTCTTGACTCGAGGAAGTCGCTCATCGTTTCAATGTTGACCGGATTGTCGTCTACGATCATGACCAGAGGGGTGGTAGCGCTGAGGCCAGGCGCGGCGCTGAGGCCAGGCGCAGCCTGGTCATTTACCAATCCGTTTTCTGCGAGGGGTTTGCCCTCAGCCAGACGCGGCGGCTTTTCTTCCTCAGCCAGGCGTGGGAGGATCAAGGTGAAGCGGCTGCCCTCGCCGGGCTTGCTCTCTACCTCCACCCGCCCGCTGTGCAGTTCAGCCATGCGCTGCACCAGCGAAAGCCCCAGTCCGCTGCCTGTGTGTTGGCGCGCCAGGCTGCTATCGAGTTGAACGAAGGGTTGGAAGAGGCGTTTCAGATCCTCATCTTTAATGCCAATCCCATGATCCCAGACCGTGATCTTGACCACCAGCTGGGCGTTTGGCTGCCCCTCGCTTTGAGTTCCGTCCACTTCTAATCCTAATGCTCTGCCCTCTGGGGTGAATTTGACAGCGTTGCTGAGCAGGTTGACCAGCATTTGCTTGAGGCGGCGGCCGTCCGCCGGCATCCGGATTGAGACCGGGCGCATGGAAAAACTGACGTTCAGGCTCTTTTTCTGCGCCATGCCGCGGATGAGCTGCAAACTGGCCTGGCACACATCGCCTAATGAGCAGGTCTCGATCTGCAATTCCAGCTTGCCAGCTTCGATCTTGGAGAGATCGAGAATGTCGTTGATCAGATCGAGCAAATGCCGTCCACTGCTCTCAATGTTTTTAATTGCCTTGATCTGCTTTTCGTTCAAGCTGCCATAGGTCTGGAATTGCAGCGCCTCGGAAAGCCCCAGGATGCCCGTTAAGGGGGTGCGCAGTTCATGGCTCATGCTGGCTAAAAACTCATCCTTCATGCGCATCGCCCGTTCCAGTTCGAGGTTGGCGCGGCGCAGCGACTCCTCGGCCTGTTTGCGCTGTGTAATATCGCGCACCACGCCCTGGATCATCTTGGGCTGCCTCTGGCTGTCTAGCAGCAAAGACATACTGATCTCGGTTTGGATCTGCCGGCTATCTTTGCGGATCAAGATGCATTCATAAGGCGGCAAGTGCATTTGGAGAAACAGTTGATCCACATGCTCAATTACCCCTGGTTGATCGGCCGGGGCGATAAACTCCAGGGCCGATTTGCCGACCAGTTCCTCCGTCGAATGAAGCCCCAAAAGCTCAGGGCCGCGGGGGTTGACGCGCATCAGGCGTGTATCCAGGCCAACCCAAAAGATGGCGTCGGTAGAGGCCTCAAACAGCGAGCGGTAGGTCTCCTCACTGGCGCGCAGGGCTTCCTCGGCCTTTTTGCGCTCGGTATTGTCGAAGACGATCGAGCGGCTCATCACGTATGCGCCGTTCAGGTCATAAACGACGGTTGCGCTGATCAATACTGGCAGGAGCGAACCATCCTTGCGTACAAAATCCAGTTCCAGGTCTTTGATCTGACCGCTTTGTCTGAAAAGAGGAAATACCTGCTCGAATCTGGCGCTGCTCGATGGGCTGATAAAGTCTTTGAGGGCGCAACCGATCATCTCTTCCCGCTGATAACCCAACCAGTTTAACTCCGTCTGGTTGATCATCAAGTAATTGCCAGCGGCATCCAGCGAGTGATAGCCGGTGGGGGCGTTTTCGTACAGGTCTTGCACCTCTGCCGTGCGCTGCTGGACGCGTATTTCCAAAGTCTGGTTTAGCTCCAGCAGTTCCTGTTGAGCCGTCTTGAGGTCATGAATATCGGTTGAGTTGATCAAGGCGTAGATCGGCTGCCCGGTTTCGTCGTGGACAGGCTGGATCGTGGTGTGGTACCAACGCCATTCTCCTTGCGCCAGGCTTTGGAACTCCGAGACGATGCGCCGGTCCTCACTAATCACTTTTTGGATGTCTTTGAGTTGTTTTGCGGCCTCGCTTTCAGGGTAAAATTCGGCCAGGTTGCGCCCTAAAATATCTTCGGCGGCGCAGCCCAACTGCCGGGCGGCCACATCATTTAAATATAAGAAGCGGCCATTGGCATCCAGGGCGACGATCATGCTGTCCAGGCTTTTAATCAGCCCGCGATATTTCTCCTCGCTCAGGCGGACGGCGATCTCGGCTTGTTTGCGCTCGGCGATTTCTTTTTGGGCCATTTCGTATAAACGGGCGTTTTGGAGCGCGCCGGCGGCGGTATTAGCGACCAGCGAGAGCACTCGCACGTCCTCTTCGCTGAACTGATCAACGGCGTAGCTTTGCAACTGCAGCAAGCCCAGCGCCTGATCCTGGATCAGCAGGGGAACGTAAACCGCCGACTGCGTGTCCTGATCTTCTGAGCCGACCCTTACCACAGCGCCGGGGCGAAAACGTTTGAGCAGGTCTTTGCCAATCAGCAGTGGTTGGCGGCTGCGGATGACGCGGCTCTGCGTTCCATGTCCAGCGGGGGCAAGGGGGAGTTCGGGCAGGCTGGTTACATCCATAACTGCGCCGTCGTTGAAGGCGTAGACAGCTTTGATGATTTCACGTTCAGAATCGAAGCTAGAGATGAAGATGGCGGAAGCGGCGGGGAAAAGCTGCTGCAGGCCGCCCACCAGGGTCGCATAAATGGCTTGCTGTTCCAGCGAGGCGGCCAGGGCGTGTTCGATCTCCACCACAGAGCGAAGACGTTCACTGTAACGGCGGTTGGCCAGTTCGGCTTCTTTGCGTTCGCTGATGTCCTGGACAATCCCCATCATGCGGATGGGACGCCCATCCTCGTCATAAGAAACTTTGGCGTGTTGGTGAATCCAGCGCGAACGGCCATCGGCCAGGCGGATGTTAAATTCATAATCCAGGTCGGCGCGAGCGGCAAAGGCTTTCCGATCCCGCTCATTAAGCATCTGGCGCTGGTTGGCGTCTACCACTGAATCGAGGATGGCGCGCGAGACGCGATTGCCTTGCTGCGGCAGACCCAGGATGCGAAACCATTCGTCTGAACAGATCAATTCTTTTCCTGGCGCGGTCCATTCCCAATGTCCCATCCTGCCAATGCGCTGCGCCTCAGAAAGGAGGGCTTCGCTCTTGCGCAAGGCTTCTTCGGCCCTTTTGTGCAAGACCAGATCAAAGGCTTCGTCGGCCAGGCGCTCGGTCATGGCGCGGTCGCTTTCGTCATAAAACTGAGGTTTGTTGCCCACGCCAAGCACAGCGACGACCTGCCCGTGGCGCTGGATGGGGACGGATAGGAGGCGCGTCACCTGGGCATGTCCAGCGGGCAGCGTCCCCTGCCGTTCCAGTGTTGAGTAGTCGTTGTAGATGCAGGTCTTGCCCTGCCGGATGCTGTCGGCCCAGACGCCAGCGGCGCTTACCGGATAATGCTTTTCCTGCTGATCAGCCTGGCAAAAGGATTCTAAGGTGCGCGTCGACCAGGTTTGCAGCGCGATCTGGTTTTGATCGGGGGCGACGAAGTGGAAGAAGCCAATCTGGCTGTCGGTCAGAGCTTCGACTTCATCCAGGATGGCGCGTAGAAGACTTTCCATGCTTGTCTGGGTCGCCAGGTTGGCCAGGCGCAAACGCGCTTGGGTGAAGCTTTCTTCACGCTTGCGCTGGCCGATATCCTCCACCTGGACGATGAAATACAAAGGCTCCCCAGCCGCGTCGCGGGCCAGGGAAACGCTCAAATACACCCAAACGACGGCTCCCGACTTGTGAAGGTATCTTTTTTCGAAATGGCAAGATGCGGCCTCTTTGAAAAGCAGCAAGTGCATATATTCCGCATCCGCAGCCAGGTCATCGGGATGGGTAATGTCTTGAAACCTGCACTCCAGCAGTTCTTCGGTGGTGTAGCCGAGCAGGGAGCATAGGACGCGGTTGACTTTAAGCCAGCGGCCATCGGGGGAGGTGAGCGCCTCGCCGATCGGGGCGTTTTCGAATGCACTGGTGAAAATCGCCTCGCTGGTGCGGTGCGCCTCTTCAGCTTGTTTGCGGGCAGTGATATCGCGATTGCTGCCGCGCACGCCCAAGAAGCCGCCTTGCTCATCAAAAAGGGGGCGGCAGTGGTGTTCAATCCAGCGCCAGCCGCCATCCAGGTGGCGGAGACGAAATTCAAGCTGGCTGGCGGCAATGCCGTGGCTGGTGTGTTGGTGGTGAGCCTGGTAGTCGGCCAGATCATCCGGGTGGATCAGCGTTTCGAGGAAATGACCCTGGCCCAGGAACACGTCGCGGCTGTAGCCGGTGATCTGCTCGCAGGCAGGGGAGACGTAGATGAACTGCTGGTCGGGGTCAAACCAAAATTCCCAGTCGGCGTTGTTGTCGGCGACAATCTGATACTTTCGTTCGGCCTGGCGCAGGGCTTCTTCGGCTTGTTTGCGCTCGGTGATATTGATCGCGGTGCCCCATAAACGCACCAGGAAGCCGTTTTCCACCGTTCCGACGGTATTGCTCAAAAACCAGACTGGCTTACCCTGGGCGTCATATTCGAGGGTTTCATCGTTGATGGATTTGTAGCCGTTCTCAATAAAGCGCCGGAAGGCGGCGCGGTTGGTGGGGTTATCTTTACCGCCATGCGCACCCAGCAGGCGCGCCCCGATCATTTGCTGCGGCGATGACATCTGGTACATTTCTGCCAGGGCCTGGTTGCACTCAGCCATGTAGGCGTTTTCGTAGATCAGGTCAATTTGGATCTCAATCGGCAGGCGGGCATCAATCGGCTGATCGAACTCGGTGCGGCTGATGCCTTCGAAGCTTTGGGAGATAAACTGCTGATAGCGCTCTTCGCTCTGGCGCAAGGCCGCCTGGGCGCGCTCGCGTTCCAGAGCGTAGCGAATGGCGCGGGCAGCCATTTGCATGCTGGCCGCGCCTTTGATGAGATAATCTTGGGCGCCGGCCTGCATGGCCTGCAGGGCGGCGTATTCATCAGAGTTGCCTGAGCAAATGAGGATCGGCAGGGCGGGGGCGCTGCGGCGCAAGATCTCCACCGCGCTGACGCCCTGGCTGTCGGTTAAGCCCGGGTCGAGCAGGATGATGTCAAAGGATTGGCTGGCTAAACAGGCGAGAGCCTGCTGCAGGGTTTCAGCATTGGTGATCAAGAAGATGTTTAACCGATCCGACTCCAATGCCGCCTGCATCAGCAAGACATCGGTTGGGTTATCTTCAATCAGCAAAACTTTGATGGAGCCAGTCATCTTATCCTCCGGGCATAAGAATGTCGCAGCAAAAGGAAGTGTTCTCTATAGTATAACCTTAATTCCTGGTTTTGCTGTCTCTTTCGCTGCTTTGCGCTTTCAAGTGTGTCGCAGGCTATGTGTAGCTGCCCAATTCCTTGGCCAGGTTGACAATATGGCGGAAATTCTCCAGGCTGACGCTGGAAGGCACTGAGTGGTCGGAGGAGAAAATGTAGCCGCCGTTGAGTTTTAACTGCGGCATCACGCGCCGCATTTCAGCCTCGATCGCCTCTTTGTCATCCCACAAAACCGCGTTGACGCCGCCGTGCAGCAGCAGGCGGTCGCCGTAATCGTGTTTGATCTGGAGCGGGTTCATGCCAGCCTTCACCTCCAGGGGATTTAATCCGTCCAGCCCAATCTCCACCAGATCCGGCAGCAGGGGACGGATATCGCCGCACGAGTGCAGGCGGGCGACGATGCCTTTGGCGTGCGCCCATTCGATGGCGCGTTGATGAACCGGTTTGAGCAGTTGGCGGTAGGTGCGCCGCGAGAAGAACTGGTTTTGCTTGTACCCCATATCGTCCGGCCAGGAGACCTCGTCGAAGGTGTAGCCGGCTTCCCAGGCCTGATCGAGCAGCGCCAGGTTTACATCCAAAAAGTGGTTGAACATATCCACACACCATTCCGGCTGCTCCACCAGCGCCACCAGCAGGCGCTCCGTGCCGACCGTCCAGGAATGGGTGACATCAAAACCAAACCACAGCGAACCGATCAACCAGGCGCCTTGCTCACGCCAGCGTTTGTAATGGGTTTTGAGGTAATCCCACGGGATGCGGTCGGAAGAAGGCGTCATGCGCTCTTTGGCGGCGCGCCAATCCGCCGGGCTTTTGATGATGAAATCAATGAATTCGGGTGTAGAGGCGATATGTTTCCAGTTTTTGAGCGTCGCCCCCCAAGAGGTGGTGTTGATCACGTATTCATCGGTCTCTTCGATCACCTGCACCGGGTAGCGCGGGCTGCTATCTACCCAGACCGTCTCGAAGCGATCCAGGCCGAAGAAATCCACATAGCTAACATTCGCCGGCATGCCTTCGCTTTGCCAGCGCTCGATGGTCGCGTTCCACGGCCCATCCGTGATTGGGATGCGGTCGGCGTCGCGGTGTTCATACATGCGCTTTACGCGCTCGTGAGTAGTAAGTTCGGTCATTGGATTCCCTGAAATGGAGAGTGAATATTGTTTACAGATCAGCTTAAATTGTACAACCAAACTGTTGATCAATGTCAATCAAATATCTCGACAGAACCTGAAAACTCAGCTAAACTCAGCCCCATGGTGATCAGCCCAGGCAGTCCGCCAGGGCTGAATTTCGCAAGACCTGTCTTGGAAAAGGAACACAACGATGCAAACAAAATTATTGGGCAAGAGTGGGCTGATGGTTTCGCGCGTCGGAATCGGCGGCCATTATAAGGCGATGGAAGAAGGCAGCTATGAGGAGCGCTACGCGTATGTGGAGCGTGAGGTGGAGGCGCGCCTCGAAATTGTCGCCCAGGCCATTCAGATGGGGATCAACTACTTCGATACCACCTGGCGCAACGAAGTGGCCATGCTCGGAACGATTCTGGCGCAGTTGAATGCCCGTAACCAGGTTGTGGTCAACGGCATGGTCTTAGGCGCTTTCACCGGCTCAAAAGCCGCCGGCCAGACAGTGGAAGAGTACTTCAACCGCTGGCTGGATGCCCGCCTGGAGATCATGCCCGGTCATCGCTTTGATGCTTTTATGATCAACGCCCTTGAAGAAGGCTACAATGAGGCGGAATGTGAACGGCTGCTCAAATTGATGGAACAGCGCCGTTCAGCCGGCGATTTCAAAGTCATCGGCTTTTCCTGTCACAACCCCATGCTGGCGCGCCAGGCGGCGGATCGTTTTCCGGCTTTTGAACTGATCATGACGCCGTACAACTTCCATAACCGCAGGTTCGAAACCGCCTTTGAAGGCTACACTGGCCAGGCAGCCTTTGTGGCGATGAAACCTCTGGTCTGGTTAGAATACGGCATCCCGTTTTGCGCTCTAAATGCCCTGCCCGATTTCGCCCGGCGCTTTGGCTTTGACCCCGCGGCGGACGCCTCAACCCGCGCCCTGCGTTTTCTCTGCGCCAATCCACGCATTACAACCGTCATCTGCGCTATTAACAGCCTGGACGAACTGGCGAACCTGGCGCAGGCCGGCGACGGGGATTTCACGTCCGAAGACCAGCAGCTTCTCGAACGCTATCAACAGGCAGCAATGGAAGATAACAGCATCCCCCTCTACCTGGGCGGCTTGCAGCACGATAACCTGCGCATGAACTACTTCGGCGCCATGCACCTGGCGCGTGTGTTGGGGGTCAAAGCGCCTGAGATCCCCCTGAACGAGCCAGACTCGCAGGAGCGCATTCGCCGCTACGCCGCGGGATTGCTATGAGCAGTTCTCCGCTACGCGCTTGCAGGGCGAATAAAATTCTAAGATGGGCGGTTCTCCGCGCTGCATTGGCATGCGAAACCGCTCATAAGAATAGTATTCAATCTCGAACATCCCTTTGCTGGCGTCATACTCATAGCGGTTTTCCGCCATGCCTTTGGTCACATGATCCGATGCATTGGCCATTAAATCTCCGCCTTCTGCGTCCGGAGTGGCTTGGATCCAACCAATGGCCATTTCGCAATCCACGACATCGCGGTAGATATATCCTTCCGGCGCGGGGGTGTCGGCGGCCGCTAAAATGCCTGCCAGGTAGGTGTATTGGTCGTCGCCCGGCTGAAAGTCGCCCATCCACCCAACGGTATCCTTCGGGGGGGTAATTTTGGGCAGGGCGGCTAAAAATTCTAAGCTGCCATCCCGTTCCATTTGCTCCCACAAATCCTGGATGGTGCGATCTTCCAGACCTACATCCAGCTTTTGAGTCACACCCTTGCCAATAACCCTGGCTTTGGAAAATGGCTGTACTGAGAACTTGATGAGTTTTGCACCCATGTGTGAATAGCTCCCTTGATTCCTTCAAGTTTCACGCTATAGATTGGGCCTGATCTTCCACCTCGACCCGGTTGCGGCCGTTTTGTTTGGCAATATGCACCAGGCAGCCGGCGCGCTCAATCAGGTTGCTCAACAATTGTTCGGCGTTTTTCGTGCTTTCTTGGATGCCCTCTTCTGTGGGGTCGAGAATAGCGACGCCGGCGCTGATGGTAATGCACATCTCACCGGCATCGGTCGGATGATGGTTTTGTTCCATCGCCAGCCGCAGCCGTTCCGCCGCCTGCGCCGCGTTATCCAGCGTGACTTCGGGCATGAGGACGATGAATTCCTCGCCCCCATAGCGACAGACCAGATCCATTTCACGCACCTGGGAGCGGGTCAGTTTGGCGACCGCGCACAACACCTGATCGCCAACCTCATAGCTGTAGTGGTCATTGAATAATTTGAAATGATCCACATCCAGGAACAACAAGCAAACCGGGCGCAAAAATCTTTTAACGCGCTCGATCTCGCGAATGCCAATGCTGTATAGGCCGCGGCGGTTGTACAGGCCTGTCAAAGGGTCTATAATCGTCAACCGCTGCGTTTCAGAATATAACTGCGCGTTGCGCAGCGCGATGGCAACCTGGTTGGCAAAAATCTGGAGAATTTCCACATGGACTTGCTCGTAAAAGCCTTTGGTGTCGCTGTCCAGGTTGATGATGCCCACCACCTTGTCGTTAATCACAATCGGCGCTTCAAGGTGCGATTGCACCCATGCTGTGGTAGATAGATGTCGCCAGCCCGGGTGTGTGCTGGTGTCTGCAATCAACAGGGGTTGGCGGGTCTGCGCCACCTGCTGAAAAGTGGCGAAATCAGCCAGGGTGAAAGTGGATAGCTGCAGCTCTTGCGCCAGTGCCGGCTCAAAGCCCCGCAGGCGGATAAACCGCACCTGGTTGTCGCTCAACCAGGCGACGCTCATCGCGTTGCACTGCACCACCAGGTCCACCTTATCGAGGATTTTTTCAAAGACATCATCCAGGTTCAAAGAGCTGTTCAGGGATTCGGCAGTGTCTCG
>CAIQJJ010000887.1 GCA_903872065.1 uncultured Anaerolineales bacterium | reverse complement strand
TATCACAATTTGTAAAAGGTCATCCACAGATTTCACAAATTGGGAGCAAAGCCAGTTAAAACCACGAATAAATCTACACGAATTTTTCTTCTTCTTATTCGTGAAATTCGTGTTATTCGTGGTTCATCTTTGCAAATCTGGCTTAAACTCTGTGTAATCTGCGATAATCTGTGGACAATCGTGAAAGCCTTACACAAACTGTTGCGATCCCAATTTGCCCATTGACGAAAAATCTACAATCGTGTATCTTTTTTGCAAATTGACAGGAGAAAACAAGCAAAAAAACATTCCTCCAGATGACACCCCAAAGAGCGCCAACCATGACCTTCAAAATCGCCGTCATTGGCTGCGGCTGGATTGCGCAAGACCGCCACGGCCCTTCTTACGCCAAATACGCCTCATTTCATCCCGATGTAGAATTAGCCGCTTGCTGCGACACAGATGCCGCGCGGGCGGAACAGTTTCGCGCCCGCTATGCCTTCCAACGCGCCTACACCAACTATCTCGATATGCTGGAGGCAGAAAAGCCCTCCGCGGTTTGCTTAAACGTGCCGGAGCAGTTTACTTGCGAAATCGGCTGCCAGGTACTGTGGCGCGGCTATCCCTTGCTAACGGAAAAGCCGCCCGGTTTGACCGCGGCCGAACTCGACCGCTTGAGCGAGGCGGCCCGCGCGAGCGGGGCGCTGCACCAGGTAGCCTTCAACCGGCGGCATACCCCGCTGCTGGTGGAGTTAAAACGCCGCCTGGGCGCGGCAAGCCTCCACCATATTGACCACTCTTTTTACCGCGTCGGGCGCACGAACGGCGATTTCACCACCACCGCCATCCACGCCATTGACACGGTGCGCTTCCTGGCCGGCTGCGACTACCAGCAGGTGGATATCCACTACCAGGAATTCCCTGCCTACACTGCGCCGGGCGGCGAAACGCTAGGCGTCGCCAATTACCTGCTGACCTGCGCATTCACCTCCGGCGCGACTGCCGCGATCAACCTGTGTCCAGTCACCGGCCTGGCCGTCGAGCGCACGGTCGTCCACACCCCCGACAAAACTTTTATCTTGAAAATGAACTTAGGGCCAGATGCGCCGGGCAGCCTGCAGCAGTTCGAGGGCGGGCAATTGACATGGGAAGCGGATGGCGCCCAGTTCACCGGCAGCCGCTCTGATGTGGTGTTGAGCGGATTCGAGGCCGAAGACCTGGCCTTCTTCGAGGCGGTGCGCGCCGGGCGACAGCCGGCGGATAATTTCGCCTCTTGCCAGCAGTCCGTGGCAATCATGCAGCATTTGCACGAACGCCGTTTCCAATATCGCAGGCCCTAAACAAACCTTTAGGGCTTGCGCTTTTTAATCATGGAACTCACCCTACTATTCCGAGGCTTGCTCATTGGCTTTTCAATCGCCGCGCCGGTCGGGCCGATCGGCGTATTGTGCATCCGGCGCACGTTGAGCGAGGGGCGCGCCGCCGGCCTGCTCTCCGGCCTGGGGGCGGCCACCGCGGATGCGATCTATGGCTGCATCGCCGGCTTTGGCCTGACAGTGATCGCCAATTTCTTGCTGGCGCAGCAGGCCTGGTTCAGCCTCGCTGGCGGGGCTTTCTTATGTTACCTGGGCGTTAAAACCTGGCAGGCGCAGCCGGCGCAAAGCCCGGCCCTCGTCGCAGAGAGCAGCAAGCCGGGCGATGGCTTATCCACTGGCAGAAGGATGCGCTCCTGGCTGGGCCTGTACGCGTCCACCTTCGTCTTGACGCTCACCAATCCCCTGACCATTCTGTCTTTTGTCGCCATTTTTGCCGGGCTGGGCCTGGCAGAGGCAAAGCGCGATATCGCTTCAGCCGGGATTTTGGTGATGGGCGTCTTTGGCGGCTCTGCCTTGTGGTGGCTGTTGTTGAGCAGCAGCATCAACCTGCTGCGCGAAAAATTCAATCCGCAGCGCTTACAATGGGTCAATCGGCTTTCTGGCGTGATCATCGCCGGTTTTGGCTTGCTGGCGCTGTGGAAGGCGTTCTTCTAAAGGAAACTCATCATGAAAAAAGGTCTATTCTTACTGGATCAAGCGGCTTACGATAAACTCTACGGCGAGGAGCAGCGGCGGCAGATCCGCGAACTGGTCACGATCGCTGACCCGCTCCAAACGCAGCACAGCATCCAGGCCAACCCGGACCTCCTGCAAGAGATCGAACTGGTCTTTTCTGGCTGGGGCTGCCCCCATTTCAGCGCTGAACTGCTCGCCCACGCCCCCAGGTTAGAGGCCGTCTTTTACGGGGCTGGCTCCATCCGCCATGTCGTCAGCGAAGCCTTTTGGGAGCGCGGCATCCAGATTTCCACCGCCTACCAGGCCAATGACATCCCCGTCTCCGAGTTTGCCCTGGCGCAAATCCTGCTCAGCCTGAAAGGCTACTGGCATTATGTCCATTCCTTCCGCCAGACGCGCCAGTGGTACGAACACCTGTCAGCAGCAGGCGGGTACGGCAGCACGGTCGGGTTGATCTCGTTGGGCATGGTCGGGCGGCTGCTGGCCAACAAACTGAAGGATTACAACCTGCGCGTGATCGCCTACGATCCCTACGTGAGCGCCGAGACCGCCGCCGGCCTGGGCGTCAGCCTGGTCTCACTGGAGGAAGTCTTCCAACACGCGGATGTCGTCTCACTGCACACCCCCTGGCTGCCAGAAACGGAGGGCATGATCCGTGGGGCGCACTTTGCCGCCCTTAAACCGGGGGCGACCTTTATCAACACCGCTCGCGGGGCCATCGTGCGCGAAGACGAAATGGCGGCCGTGCTGCAAACGCGCCCGGATGTCTATGCCTTGCTGGATGTGACTTACCCTGAGCCGCCGCAGCCCGATTCGCCCCTGCTGAAACTGCCCAATGTCATCATCACCCCGCACATCGCCGGCCCCAATAGCAATGAGTGCAAACGCAATGGGCGCTATGTGGTGGATGAGCTACAGCGCTACCTGAACGGCGAGCCACTGCGCTTCGGCGTCACGCGCCAGCAGATTAAGATCATGGCCTAGCGCCATCAGCTTCACAAACCTGCAAAGCAAGACTTTTCTCAAAGAGCGAAAGTGTGTCACAAGATGGGACCATTCCAACGCCGCGAACCCGCGAACGACAACCGCCAGGGTAAGCAAAGAAAAGACGCCCAGCAGCCGGCCGATAACCCGGCGGGGATCGAATTCATAGAAATCTCCGCCGGCCCTTACGTTTACGGAGAATGGACGCGCAGTTCAATCCCTGAGGCCTATCACATCGGCAAATACCCGGTCACCGTCGCTCAGTTTGCAGCCTTTGTCCAGGCCACTGGCTACCAAACGACTGCCGAGCGAGAAGGAAAATCGCCAGCTTACTTAAACGACTTTGCTTCCATGTACTGCGCCTGGGACGATGTCGCCGGCGCCAACTGGCAGCGCCCATACGGGCCACAAAGCGATGTCAGGCAAAAAGCCAACCATCCTGTCACCCAGATCAGTTGGGAAGACGCGCAGGCCTTTTGCCAATGGGCGCACTGCCGTCTGCCAACCGACCTGGAATGGGAAAAAGCCGCCCGCGGGCTGGATGGGCGCTTGTATCCCTGGGGCAGCGAGACGGCTTCCGGCTACTATGCGAACTTTGCCGGCGCTCCAGGCAATGACACTACTCCGGTGGGGAAATACAGCCCACAAGGCGATAGTCCTTATGGCGCTTGCGATATGAGCGGCAATGTCTCGGAGTGGACAAGCGCGCGGGAACTGCGCGGCGGCGGATGGGACGCCCCAGAAAACAGCTTGCGCTGCGCGAGTCGTTATCCGTCCAAGTCTCTCCCCACGCTGCGCAATCCGACGATTGGTTTTCGCTGTGTGCAGCTTGCCGGCGGCGGAGAAACCGCTCCCGCCAACCTGGCCGGCATCGAGTGGGTAGAGGTTCCGGCGGGCAATTTCCCCTGCGGCGAAAAGATCAGCCTCGCGCCTGTCTCAGCCCCCTTCTGGATTGGCAAATACCCGGTCACCAACACCCAATACAAACTTTTCCTGGACGCCAACCCCGATCAACCAGCGCCGCGCCATTGGAATGCAGCAAGGCGCACTTACCCCAGCGGCAAGGCCAACCATCCAGTCGTTTACGTCAGTTGGCATGAGGCCCAGGCTTTCTGCCGCTGGGCGAAATGCCGCCTGCCATCCGAGATTGAATGGGGCAAGGCGGCGCGCGGGATTGACGGGCGCGCGTATCCGTGGGGCGACGCCGAACCCGCTGCCCAACTCTGCAACTTTAATAAGAACATAGGCGACACGACCCGTGTCACACAATACGATCCACAAGGCAGCAGCCCTTATGGCGTCTGCGACCTGAGCGGCAATGTTTGGGAGTGGAGCAGCAGCCGGCAGAAAAATGGTCGTATTTTGTGTGGAGGCAGTTGGGATGCAGCAGCCGAACGCGTGCTTTGCACCGCCCGCGCGATCCAAGACCCGGCCAGCCGCTATAGCAATTACGGCTTTCGCTGCGCCTGGGACAAGGCCTGGCTGGCCGGCGATCCACTGCTGCGCCAGATCGGACTGGAGGCGGAACAGGGACTCTGGTTAGGGCATGAGCAGCAAGTCCAGGTCAGCCAACAGTTGGTGGATCTGCTAGCGCAAGAGAATCTATCTGCACAAGAACGCCTGCGCATCGGCGAAATGCTGGGCAACCTGGGCGACTGGCGTCCAGGCGTCGTCGCCATAGATGGCATGCAGTTTTGCTACATTCCCGCCGGGCCATTTCAGATGGGCGATGAACGGGAACCTTACGGAGTGGAAAAACAGCGCCACCTCAATCAATCTCTGGATTACCCTTATTGGATCGGGCGCTGCCCTGTGACAATGGCGCAGTGGCGCATCTACCTGGAGGCCAACGGGCTGAATGTCAGCCACCGGGATATCTTATATCATCCGCTGAACTACCCGGTCTATTGGATTACGTGGGACGAGGCCCTGGCATTCTGCCGCTGGTTGAACCAGCAGTATGCGGCGCAAATTCCCGCCGGCTATGCCTTTACCTTGCCATCGGAAGCCGAATGGGAGAAAGCCGCGCGCGGTGGGCTGACGCTGCCGCCCGCCAACCTGATCCGCGCCTTGCAAGAGGGCCTGGACTGCCCCTCTATCTCTGCAATGATAGCCAATCCCAATCCGCGGCGCGCCTATCCCTGGGGCGATGATCTTGACCCATCTCGCATTCAAGCCGCCGCGCGAGAGGAGCGCCGCGCCCCCGGCGTAGTGGGTTGTTTTCCGGGCGGGGCGAGTCCTTATGGCCTGTTGGATCTGATCGGCAATGTCGTGGAATATACTCGCAGCGGATGGGGGAAAGACCGCTTCCGGGCAGCTTACTTCTATCCTTACAACCCCGCTGATGGGCGAGAAGACCTGGCTGAGCGTCCTGCGGAACCACGTACGGCGCGCGGCGGCGGATACTTCCCTTCGTCCACCGGCGCGTTCTCCCGCTGCGCCACGCGCATCGAGGTTGCCTGCGACGGCAAAAGCTGGTACCACGGCTTTCGCGTCTGCGTTTCCAGGCTGCCAGAGAACTGACTGGCAGCTATCGCACGCCGCCATTGCTATGGATCAACTGCCCGTTGATCCAGCCGCCCTCAGCAGAGCACAAGAAGCGCACCAGGTTCGCGCAATCCTGCGGCAAGCCCAGCCGTCTCAGAGGCACACTCCGTTTGAAGTCATCCTTCTGACTCGCAGACATCCAGCCTGTATCGGTTGCACCAGGGTTAATGACATTCGCGGTGATCCCCAGGTCGCGATATTCCCAGGCTGCTGCCAGCACAATTCGATCCAGAGCGCCCTTGCTGGCGCCATAAGGCAGGTTGCCGGCGGTGTGATCACTGGTGATGGCAATCAGTCGTCCGCTGCCGAAAGCGCCGCAAAAACGGCGGCCAAGCTCGCGCGTCAAAAGCCAACTCGCCCTGGCATTGACAGCAAAGTGCAAGTCAAAACTCTCGATAGAGGTGGTTTGAATATCGCTGTCTACCGAGTGGCAATGGGATAAGATCAACGCTGAGACCGGCCCCAAAACAGACTCCACCTGGTCAAAGAGGCGCGCAGGCGTCTCTACCTGCGACAGATCGGCTTCGAGCGCCAATGTGTGCGCGCCCCAATGCTGCAACTGCGCCTCCAAATCCTGAACTTCCTGTGGGTGGCTGCCCCAGGGCATCCCCGCATCGTAGGGTCGCCAGAAAGTCGTAGCGATATCCCATCCAGCCTGCGCCAGGGAGATAGCAACTGCCGCCCCAATGCCTCGACTGCGACTTGCTCCAGTAACCAGGGCCACCGAGCGGGAGACAGATGAGAAATCACGAGAAGGGTCAGAAAGATCCATGGATATTCCATGTTTCCTTGTCGCTTCAGCGTGATTGTATCCCGCCAGGGCCTTCTATCTCCCGGTACGTAATTACCACCCCGCCGTCCTTCAACGGCGCGGCGGTCACACTGATC
>CAIQJJ010000886.1 GCA_903872065.1 uncultured Anaerolineales bacterium | reverse complement strand
CGCGCCGCACGCACCGCGGAGAGCGCCACGCGCCCGGCGGTGCCGAAGCCAACCACGACAAATTCAGCGTCATCCAGGTAATATTCGCGATAGCGTACTTCTTTGGTCTGGATTTCATATTTGCGCTTGAGCAGGCGCAGGTTGGTTTGCTCTTCATCCTCTGGTTGCAGATAAATCGAGGTCAAGATGCGCGGTTCGCGCCCGATGGCGCCGGTAGTGGCCCATTCCGGGCGTTCCTTTTTCAATGGGCGCATTTCAGGCAGTTCGGCCGGCTCCATCATTTGCCCCACGCTGCCATCCGCCATCACAATCACGATCGAGCGATATTGTTCAGCCAGATCGAAAGCCTGCACGGTCAGATCGATCGCCTCCTGGACGCTGGCCGGGGCCAGGACAATCGGAAAATAATCGCCATGCCCGCCGCCATGCACCAGTTGATTGTAATCTCCTTGCGAGGGGGCGATATTGCCCAGGCCAGGGCCGCCGCGCACCACATCAATCAGCACCACAGGCAGTTCTGTGCCGGCAATATACGACATCCCTTCCATCATCAGGCTTACCCCAGGGCTGGAGGATGAACTCATCACCCGCGCGCCGGTGCAGGCCGCGCCGTACACCATATTGATCGCCGCCACTTCACTTTCTGCCTGGACGAACGCCCGCCCTAATTCGGGCATTCGTTTCGACATCCATTCCAAAATTTCGGTTTGAGGGGTAATTGGGTAACCAAAATACGCCTCGAGTCCCGCCCGAATAGCAGCCTCGGCCATGGCAAAGTTGCCTTCAAGCAGTTCACGCGTCATTCATGCCTCCTGTTTTTAAGCAATCGCGGGTTTGGGGGCTTTTTGTGGAGCTTCACGGTACACGGTCAGCGCGGCTTCAGGGCAAACCACCGCACAGATCGCACAGCCCGTACACCCATCAGCGGTTAACACGACCGGATGGTAGCCCTTTGAGGTTAATCGGTCTAAATCTAATGCCAAAACATGTTGCGGGCAGGCGCTGACACACAATTCACAGCCTTTACAATACAAGTCGTGAACTTCAATCCATCCTTTGACGGGCATAATTTACCTCCGGAGAGAAATCGGATAAATCCAGTACTATTATCCTGGTTTGGTTTGTAGATAGCTAGTGCTAAGTGTCACATTCAAATCATACAACTATCCTTGTTGTGAGGCAATCGCATGACTTAACAACTTTGTAAGGTGATTACCATTGCATCTTTCCCGCGATTTGTTATAATGTAGTTAATACCGAAAAGGCAAACCTGGCGAAAGCCAGGGACGCAAAGCTATGGGTCTACAGTGACTGAACGTTACTATGATCGCCAGGCCGCCGAAGAACATCATTGGTAGATGTCATTTTTGGTTGCGGCAGGCCTGATTTTTCAGACCTGCTGTTTGTTTTAATTATCTTGTTATTATCCGGAGGCATCTCATGAACATGAAAATAGTTTCTTTCCTGCAGCGCATTATATCAGCGACCCTGATTCTGGTGGTTTTCGCCGCGGTGGTATCGCCCAGCGTGAACAGCCAGCGTACGATGGCGGGACAGTCCGTCATCATTCAGGGCGCGGATGTCAATCAATTGCTCCAGCTTGTCGAGCAGCACGGCGGTCGTGTGACCTCACGGCTGGACATTATCAACGGGGTGGGCGCAGTAGTGCCGGCGGCGGCCTTGCAAACCTTGCAGGCAAACCCCCTGGTCAAAGCCATCACCCTGAACACCAATGTTCACCTGGCGGATGTGGTGCGCGCCGCGGATCAAGCTGCGCCCCCCGCCACCGATTACCCTGAGGAAGTCGGCGCGAATGTGGCCTGGGCGCAGGGCGACCTGGGCAAAGGCGTTACGGTGGCGATTATTGATACCGGTATTGCTCAACACCCCGGCCTGAACAAGAACACTGCCGGCAAGCCGGAAAACCGCGTGGTGGGTTGGATAGATTTGGTGTCTTCCAAAAACGTCCCCCATGATCCCAACGGGCACGGCACTCACGTCGCCGGGATTATCGCCTCGGCGGATAAGGATGCCTCTGGTCAGTGGGAAGGGGTCGCGCCTGAAGTCCGGTTGGTCGGCGTGCGCGTCCTGGACGACCAGGGCAATGGTTCTTACGAACGGGTGATCCAGGGTTTGCAGTGGATCATCCAGAATAAAGATGTTTACAATATCCGTGTGATTAATATGTCCCTGGTTTCTCCGGCGCAGTCGCCCTACTGGGCTGACCCGTTGAACCAGGCAGTGATGCAGGCCTGGGCGGCCGGGATCACCGTCGTGGCGGCGGCCGGCAACGGCGGCCCGAACGCCATGAGCATTGGCGTGCCGGGCAACACCCCTTACGTGATCACGGTCGGCGCTTTCACCGACAACTATACGCCCAACAATTGGAGCGATGACTACATCACCGAGTTCTCCGCCGCCGGCCCCACCCTGGATGGCTTTGTCAAGCCCGATGTGGTCGCCCCTGGCGCGCATATCGTCTCGACAATGCTGCCCGGTTCGGTCATCGCCAAGAATCACGAAGCCAATCAACTGGCCGCCCAGTATTTCTCGATGGCTGGCACTTCCCAGGCGACGGCGGTTGTCTCTGGCGTGGCGGCCTTGGTGCTGGCCAAGAACCCCGGCCTGACCCCCAACGAGGTCAAGTTCCGCCTGATGGTAACGGCCTTCCCCTGGGTGGATCCGGATACCACCGAGGCGCTCTATAGCATCTGGCAGCAAGGGTATGGCCGCGTCAACGCCCCCGACGCCGCCTTTGCGACCGATCTGCAGGGCGAGGCCAATGCCGGTATGGATGTGCTGGCCGACCTGGCGGGCGCTCACTACGAAGGCTACACGATCTATGATGAGGCCACCAACCAGTTCAAGCTGCGCGATTACGAAAGCTGGGCGGGCGGGTACGGCGTCTGGTCGGGCGGGTACGGTGTCTGGTCAGGTGGATACGGCGTCTGGTCGGGCGGGTACGGAGTTTGGTCAGGCGGCTATGGCGTCTGGTCAGGTGGGTACGGAGTTTGGTCAGGCGGCTATGGTGTCTGGTCAGGTGGGTACGGCGTCTGGTCGGGCGGTTATGGGGTTTGGTCGGGTGGATACGGAGTTTGGTCAGGCGGCTATGGCGTCTGGTCGGGCGGTTATGGTGTGTGGAGTGGCAGCGAGCCGTGGATCGGGTCGTATGTCGGCGATGCGTCTTTCGTCGAAACCTACTTGTTAGGCGTCAGCCCCAATGCTTCGGCCTCGACCACTTCGGTCGGCCAATGGGTCGAAGAGCCCTAAATATCCTTTTCCCTGATGAAACCACGGGCGGCAAAGCCGCCCGTGGTTTCATTTAAGCTCGCG
>CAIQJJ010000885.1 GCA_903872065.1 uncultured Anaerolineales bacterium | reverse complement strand
TTTCGTACCATGTCACGCCGACCACCGGGTGGTTGGGCAAGTGATAAGGCGCGCCAAAATCATGCGGACGGTCGCGAAAGACATCCTCACCCCACCCTTTCACCTTGCCGTTTTGCCAGACCCCTGCCTCCTGCGCCTCCGGCCAATAGCGTTCCTGGAGATAGCCGCCGGCGGCGGCGAATTCGGCGTATTGGGCGTTCGTCACCAAGTAGCGCCCGATCCAATAATCGGGCAAATCCACTTCGTGCTGCGGCCGCTCGTCACCGCTGCCAACCCCAGGCTGACTGCCCATCAGAAACTTGCCGGCGGGGACGAAGCAAAACTGCATCCCGGCCACGGTCATCACACCCGCCCGCGGGTCGCCCAACTCCGCCAGGGCGCGCCCGGCGTCGGCGCGTTCGGGGGCGGCCAGGTCGCTGCGCAGGAGATCGCACAGCGCCGGGCGGAGACGCCGCAGTAAATCCGGGCAGCGTTCTGCAGCGATCTCCTGCCCGGCCACAGCCAACATTTTGCCCGCCCACAAAGCCATGCGCCGGGCGGCGGTGGTCGGCAAAGCCTCAGCAAACAACGCCTCGGCCAGGTCGAGCATGTCCTCACGGTTGCGCGCCAGGCCGTTGAAATACAGTTCCTCGGCCCCCAACTGCACCGCCAGGCTCCAATATTCGGCCTCGCCGGCCAGTTTTTTGATCTCGTTCGCCGGGTAGCGCAGGTTGACCAGGTAGCAGCCGGCCAGGTACTCTTGAAAGGTGCGATGGACAAAGGCGTAGGCGGCCGGTTGAGTGGGCGACCCGCCGCGCCCGAGCAGCAGACCGGCGCGCTGATCCACATAGTCCAGGAACTCCGCCGCCAGGTTGTAGTCGCGCTGCATGAAATCTCGCCCCAGGGCGGCGCGGGTGGCGTCCGCCGGCAGGTCGGCCGCGGCCGGTTCGCCGGCGGCTGAAGCCTGCGCCCGGCCGTTCTGGTGCGCCTGGTAAGCCAGGCCCTGCAAAATGACGCGCACCTGCTGGCGGTCGGCGAGCAGCTTTTCCAGAGCGGGGGAAAGGGCGTGCGTGCGGCCTTTGTGGCGCTGCCAGTTTTCCATCAAAATCTCGACCACCTTGCTGTACAACTTGACGCGCTCATTGGGCAGGCGCGTGTCCTTGAAGTGGACGATCGCCATCGAGGTCAGCAGCATGGGATTCTCCGCCAGGGAGCGCAGCTTGCCATCCGCGGCGGCGGAGGCCAGGCTCGCGCCGCGCTGCCGGGCGGCCTCGGGGTCGCGCTGCCCCAGGCGGGTGCGGTACCAGGCCTGGCAAAAATCGCCGATCTGCTGCTCCGTCAGAGCGGCCAGGGTGAAATCTTGAAAATCTTTGCGGCGGAGGGCGTCGTAGGAGCGCTTGCGGCAGGTCAAGATGACGCGCGCCGGGCGGCAGGCGGACAGCAGGGCGGTGAACAATTCCTGCGCCAGGTCGCGCAGGCGCTCCGGCAGTTCGTCCAGCCCATCCAGCGCCAGCAGCACCTGGCCCTGGTTGAGCGCGCCGACCAGTTCCTCGGCAAAGGCCGCCGCCGGGTAGAGGCCGCCGGGCTGTAAATCGGCGGCGACCTGCTGGCGCAGCCCATCCAGCAGGCGCGCCCGCCGCCGGTCGGTGGAAAGTCCATCCGCCGCGGCGGATTCCAGGCGCGGGATGAGGTCGCGCAGGGTCACCAGGACGGGCAGCAAGCCGCTCTCAACCTCTGGCAGGGGCTGGCCGGACAGGATGGCGTGCGCCTGCAGGGCGAGCGCCTTGCGCACGAAAGTGCTTTTGCCGCTGCCCGGGTCGCCCAAGAGCGCCAGGCGCGGCGTGCGCAGGAAGGCGTCCCAGGCCGGGACAGGCTGTTTCTCGCCGCCGGGCGCGGCGCGACGCGCCGCGCCTTCCGTCTCGACCTCGGCGGTCGTGTTCAGGGCGATGTAAATATCGTCCAGCTTGATCTCGCTCTCGGCGTCGGGGTCGTCCAGAGCGCCGAGCGGCAAGATCTGGCAGTAGGCGCGGATGTAGTCCAGGTACTGCCGGCGCGCCTGCTCTTTTTTCTCCTGCTCAAGCGGACGGGCGTCAACCTGGTTGTAGTAATTATTTTCGGTCTTGAGGATATCGCCCCCGGCGACGTTGACTTCGCTCTCCGAGAGATGTTCGATGCGTCCGACGTTGACGGCGCCTGGCGCGCCGGCCGGCGAGCGGGGATCGTCCGGCGCTTCTGCGCCATCCCAGGCCTGGGCGACCTGGCGCAGCCATGCAGCAAACGATTTTTTCCACTGGGTGAGGTCGAGGGGCATATTATTCCTCCCTGCGAGGGATGATCAGGCGGCTCAAGAGCGCTTTGCGGAGGCCAACCTCCGCGGACGATAAACCTCATTTTACCGCTAAACGCAGATTTGGTGGATTGCTGCTTCAGCGGATCAATCTGGCTGATCGGTCTCAGCCATTCCAAACCTGGAGGCGCGATTGGCGAAAAACTGTCAACGGATGAAGAACGGATTGAACGGATTCTCTGGCAGACCAATTGCTCGTCGCGAGGGCCACATCCGTTTAATCCGTTCCCAAAATCC
>CAIQJJ010000884.1 GCA_903872065.1 uncultured Anaerolineales bacterium | reverse complement strand
GCGGCGCCTGGCGTGCAGACACGGCGACGGGTGAAACCGAATGCCTGCTCGATTTCGGGGGGCTGCCCGACCAGGCGGAGGGCATGGTCGGCGCGGCGATGGGGACGACCACGCTCAGCCACGATGACCGCTACTGGGCTGTGCCGGTCAAGATCGGCGCGGTATTTCACTTCATCGTCATAGATACCCAGACCGGCCGCCACGAGAACATTCTCGAAGCGAGCATTCTCGAAACCGCGACCATCGGCCATCCAGAGTTCCACCCGTCGGACAACACGCTGCTGCGCTACGCCGGCTCTTACAAGGAACGCATCTGGGTCATCAACCGCGACGGCAGCGGCAATCGCCTGGTGTACGACCGCAAGCCGCTCGGCAAGCCCAACCAGTACGAGTGGATCGTCCACGAAACCTGGAACCCCGGCCGCCCTGGCGAGATCATCACCGCCAACTGGCCGCGCGGCTGCATCGGGATTGACATCGTTACCGGCGCAACGCGGCCCGTCTGTTCGTTCAACGCCTGGCATCCAGCCATCAACCGGCGCGGCTCATGGATGTGCGCCGACACCACCTATCCCGATAGCGGCCTGCAGATCTTCGATCCGCGGGACGGCATGGGGACGCCGCGGGCTCTCTGTTTCCCCGGCGCGACCAACGAAGGCAAGCACTGGAACACCGACCACTGTCCGTATGACGACGAGGACTACCAGCAGGGCAGGTGGAAGGTTTACGCGCCGCAGCACACTCACCCGCACCCGGCGTTCTCGCCCGATGGGCGCTTTGTGGTGTACACATCCGATCGAACGGGATACAGCCAGGTTTACGAAGTCAAGATACCAGAATAGAACAAGGAGAACCCCGTATGAACAACTGGAAAGAACATCCGTGGATGGGCGTCTTTGCCGCCACGCTGTGCGCATTTCACCAAGACGAGTCGCTCGATGAGGCCGGTCTGCGCGCCTACATCCGCGAACTGACCGCCGTCCCCGGCCTAAAAGGGCTGGTGCCCAACGGACACACCGGCGAGATTATGAGCCTGCGCGAGCATGAGCGCGCCGAGGTCACCCGGATCTTTGCCGAAGAGGTAGCGAAGAGCGGCAAACCGCTGAAAGTGATCAGCGGGGTGTGCGGCGAAGGCAGCCTTTCGGCCATCGATCACGCCCGTGCCGCCAAGCAAGCTGGCGCAGACGGCATCTTGCTCATGCCGCCGCATCACTGGCTGCGCTTCGGCCGCAGCAGCGCCGAGGCGGTGGGCTTTATCGCCGATGTCGCCGAGGGCGCCGACATTAATATTGTCGTTCACCAATATCCCGCCTGGACCAAGGCCGGCTACACGCTCAAGGAGATGCTGGAGATGGTCAAGATCCCGCAGGTCAAGTGCATCAAGATGGGCACCCGCGACATGGCGCGCTGGCTGTGGGACTACGAACAGCTCAAGGCGGCCAATCCCGAAGTCGCCATTATCACCTGCCATGATGAGTACCTGCTCCCGACCCTGCTCGAAGCCGGCGACGGCGCGCTGATCGGCTTTGCCGGCTTCGCGCCCGAGCTGATGATCGAACTCGTGCAGGCCTGCCTCGAGGGCGACTTGCCGAGAGCGAAGAAGGCGCAGCAGACGGTCGCCCCGCTGGCGCGCCTGATCTACAACTTCGGCGAGCCGGGCTGCGCCGCCCATCAGCGCATGAAGGCGGCCAAATGGCTGCTGGGCAGCTTTCCAAGCCCGGTCTTCCGCCGCCCGGTGCGGCCGCTGCCAGAGGCCGAGATGGAGCGGCTGCGGGACGGGTTGAAGGCCATTGGTCTGGAGCCGGTGCGTTAATCCGCCAGGCGAAGGAGAGGCTCGCAACGGCGCGGCAGCCCAAGGTTTTCGTGCGTGCGGCGGAGTGTCCAGGATTTGTCGCTGTTTCCACTATGTGGCACTGTGGACTTTGCAAGCGATAGAGCAAGGTGCAAGATTGCTTGACGCCCTTGCATATTGAGCGTAAACTAAAGAAGTCGTGTAGAATGACGTGAGTTGATGACCGCGAAAGACAAAGTCCCACCCATAGGCCGAATATGAACCTTCCAGAGAACGCCCGTGACGCGCTTCCCCGTGGATTAGCGGAAGACCTGCTGCGCATCAATCCCCATTGGGGCGGCAGGGCCAGCGCGCCCATTCCGTCTTTTCGACGCTGGATTTTCAACCGCCTCTGCCGCTTGCTGCGCCAGGGACTGACCCCGGCGGTGGTATTGCGCGGGCCGCGGCGAGTAGGCAAAACGGTCTTACTGCGCCAGGTGATGCAGCAGTGGCTCGCTGACGGCGTTTCACCGGAGCAGATTTTGTATGCGCCTTTTGATGAAATTGCCAGCCTGGAAAAGTTGGATGACCCCATCCTGGCTGTTGCGCGCTGGTTCGAAGACAACATCCTGCGAGAAAACTTTAACGAGGCTGCGCAAGGCGGGAAGACAGCTTATTTGTTTTTTGACGAGGTGCAAAACCTGGAAAATTGGGCCGCCCAAATCAAGCACCTGGTTGACAATCACAATGTGCGCGTGTTGGCGACGGGCAGTTCTTCGCTGCGCATTGAGGCCGGTCGCGACAGCCTGGCCGGAAGGATTACCACGCTGGATTTGGGAACGCTGCTGCTGCGGGAGATCGCTGCCCTGCGCTTTGACAGCGCGCCCCCTCCTCTGTGGGGCGATAACGGCCTGGAGAGCCTGTTGACCCCAGATTTTTGGCGCGCGGCGCGGCAGCCTTTGCAGCCGGGCCGCGATCTGCGCCAGCAGGCCTTTGAGGCGTTCTCGGAACGAGGCGCTTACCCTATCGCCCATGAACGCGCCGGCGCTGACTGGCCCGAAGTGGCCGACTATCTCAACGAAACGGTCATCCAACGCGCAATCCAACACGATCTGCGCATGGGGCCGCGCGGCCAAAGGCGGGATGAAAAGCTGTTAGAAGAAGTTTTCCGCCTGTGCTGCCGGTACGCTGGACAAACACCGGGGCAATCGGTCTTTGCGCCTGAAATTCAACAGGCTTTGGCGGGCAACATCGGCTGGAATCGCATCCTCACGTACCTGCGCTTTTTGGATGGAACCCTGCTGATCCGCCTGATCCAACCGCTTGAACTGCGCCTGAAGCGCAAAAAGTCGCCGGCGAAGGTGTGCCTGTGCGATCATTCGCTGCGCGCGAGCTGGCTGCAAGAGGTGGTTCCATTGGCCCCTGCCGGACTGCACGCCAACCCACATCTGAGCGATATCGCCGGGCATTTGGCAGAAAGCGCCTTGGGCTACTTCCTGGCCTCCATCCCCAACCTGGACGTGGCTTATTTTCCTGAACGCGGCGCTGAGCCAGAGGTGGATTTTGTCATCACTGTGGGCACGCGGCGCATCCCGATCGAAGTCAAATACCGGCGGCGGATTGATCCGTTTGAAGATACCCGCGGGCTGCGCGCTTTTCTGGATAAATCTGTATACAATGCGCCCTTGGGCCTGTTAGTCACCCTGGAAGATGACGTCGCCGTACCTGACCCGCGCATTTTCCCCCTTTCTCTTTCCCAATTCTTGTGGCTGAAATAACCCATGACTTTCAAGCTTCTCTACACTCTGGGGTTATAAAAAATATCTTGAAATTTGATCTCGCAGCTTAAGCCCGCCTGGGAGTCGAAGTTAACCTGCCCGCGGAGCTGGCCTTCGCCAAGCATGAAGACGATGCGGACGCCCATGCGCCCGTCGCGGTGAAGATCGAAGCCGGCTGGCAGGCCGATTCCGTTATCCGCGACGCGCAGCGCGATCTCGCCGCTTAGGGCGCGGCGCAAATAGATGTTGATTTCGCCTCCCATCCCACCAGGGAACGCGTGTTGAAAAACGTTGGAGAGCAGCTCGTTCAAAATCAGGCCGCACGGGGCCGCGCTGTCAATCAGCACAAACACATCTTCCATGTCAAAGATGACAGTCACATTGGGCGCAGCAGCCAGTTTTTGCATCACCGCATTCACCAGATCGCGTATGTATTCCTTCAGATTGAGGCGCGACAAGTCTTGGGCGTCATACAGTTTTTGATGCACCAGCGCCATCGAATGCACCCGCCCGCGCGCCGCCATCAGGGCCTGTCGCAGCTTTGCATCGTCCTCATCCTCCGCCTGGATTTCAAGCAGGGCGATCAGCACCGCCATATTGTTCTTGGTGCGGTGGTATAACTCGCGCAGCAAAGTGGTCTTCTCGGCCAGCGATTGCTTGACCTGCTCTTCAGCCCGTTTGCGCTCCACAACATCCCAAATCAGGTCCGCCAGTTTGGAAGCATAATCCGCATCTTCGTCCGTATAATTCTGCGGCTTGTTCCCCACTCCGATAATGGCGACGATTTTGTCGTTGCGCATAATGGGAAAAACCATCTCGCGGATCACCGCGGCGTGGCCGGCAGGCATGCCTTTGCGGTCGGGGAGGTTGGGGTAATCATTGTGAATAACCGGGCGGCGTTCGCGGGCGCAGTCCGCCCAAACCCCGGCCTGGTCAATCTTATAGTGACTGCCTTTGCCTTCCGCCGAGCACATCTCCTTGAGCGTGCGGGTGGACCAGGCCTGGAGCAAAAGAGTCTGCTCATCTTTTTCGACGTAATGGAAGAAGCCAATTGGGCTGTCTGCCAGGGCGCACAGTTCGTCAATCGCGTTTTGAAGCGTTTCGGCCAGGGAGTGTTCCGCGGCGAAGTCGGTGATGCGCAGGCGCGCCTGTGAAATATTTTCGACGCGCTTGCGTTCGGTAATCTCGCGCATCATACAGGCCAGGCTGTTGCCTTTGGATGTAACCACTACAAAAGCGCTCTGCTGCGCCCATTTCCGTTCCCCACCAGAGAGGTGAATCAGAATCTCATCTGGATACCCCTGATCCGGAGCTTGCCCATTGGCGAGATAGCGTTGAATATATTGTCGCACTCTTTCCATGAACTCAGGAGAGCGATTTGCCGGGGATGCCAGTTGTACCTGGGCCTGCCACAGAGGCTGCCCAAGCACATCCTGGTTTTTGATCCCGGTCAGTTTCTCCATCGCAGAATTCCACTCGATGACCATCCCCTGTTCATCGGTCAGCGCATACCCATCGTAGGACTGCTCAATAACCCCCCGGAATTTCTGTTCGCTTTCGCGCAGCGCCGCTTCTTTCTCAATGGCTTTCAGTCCAAAGGCAATATCATCCGCCATTTCTATCAGAAGGTCAACCTCTTCATCATCAAACCGATCTGCCTGGTCTGCATACACAACCAGCACTGCAAAAAAGGTATCCTGGTAATGGATGGGGACGGAAATGGAGCTTCGCAGCCCCATGCTTTGAATATCTTCATGCCAGTACAAGTACCGTTCATCTTGCAGCATGTCATTGCTGATCACCCATCTTTGGGTCAACAAGGCCGCTACACGGGGCAGTTGTTTGCGGTGTTCTAGCGGGGCAGAGGCTATTTTCTGTTCAAACTGATCCATATTCTCGCCGGCAAACGCGAGGGTTTTGTATGTTTCTTCTGTCATCCGCCCAATCCATACGGCGCGGTAACCGCGCGTCCGCAGCAATATTTTTACAGCTTCCCCCATCAGGCGCTGCGGGTCGCGCTCGCGCGTAATGATCTGGTTGACTCCGCGCACCGCGCGCAGCACCTGGGTGATATGCCGGTGTCGTTTTTCGGCGGCGTACTTATAAAGCGCCATTTCCAGGGCGGCGCGCAATTCTCGCTCTCGCACCGGTTTTGCCAGGTAGCCATAGGCTTCGGTAACTTTGGCTTGCTGCACCAGGATTTCATCTGTGTATGCGGTCAGGTATATGATCGGGGTGTCCTGCTGCAGATGAATTTCATTCGCCGCCTGAATGCCATTCATAGAACCGCGCAGATGGATATCCATCAAGATGGCATCCGGATTCTGGGAACGCGCCAGGTTGACGGCGTCTTTGCCCGTCGCGAGCATTCCCACCACCTGGTATCCCATCTGCGTCAGCATCTCTTGCAAATCAATTACAAGCACTGCATCATCTTCAACCACCAAAATTCGCGGAGTTGTGGTCATTTTCTAGCCTTTCACATCAAAGCGGATTTGATAGCATGTTCCTGCATCCGAAGAGACTTGCAACTCTCCCCCAAGTTGGTGGGTAACCCACAGGTTCACCAACCGCAAGCCCAAAGACTGGCTGCTGCGCCAATCAAACCCTGGCGGCAATCCCACGCCATTATCGCCTATGTTCAGATTGCATGTATCGCCATCTTTTGTTAAGAGAATGTGGACAGCAGGGCTTCCAGAAAAATCGGCCGGGAAAGCATACTTGAGAATATTGGTGAACAGCTCGTTGACAATCATTCCACACGGGATGGCATGAACCACATCGAGAAGAATGGATGTGTTGAATTCCACCTGGATGCTGCCGCTGCGCCCAAACGCGATCAGGACATTTGAGATCAGTTGTTTGATATAAGATCCCATGTTGACATGGGAAAGGTTTTTCTCCTGGTACAACTGCTCATACACCAACGACATGGTGTGCACCTGCCCTTCCAGGTCCTTGAGGGACTGCTTTGTTGCTGGCTCAGATACCATATTCATCCGCATTTTGATCAATGCACTCATCACCTGCAGATTGTTCTTGACGCGATGATGAATTTCTCGCAGCAGCGTCTCTTTTTCTTCCAGCGTCGCCAGGATTTTCTCTTCCGCCTGTTTGCGTTGGGTGATATCCTGGGCAATCGCAATCACAACCTGGCGGTCAAAGTAATGACCCGGGTACAAGTGAACTTCTTTGGGAAATTCCTGCCCATTTTTGCGCACACCCCAAAATTCCAATACGCGCGGCGCACCCTGGTAGGCTTCGCGCAGTTGTTTTGCCACAAAGTCCAGGTTATTACGCCCTTCTGCCGAAATGGCGGCCGGCGTCTTGCCAATTAAGTCTTCGCGCAGGCAGCGATACATGCGTTCGGCGCCTTTATTGACATCAATAAAAACGCCCTGTTCGTCCAGCACATACACCGATTCATCCAAAGTGTCCAGGATGCCGCGATAGGTTATCTCGCTTTGCTGCAATGTATTTTCCATACGCATGCGGTTGATGGCCAGGGATGCCAGGTGAACGATCTGTTCAATGGCAGATTGGTACAAGCTGATATCCGATTTTGTCATGATGACCAGCAGCCCAGGTGAATAGGAATATCCTGGTGAACAATCCCCATGGCATACACGCCTCGAATCCCGACCAGGTTTTCCACCGCGCGGCAAACCGGGCGGGGAACATAGGCCGAAAGCATGGAATAGAGTCCATCTTCCATATACTCCAGCTTACCACTGCAATAAGTTCGCATCTGATTCTGAGAAAAATCAGAAATCGGATAAGGCTTTTCCAGGTAGTCCAATCCAAAGATCGCTTGCGCCTTTTCAAGTATAGAAAGATCAATCCCGTGAAAAGCTATATTTTGGAAAGTCTGCGAAGAATCATCCAGCATGCTGATGGAGGTGATGCAATTGCCAATCAGTTCATGGACTTTTTCCGAAACCAGCGCATAAATATCTTTGAGGTTGTGGGTTTCCAAAATTGCGGCCTGGAACCCGGAAATGATCTTTGCGGTCCTTTCCGCCTCTTGCTGGGCGGTAACATCGCGCATCATGCCTTTCAACCCGGCGATGTTTCCTTTCTGATCCCGCTGCACGCGCGCGGTTTCTTCCATCCAACGAATTTGCCCATTGTGAGTCATAACCCTGAAATAGAGCGGTCGGCCCGTTTCCCGGGTGTAAATCTCTTGCAGGGCGGCCGCGACGCGCAGTTGGTCTTCCGGGTGGATATACTTTTGAATAACGTCCGCCATATTTTTCCCCACCAACTGCTCTGGCTCATAGCCAAACTGGCGAATTTGCCGGCTGATGAACAGAAAATTACCATTGAAGTCAATGGCGAACAGCGTATCGCCAATATTTTCCACCAGGTCGCGATATTTTTCCTCGCTTTCGAGCATTTTATCTGTGGCCTGTTCAGCCATTTGCTCACTAGCAAGCAAACTTTTGGAAAGAGCATCCATAAAAAGGATTGCCACGCACAGGATCATCCCCAACACCAAAAAATCGGCCCAGCCGGGCAGTCCATAGGGTTTGGGAACTACCAGCCCATAGGCCTCTCCAAGGATTAACCAAGTTACTGCCCCGAACACCAGAATAGAAAGCAAAAGATAGCTGCGCCGCGGCATCATCTGGCTGGCGATCAAGATCAGCACTGGATAGGCCATCATCCCAATATCGTGAATGCCCTGCCCGAACGTCAAAATCACGGTGATAGTGATCGTAATGCCGCCAGTGAGAATCATCATTCCGGTATGCAAATGGCGCGCCAGGATAAATCCCCCCGGAATCGCTAACCAGAGACAGGTGGCAATGCTAAAGAGCAGCAGGTTCCAATCCTTCCAATATCCAGCCAGAATGGCCAGCACCAGAAAGAAAATGGCTAAGGCAAAAATGATCGCCAGCGCGATCCCTGCCACCCGGCGATCGTTCTTATTTTGAAAACCCTTCAAGAATTCCCAATTCATACTGCCGCCCTATCCTGGGTGATTTCGCTGCTGTCGTCGTCTTGCATTTGACCATCCTGCCGGCTGCTGTCCAAATAGAGATGTTCATACAATCGCAAACGCTCCAGGGTGGCTTCTTGCGCCTTTTTCTGCCCGGTGATGTCTTTACCAAAGACAGAAATACCAAAGACTCGTTCATCCTGTTTCAAAAGATTCAGGCTCAATTGCAGAATCATCCCCCCGGCAGATACTTCATACTCTTCAAAAAAAGAGACCTCCTGCAGTGCACGTTGATAATACTTTTTCCAAAGCGCGATATACCTTGAGCCTGGCGGAAACAGATCTTCCGGGCGATCACCCAATTTGATCTCAATATTACGTCTCAGCCGGAAATATTCCCTGAACGTTTCATTCCAGGTCATCAAGCCAAATTGCCCGGCATCCACCGACCAGATCATATCCGTTGTACTGTCTATAATCGCTTTTAAGGTTGCCTGGGATTGTTTCAAAATTTGCTCATTTTTTTTGCGTTCGGTAATATCACGAATGTGCAGCACAACGGCCCGCACATTGGGATCGGCAAGCATATTGTTAGCAGTGGTCTCAACCCACACCCAATGTCCCTGCTTGTGACGAATGCGGTATTCCAACGTCACGATCTGTGTGGGGTTGCGAAGAATTTGCTCAAATATACTGGCAGTAAAAGTGCGATCCTCAGGATGAACATAATCTGGCCCATGCGCCCCGGTAACTTCTTCAGGATCATATCCGGTGACCTTTGTGTAAGACGGGCTTACATACATCGCCTGGCGGTTGATCGCCATCAGAACAATCCCCTCGCTGCTGTGATCCACTACCGCCCGAAAGAGGGCTTCACTGGCATGCAGGGCTTTCACAGCCTTATCTTTTGAGATCGCCATTTCCAGGCTGGCGCGCAGCTCCATCTCTCGCACCGGTTTGGAAATATAAGCGTAAGCCTGCGTATCCTTTGCCTTTTGAATCCGCAGTTGATCTGTGTTGGCGGTCAGAAAGATGATCGGCGTGTCCAGGAATTGATGAATCTCGTTGGCCGCTTGAACGCCATCCATGTCACCTCGCAGATGGATATCCATCAAAATTAAATCTGGGCTATGCCGGCGCGCCTGCGCGATGGCTTCGCTGCCGCTAGCGGCTAAGCCCACTACATGATAGCCCATTTGGATGAGCGTTTCCTCCAAATCTAAAACCAGAACGGCGTCATCCTCGACGATCAAGATTTTTGACGGAGTAGCCATGATGCGTTCTTACCTTTTGAAATAAAAAAATATCTGATAGCTTGTCCCGGTCTTTGGGCTGGACGAAACGTCAAGCGTCCCCCCAAGCTGATGGGTGGCCCACAAGTTCACCAGGCGCGCGCCCATGCTCTTGCTGGTACGCCAGTCAAATCCATCGGGCAATCCTACGCCATTGTCTGCTACAGCCAGGCGGCAGGCATCCTCGTCGCGCTGCAACCGGATGGAAACGACCGGCGTACCGGCATAACCGGGCGGAAAGGCATATTTAAGGCTGTTGGTAAATAACTCGTTCACAATCATCCCGCACGGAATGGCATGCACCACATCCAAGAAGATATCTCCATCCAGGTTCACCTGGATGGTATGATGCCGCCCAAACGCGCCAAGCAAATTGGAGGTGAGCTGGTTTAGATAAGAGCCCATGTTAACCCGTGAAAGATTCTTTTCCTGGTACAACTGCTCGTAGATGAGCGACATGGAACGCACCTGTTCCACCAGCTCTTTCAGGAACTGTCGCATGGATTGATCCTGTACCAGCCCAATTCGCATATTAATTAGAGACATCATCACCTGCAGGTTGTTCTTCACCCGGTGATGGATCTCGCGCAGCAGGGTTTCTCTTTCGTTCAAGGTTTCGCGCAGCATTTCGTCTGCCTGTTTGCGTTCGGTGATATCCAACGCATTCCCAATAATGGCTGGCCGGTTATTCAACTGAGTGCGCGCCCCCAATACCTCAACCGAGCGAATCTCCCCGTTTTTATGAAGACCCCGAAATTCATATTGCGCGGTATCCACAATCCCCTCAATCCGCTGCCGCATTGACTCTAAAACCAGATCACGGTCTTCCTGCTTCACCAGTTCAATTGGAGAGATGCCAATGATGTCGTCCGCTCTTTCATAGCCAAACATCTGTCCAAGCGCCTGGTTGGCATACACGATCACCCCATCTTGAATCACATAGACGCCAGCCAACGCATTTGCAGACAAGGCGCGAAAACGTTCTTCACTTTCACACAACTTGTTTTTTTCATCGTTGATCATATTGATCAGGATCAGCATATCTTGGGCAAATTTTTGCACAAGGCCCTGGTACTGATCATTTTCCTCAAACTGAAGCGGCGCTTTGTCAAAATTCTCCAGGAACTGGTGCAAATGAGGGCTTAAATCTTCCAGCCGGGCGGGCGTTGTTTCATCTGGATGGGGGATAATTGCCAGCAAAGAGCGGATGAACTGCATCATGCTGGCTTGTTCATTTTGCAGAGAAGCAAATTCTTGCTGCACTCGCAGGGTGCGCAGGCTGATGCCGCCAAAAACCAGTGTGAGGAGCAGCGCCGCCGCCGCCAAAATGAGCATTTTAGCTGTGATATCCAGCGTAATCACCAGCCTGGATTCAGGCATTTCGGGAATCTGGTCGGAAAGCGCAATGAAAAGGCGCGCCGCTTCGATATAGACCAGGGACTGGTCATAAACATCACCAATATGGTCTGCATCGCTTGAGAACCAAACAATATTGCCTGTGACCACATCTACCACGGTCTGATCCACCTGAGGGATAGGGAAAAACTCCTTTGCTTCAAAAGAGTAGACAACAAATTGATCCTTGAAGCGCTTGACAAAATGCACCCGCTGAATGCCATCAACCATATCTGGAAAAAAGATAATCGCCTTTTGGCCTGATTGGAGAGCAGCAATTTTTCCAAAAAAACCGCTCCTGTTCAAGCGCAGTCCCTGCAAGACAGGCGTGGGCGATTGGCTGATGACCCCATCCGCCTCAATCGTCATGCGGTGCACAATCGGGATGGACCGCGCGCCGGGGGAACCATCCATCATTTTTTCTACACCCTGGATCCGGTTAAGGAAATAGCCTTTCCACAAGATGGAGGAATTGTGTAAATCCATGAAGTCAGTCAGGATGAACAAGAGCAAAAAGACTGCATTGGCCAGGATAAAAATAACCCCGCTCCATTTCAGGGTGAACCCTATGCGTGTGTGCAAGGATCGGATACTTTTTTGCATGCTGCGCCGCCTCGTTTACTTCACCTGCAAGGTTTCCACGGTATTCATCACCCCATTCATGGTTTGTAACAGGATAATCCGTTCGGTGGTCCCATCCCCAAATTCATCCATGGACATCTCGCCGTACGCGGTATCGTAGGAACGGGGAATTTCAAAATACGTTCTTAACGCCTGCCGCTCTGCGCCGACCTGTTGGATTGCTTTGTAAATCGCGCGCAGCAGGGATACGGCGTAACTGGAGCCATTGGTCGCCGTCATCTTATACGTGCTTTCAAAGTCTGTAATTTCAGATTTGTTTTCTTCCCCGCTAACTTCTAATCCCAGGGTAAAGAAATACACCCCATCCAGTGACGGCCCAGAATAAAGCGAAAGAAGTTCCACCGATCCCCAGGAAGATGAGCCTATCATCATGTCCGGTTTCCAGGCGCGTACAGCTTGAATGACCTGAATCACATCCTTAGCAGCCAGGATGGTAAAGACCGCATCTGGATCAACCTCCCGGATTTTTTGGGCGACCTCTTCACCGGAGGTGAAGGGGATTTGCTGCATCTCGCCCTGAAAGTTCTCTTGCATCACTTTCATATAGGGATCAACATAGGCGACATTATCCACAGAGGTCGCCACAGCCAACCGCTTGATGCCCTGGCCCTGAAAAAACTGGGCCACCGCTTTTGCCTGGGATGAATTGGTGGGAGTCAGTCTGAAAAAGGCATCCTTTTTCCCCGCCAGCGCAGCCGATGAAGACGTAATGCCAAAAGTGGGAACGCCCGATCGTTCCGCTTCAGCCGCCAGCCAGGCGCCATCTTTGCTGAGCACCCCACCGATGATGACGGACACCTCTTGCCCTTCCAAACGCCGGTAAGCCGCAAGGACTTCTTCCTCCGTAGGCGCCGGGTTCTCAATGATCAGCCTCACCGGGCGCAGTCCAATTTGAGGGTGTTTTGTTGTAAAGTAGCGCAGAAAAAGGTTTTCTTCATTCCCCAACGACGTATCTATAGGTATCACAGCCCCAACCAGGATCGGGCGCGTGAGGGATGCCCATACCAAAATGAGCAATCCCACAACAGCAAGGATTGCCCCTATCATCAAAATTCTTTTCAGCATTTTTTCACCTTTACGAAAGCAGATAAAATCTTATTAGATCAGTTTAAATATTTCAAATGATTATGCACCCTTTCTCCCCCGGTTGGCTATCAGAAAGTATCAACTTGTCTTGTAAGAAAAATTTGATTTACTCAGGGCCTATTCAATCAAGTGATTTTGCACAGCAAACGAAATCAACTCCGTGTTGTTCTTAAACCCCATTTTCTTCATCAGCCGGGAACGATAGGTGCCAACTGTCTTAACACTCAAAGACAACTTTTGAGCAATGACGGTTAGCGAACTGCCGGCCGCGGTTAGCAGGAAAATCTCATACTCGCGATCCGATAAAATTTCCTGAATGGAAGCAGTGCGCGGCGCGTTGAGGTTGGAGGCAATGATTTCGGCCACCGATTCGCTGATGAATTTTCCCCCGCTCATCAGCTTTCGCACCGCATGAACCACTTCTTCAGACGCGCTCTGTTTATTCAAATATCCCGCAGCGCCGGCGCGGATGGCGCGCAGGGCAAACTGCTCTTCTGGATACACCGTCATGACCAGGATCGGAAGGGCCGGGTATTGGTAGTGCAGTTCGGCGACCAATTCCAAGCCATTGGCATCGGGCAGGTTAATATCTACCAGCATCAAATCCCAATCCTGGCGTTTTGCTATGCGCAACGCTTCTTGCGCGCTTTGCGCCTCGCCAATTTCGACTGAGGGAAAATCCGCCTGCAAGATATGGCTGATCCCCTTGCGAACGACGCCATGATCATCCACAATTAAAATCCTTAGCTGGTTGTACCTTTTGGCAAGCGAGGGGGAGAAGACTGTTCCTGCAGCGAACAGCGTTTGCGGAAGGCGAGCCAATACACTCGTCCCGCCAGCCGGCCGGCGGATAAAACTCACCGCGCCGCCCAACGCCAGGGCGCGTTCTCTCATTCCTAGCAAACCAAAAGCGCGCGGGGAGAGGATTTCCTCCTCTGTGATCCCTCTGCCATTGTCATGAATTTCCAGCAGGACGGCGTCATCTTCGACATTCAGGTGAACCTCAATCTCGCTGGCTTCGGCATGGCGCAAAACATTGGTCAGGGCTTCCTGGCAAATGCGGAACGCGGCGGTGGCAAGCTGCCTATCAAAATGCTCTTGTTTGTGATAGGGATGGAAGGAACACTTGACGCCATAGCGGCTCTGAAAATCCTGGCACAGCCATTCCAAAGCTGGGGCCAGTCCGAGCGAATCCAGCGCGCTGGGCCGCAAATTGCTGGCAATGGCGCGTACCTGGTGGATCGTCTCGTCAATCTGCTCCAGCGCGCCGCCCAGTCTTTCGCTGGCAGATCGAGCATAATCCGGCGCGTTGAGGCGCGCCTGTTTCTTCAGCAAAAACAATTCCATCTTCAGTCCGGTTAACCTCTGCCCCAATTCATCGTGAATTTCACGCGCAATGGCCGCGCGTTCCTCTTCGCGAATGGTCTGCAAGTGATTGGACAAGGCGTGCAGTTGGCTCACCGTCTTAGTCAGCTTTTCTGCAAGTTGGCGGTATCGCTCTTCACTCTGGTGCAAAATTCTTTCGTTATTTTTGCGTTCGGTAATATCGCGGCTGTTTAAGACAACCGCCCGAATATCTGGGTCATCAAGGAGGTTTTTTGCCGTAGTTTCCACCCAAAAATAGTGTCCATTCTTGTGACGTATGCGGTATTCTGCCCACGCCACGTTGCCAGCTTCCTGGATCACTTCAGAAAACGCCGCCGCGGCCCGTAGGCGATCTTCAGGATGAATAAAATCCGAGCCATACAACCCAATTGGCTCCTCCGGGGCGTATCCACTGATTTTAAAATAAGATGGGCTGACATAGAGCAGCTTCCGATCGGCGCTCATCAAGATAATGCCATCATTATTGTTTTCAACCACAGCCTTGAATTTTGCCTCAATGGATCGCCGCTCTTTTTCAGCGATATGGTTGTGAATGACCACCTCCAGGCTGGAACGCAGCTCATATTCGCGCACGGGTTTGGTCAGGTAGGCGCAGGCGTGAACCCCTTTCGCCTGCTGCAGCAGCCCCTCATCAGTATAAGCGGTCAAAAAAATCACTGGGATTTCCTGGCAACGATGAATTTCTTCCGCCGCCTGGATGCCGGTGACCTCATCCCCCAGGCGAATATCCATCAGAATCAGATCCGGGATCAGGCGAAGGGCCTGTTCAACAGCCTCTTTGCCTGTAGATACCAGCCCAATGACCTGGTAGCCCATTTGCGTAAGGGCGTTTTCCAGGTCTAACACCAGTACAGCATCATCTTCGACAATCAGAATTCGCGGCGTGTGATCCATAATTTGGCTCTCAAAGGGTTTAACAAGTCATAGAGTAAGTACTCGACTTTTGCAGCTTAAAAATTGAATAACCAAACGGTCGAAAAAAGCGGGTTTTCCGGGGCTGAGGCTAACCTCAGGCAATACGAAATCTACCT
>CAIQJJ010000883.1 GCA_903872065.1 uncultured Anaerolineales bacterium | reverse complement strand
GGCAAATGGATGCTGCCCGATGGCGCGCCGTGGAAGATTGCCTTTATGTGCGGCACAGACCTGACGACCGGCCACGGCGCTCGCAACGCAGCCGCCGCGGTGGCGCAGTGGAAGAAGTTCGGTATTGATGTTGAACTCTACCCGACAGAAGCCGGCGCCAATCTACAGTCGATCGGCGATTTCGACATCTCTGGCAGTTGGCCCTCCACCGAACCCTGGGGTGCAGGCCCCGACCTGTACCGCGTGCTGGATTCGTACAACTCGGCGTATGTCAAGCCGCTCGGTGATACGACCAATGGGCATAACTCGCGCTGGTCCAGCCCTGAGATGGATGCGGTGATTAAGAAACTGCGCGAGACCGATCCCACCAACACTGAAGCGGTGATCGCCGTCGGCACGGAGGGGTTGAAGATCGCCGTGCAGGAGATGCCTGGCATCCCGACCTACGGGTACATTGGCTTTGTCGGTTGGGATCAGACTTATTGGACCAACTGGCCGGGCAGCGAGAACGCCTATACTCAGCCGTACACTCACTGGGGCCCGTTCAAGTATATGACCCCCTTCCTCAAGCCGACCGGCGCATAGCCCGAAGCTTGGGAAGACAGACGCCTTTCAGGATTAACCTGAGGGGCGTCATCTCCCCTTTGGCAATCCTTCGGCAATCCTTCGACAAGCTCAGGATGCCTCCTTCGTCATGATTCCCCTGGGCGGGAATGCCCGCCCAGGGCGACCCTGTGGGTCGGAAAGAGGGAAGTGCGTTGGCCTTCGTAAAACGTTACCTCATTCCAAGATTGATCCAGTATTTCCTGGTGATTTTCCTGGGGATTACGGCGGTATTTTTTATCCCGCGCATGACCCCCAATGACCCGGTGCAGCGAACCTTGCAAGAGATGAAGGCGCGCGGCTCGTATCTTGACCCGGGGACGATGGATGAAATCATTGCCGACCTGACCGAGATGTATGGGCTGGGAGGCTCCTGGCTCGACCAGTATTTTGCCTTTTGGGGCAGGTTGTTCCAGGGAGATTTCGGCGTCTCTTTCTTCCAATTCCCTACGCGGGTCAATGTCTTGATCAACATTGCCCTACCCTGGACGCTAGGACTGCTGTTGACCACCACTTTCTTCTCCTGGACATTGGGGAATATCATCGGCGGCCTGGCGGGCTATTATGCCCGCCGCTCCTGGTCGCGGGTGTTGGACACGGTGGCGATGATCGTCCGCCCGCTGCCTTATTACATCTTTTCTTTTGGTATGCTTTTGCTGCTGGCGTATGTGGTGCGTTGGTTCCCTGTCTCCGGTGGGATGGAGATCGGCCGGACGGTCAGCTTCTCCTGGGAATTCATTAAGGATGTGCTGTGGCACTCCGTGCTGCCGGCGCTTTCGTTGGTGATTTTGGGGGGCGCGGTCATGTTCCAGACGATGAAGCTGATCGTGCAAAATGTCAACGCGGAGAATTTTGTCCAATACGCCAAGTTGGGCGGTGTGACCGAAAGCAGGATCGTCGGCAAATATGTGATTCGCAACGCTCTGCTGCCGCAAATCACCGGCCTGGCGCTTTCGCTCGGACAAATTTTCAGCGGCGCGCTGATCACTGAGATTGTCTTTAGCTACCCTGGCCTGGGAACTTTGCTCTATAACGCGATTATCACCGGCGACTATAACCTGATTATGGGGATTACTGTCTTTTCGATCTTTGCCATCACAACCGCGATTTTGATCGTTGATCTGACCTATCCTCTCTTTGACCCGCGCGTCAGGTACAACTAGGGGAAGGGGCTGAAGGACTGCATCTGTGAAAGTATTCAAAGACCTCTTTCGAGATTATCGCTTCGCATTGAGTTTTTGCGTGCTGGTGGTGCTGCTCATTTTGGCGGGCCTTTCTTTCTTTTCGCCCTACGATCCCACCTTGTGGGGCGCGGTCCCGCGTGACTTAAGCCCTTCCGCCAAATATTGGCTTGGCACCGACTCAAACGGGCAGGATGTTTTCTGGCAGGCGACCTTTGCCGTGCGCAATTCGCTGATCATCTCGCTGATCGCCGGGCTGGTCTCCAGGGTGATCGCGGTGATAGTGGGTATGGTGTCTGGCTATAAGGGCGGCGCGACGGATCGAGTATTGATGTTCCTGGGCGACAGCCTGTTGGTGATCCCCTTGTTCTTGATCATGGTGATGCTTTCCATGTTGGTGCGCCAGTACATGAATCTGCTGGTTTTGGGCCTGCTGCTGTCGTTCTTCGGCTGGGCGTGGGACGCGCGCCTGATCCGCTCATTGATCTTGAGCTTGCGCGAGCGCGACTTCACCCAGACGGCCATCCTCTCTGGCACGGGGACGCTGCGCATGGTGCTGAATGAGTATATGCCGTTTGCCATGCCCCTCATCTTCTCGACCTTGATCAACAATATGTCGTGGGCGATTGGCCTGGAGATGACGCTGGCGATCCTGGGGCTGGTCAATATGAGCATTCCCACGCTGGGCACCATGTTGAACTGGGCGATCAGTTACCAGGCGATCTTGCTGATGCGCTGGTGGTGGATCGGCACGCCGGTGGTGCTGTCCATCTTCCTGTTCATCGCCCTGTACTGGATGTCGGTCAGTATCAGCGAATATCTCGATCCCCGCACGCGCATCCAGCGGGTGGGCGCATAGGAAAGCCGCCATGCAAAATACTGTCCTCCGCACCGAACAACTCAAAGCTTTTTATGTCCTGGATCAATTTGGCGCCCAAAAAGTGGTCAAAGCGGTCAATGAAGTGGATCTGGATATTCGCGAAAATGAAGTCTACGGGATTGCCGGCGAGAGCGGCTGCGGCAAGACGACCCTGCTCAAGGCGCTGTACAATGCGATTGAGCCGCCGCTGCGCCTGGTGGGCGGGAAGATTTACTACCGCGTGAATGGCAAAGATGTGGATGTGACCACACTTAGCGCGGAAGAGAAACGTAAGCTGCGCTGGGAGTTTATCTCGTATGTACCGCAGGGTTCGATGAGCGTGCTAAACCCGGTGCTTAAGTTGAAAGAGACCTACCAGGATTTCATCTTCAGTCATGTCAGCCGCCAATCCAGAGAGGAGGCGCTCAACCTGGCGAAAAGCCATATTGCTGAGTTGGGCCTGCCGCGCAATGTCCTGGACGCCTACCCGCATCAGCTTTCGGGCGGGATGCGCCAACGGGTGACGATCGCCCTGGCGGCGCTGCTCAAGCCGCGCATCATCATCGGCGACGAACCAACCACCGCCCTGGACGTGGTGGTGCAGCGCGGCGTGGTGCAGCTGCTCAAGGCGATCCAGGTCAAATTACAGAATACGATCGTCCTGGTGACGCACGATATGGGCGTGCAGGCCAATATTGCCGACCGGGTGGGGATCATGTATGCCGGCAAGATCGTCGAAGAAGGTACAACGGAAAAAATTTACGGTGAGGCGTTCCATCCATACACGCGCTACCTGATCAATTCGCTGCCGAAGTTTGGCGACAAAACCATGCGCGAAAGCGCGCCGGGCAGCCCGCCCTCGCTGGCGAATGTTCCCCCCGGCTGTCCCTTCCATCCGCGCTGCCCACGGGTGATGGAAATTTGTCAGAGTCAAATGCCGGGCTTTACCACTTTGGGCGCTGACCATAAAGCGGCCTGCTGGCTGGCTGGAGAAGGAAAAAATGGAAAAGCTTCTTGAAGTCAACCAACTGAGTAAGGTGTTTTCCTTCGGGAGCATCCTGGCGCGGGTGAAGATCACCGCCGCCGATTCGGTCACTTTCGACATCAAACCGGCGGAAATTTTCGCCCTGGCCGGCGAGAGCGGCTGCGGCAAATCCACCACTGCCCGCATTATCCTGGGTTTCGATGAACCGAGCAGCGGGACGGTCAAGCACAATGGCAAGGTCTTTGCCCATCACGAGAAGGTGTGGATCACTGAGGGCGTCCAGGCGATTTTCCAGGATCCCTTTGCCACTTTCAACCCGCTGCGCATCGTGGATCGTTATTTCTTTGAGACTGTAGCCAACTATCGCCTGGCGAAGACCAAGGCCGAGGCCATCCACATCATTGACGAGAAGCTTAAAGCGGTGGGGCTTTCCTACGAGGAATTTGCCGGCAAGTATCCGAGCGAGTTCTCCGGCGGGCAGCTTCAGCGCATTTCGATTGCCCGCGCCTTGTTGAGCAATCCTACCCTGATCATCGCCGACGAACCGGTTTCAATGGTGGACGCCTCGCTGCGCATGTCCATTGTCAACCTGTTCAAGAAGCTCAAGGAAGACTTCGGTGTGAGTGTTTTATACATCACCCACGATCTGGCGACGGCCTACTATGTGAGCGACCGGATCGCGATTATGTTTCGCGGCAATATCGTCGAGATGGGGCCGGTGGAACAGGTCTTGATGGAAGCGAAGCATCCCTACACGCGGCTGCTGCGCGAATCGATCCCAGAGGCCGACCCAAGACGACGCTGGCAGAGCGCCGTCTCGCTGCAAGAGTTGGAG
>CAIQJJ010000882.1 GCA_903872065.1 uncultured Anaerolineales bacterium | reverse complement strand
GCGGAAAACTTGCCTTATCATCTGCTGCCGGTCATGGAAAATTTGCCTGACCGGCGCGATCGCCCGGTCTACTTCTGTGTGCGTTCGTACCAATCGTGGTTGGAGGCCGCTTTAGATGATGCGGGGGCGCAGCCCTCGCCCCGCCAGGCAGTGATGGTGAAACGGTTGGTTGTTTCTCGCCGGGTTGAACAACCATTTGCTTTGCCGGCGATTGAGGTGACGCGCGTCGAACCGACTGCGCCGATCAGCAATCGTGCGGCCGCGACGAACCAAAAATGAGACCTGGCGGCCAGCCAGTCGTTTTGACTTGGCTGTTCCTGGTCTCTGGGTGATCTTATGACACAAAAACGTATTACGGATAACCTTGATGCCATGATGGGCATTTTGCCGCCGCATATTGTTGAGCGGCTGATTCAACTGGATCGCTCTGAGCAACTGCTCGAAGTGATCCTCGATTTAGGGCGCATCCCGACGGCGCGCTATACCGATAGTGAAGTGGCGTTGGTTGAGCAGGAGATCACGCATGACGACCTGGCGCATGTGGTCGAACGGATTGGCGCGTTTGATGCTGATAACCGCGCTGGCCTGGAGCGCACTTTGCATCGCATTTCTGCCATTCGCAACCGCCGTGGGCATATTGTGGGCCTTACCTGCCGGGTGGGGCGCGCGGTTTATGGCACCACCGATATCATCCAGGATTTGATCGAAAGCGGTAAGAGTTTGCTGCTGTTGGGACGTCCAGGGGTAGGGAAAACCACCATGCTGCGCGAAGCGGCGCGGATTTTGGCCGAAAAGAAACGCGTGGTGATCGTGGACACTTCCAACGAGATCGGCGGCGATGGGGATGTGCCTCATCCCGCGGTGGGACGCGCCCGCCGGATGCAGGTGGCCAAGCCATCGCTGCAGCATGAAGTGATGATCGAAGCGGTGGAAAATCACAATCCCGAAGTGATTGTGATTGATGAGATTGGGCGTGAGCTGGAGGCGGAGGCCGCGCGCACTATTGCCGAACGCGGGGTGCAACTGATCGGCACGGCGCATGGCAATACCCTGGAGAATTTGCTCATCAACCCCACGCTTTCCGATCTGGTGGGCGGCATCGAGTCGGTGACGCTTTCGGATGAAGAAGCCCGCCGGCGCAGCACGCAGAAGACGGTGTTGGAACGCCGTTCTCCGCCTACCTTTGATGTGCTTATTGAAATTCAAACCCGCGAACGCCTGGCGGTTCACCGGGATGTATCGGAGGCGGTGGATTCGCTGCTGCGCGGGTATCCGCAGCCGCCAGAGATCCGCTTTCTCGATGAGCGCGGCCAGGTGCATATTGAACAGGCCGCGCGCCAGGCCCAGGGCGCGCCGGCGAATCACAAGGGACTGCGCCGGCAAAACACCGGCGCGCCTGAAGCCTCCCAGTATGCGCCAGAGTCTTTGTCCTCTGCCGCCTCTCCCGCGCCAGATGCGGCCCCGTCGCGCCCGTCGCGCCGCCAACCCGTGCGCATCTATCCGTATGGCGTGGCGCGCAATCGCCTGGAGCAGGCCGCGCGCCGCCTGGGGGTGCCGGTGACGATTGTCCACAATGCCGACGAAGCGGAGGCGCTTTTGACCTTGCGGGCTTATTATCGCAAGCGTCAGCAGCCGGTTGTGGACGCCGAGCAGCGCGGCGTGCCGGTATATGTGCTGCGGGCGAATACCATCAATCAGATGCAGCAGTTTTTGGCCGATGTGTTCAACCTTTCAGCCGATGAAGTCCCCGTGGAAGATAGCGTGGAGCCGATCTTGCAAGAGACTCACGCGGCGATCCAGGCAGTGTTGAACGGCGAGCGCTCGATCGAACTGCCGCCGGCTACGGCTTACGTCCGCCGCCTGCAGCACCAACTGGCGCGCGACGCGAACCTGACCTCGCACTCATACGGGAAAGACCCCTACCGTCGTGTGCGCATCTTTCGCGATTAAACGCTTAAGCGGCATCGAAGTGGAAGGCCATGTTTATTACACTGGAGGGGCCGGAAGGCTCTGGTAAAACCACACAAATTGGCCCCCTGGCCGAGTTTTTACGCGACCAGGGGTACGATGTTCTGACCACGCGTGAGCCGGGCGGCACACGGATCGGCGAGCAAGTGCGCGGCATTTTGCACAGCCTGGAAAATACCAGCATGCACCCGCGCACTGAGGCGCTTTTGTTCCAAGCCGCGCGGGCGCAGTTGACTGCCCAGGTGATCCGCCCGCATTTGGAAAAGGGCGGTATTGTCCTCAGCGATCGCTTTGCCGATTCTACCCTGGCCTACCAAGGTTATGGACATGGGCTGCCGCTTGATGCGCTGCGGACGATCATCGCTTTTGCTGCGGGTGGTTTGCAGCCCGACCTGACGCTGCTGCTTGATGTGGCGGTGGAAGTAGGGCTGCAGCGGCGCGCGGCAGGCGGCGAATGGAATCGACTGGATGCTTATGCCATCGAATTCCACCGCCGCGTGCAGACCGGCTATGCTGCATTGGCTGCGGCTGACCCGCAGCGATGGGTCAAAATCAATGCCGGGCAGCCGCCGGAAGAAGTGCAGCAAGCCATTCAACAAGTGGTGCAAGAGCGCATCCGAGTGGGAAAGAAACCTGTCAATCCCCTGCCAACAATGGCCGCGGTTACAGATCGTCTCCCATCCCGTTGAGCCCCGCGCCTGGCGCGTCGCCCTCGCCCAGGCCAGGGATAGCCTTTTCAATCTCTTCAGGGCTTTGACCTTTTTCGAGACGGTTTACCACCTCGTCAAATTCAGGGCCGACTTCCTCGCCCATCTCACCGCCCAGCTCTTTCTTCATTTTGCGCATCATCTGACCCAGGGCGCGCGGATCGTTTTCCAACCCCTCCAGGCTGGAGGGATCAGCGAGATCGTCAAGGCGGCTGTCCTCGGAACGGGCAAACCGTATCCGTCCGATGCGCCGCTGAACATTTTCGCTGCTGCAGTGAGCGCATTTGACCTGTTTCACGCCGTATTCGCGGTAGGTCATAAAGACTTCAAAACGTCGTTTGCAGTTCAGGCAACGGTATTGATAATTGGGCATACATTTACTCCATCAAATTAATAAGTATCTGGCCTATTGAACTGAATTATAATGGTTTCAAAGCGAGATTTCTATGCCTTCCAATCCTCTCTTGGTGGTTATTTCTGGCCTTTCGGGCGCTGGAAAAGATACAGTGGTGAAAGAACTTCGCCGGCGCGGTCGTTCGATCCATTTTGTGGTTACCGCGACCGATCGCGTCCCGCGCGCTGGCGAGATCAATGGTCGCGACTACATTTTTGTCTCGACTGGCGAGTTTGAGCGGATGATCGCTGAAGATGAACTGCTCGAGCATGCCGTTGTCTATAATCAGTATAAGGGCGTGCCCAAATCTCAGGTGCGCCAGGCGATGGAAAGCGGTAAAGATGTGATTATGCGCGTGGATGTGCAAGGCGCGGCGACGATTCGGCAAAAATGCCCGGACGCCGTCTTGATCTTTCTGGTAACAGAAGATGAGACGACCTTGCTGCGCCGTCTGCAGGCCCGCCGTACAGAAACCGCCGAAAGTTTGCAGCTGCGCCTGGAGACCGCTCGCCAGGAAATGGGACGTCAGAGTGAATTTGATTACCTGGTGGTGAACCCGGAAGGTCAATTGGCGCAGGCGGTGGATGTCGTTGAGGCGATTATCACGGCTGAACATCACCGTACCCATCAACGCAAGGTGACCTTATGAATACACCGGACTCTTTGCCGCAAACGCCGGATCCCTGGCCAAACCAGCCGCCTCCACCTGTGCTTCGTGTTCAACGCGCCATCCGCGCCCCTTCTATTACCTATCTCCTTCTGGCGGTAACTGTTTTGCTTTTCCTGGTACAACTGGCTGGCGAAACTTTGCTGGGCGCCGATCTGGCGGCCTATTATGGCATGAAAATCAACGAGTTAATTTTGCGCGGGCAGTTGTGGCGTCTGTTTACGCCGATGTTTTTGCATGGCAGTATTCTTCACTTGCTCTTTAATATGTATGCCCTGTACCAATTTGGCCGCACCCTTGAAGGGCCATACGGGCATGGCCGCTTTCTGGTGTTATATGGATTGTCCGGTTTCACCGGGAATGTTTTGTCGTTTTTGCTTGCGCCCAATCCGTCGCTAGGCGCTTCGACGGCCATCTTTGGGCTGTTGGCGGCGGAGGGTATTTTTGTCTACCGCAACCGCCAATTGTTTGGCCCAAATGCTCCGCGCGTGTTAAATAATATCCTCACCGTAGCGGCGATCAATCTCTTGCTCGGTATGTCGCCTGGCATTGATAACTGGGGGCATATCGGCGGATTGATCGGCGGCGCCTTGTTTGCCTGGTTCGCCGGGCCATTGCTGCGGGTAGAAGGTTTCTATCCATCTTTTCAAGTAGTGGATGCACGCGCGACGCGTGAAACACTCCTGACTGGGACATTGGTTGGCTGCCTCTTTGCCAGCCTGGTCTTTTTGAAAATGCTGCTGTAGCTGCGAGGCTGGCAATTCCAACAACTTCACTGTCTTTTTAGCCAGGCTTTACCAGTAATGGAAAATTCTTGGTGTATACTCAATCAATAAGTCTTATGAAAGTCTGGAGATTGTATGGCTTTACGCCCCCGCTCGGATAATGTCTTACGCGATGAATTAACTGGTGTCTATTCGCGTGCGTCCCTGAATGCTCGTTTGCACGAAGAGATCGAACGGGCGCGTCATTATCAACACTCATTTTCGCTTTTGCTGTTGGATGTTGACCATTTTAAGAGTGTCAATGATGCGTTTGGGCATTCGCAAGGGGATCGCGTTCTGAATGAATTTGCGCGCCGGTTGATGGACTTCAGTCGTTCGACGGACATTGTTTGTCGCTATGGGGGGGATGAATTTCTTATTTTGATGCCATATACCGATAGAGCCCAGGCGGTGACAGTTGCCCAACACCTTCTTGATCGAACCGCCAGTCAACCTTTTGCCAGTGAGCCGCCCTTGACCCTGACGATGAGCATTGGGGTCGCCACTTTCCCGGCGGATGGGCAGACCCCTGAAACACTCTTTGAAGTTTCGGATCGCCGTCATTACCAGGCTAAACGCACCGGGCGGGCGCGCGTGGTGAGTGAAGACCCCCCACCCTCGGTCAGGTTGGAGATTTTGCCAGAAGAACCGCCGCGGCTGATCGAGCGCGATCAAGTGTTGGAATCCTTATACAAATTTTTGGATGCTCTGCCAGAGAAAAAGCGCGGCATGTTGACCGTCAATGGCCCGGTTGGAAGCGGCCGGACGCGCTTTTTGGATGAGGCGCGCAAGATTGCACGTTTGCGCGGCTATCTGGTGTTGACGCTGAAGGGCACCCCGGCCCTCAAAAACCGGATTTACGGGGCGTTGGATCTGGCCCGCCGCGATTGGAAGGGCTTGCCCTCGCCTGTAGAAGGCGAGACGGCTTTTATCAATGCCATTGTTCAATTGGTCAACCACAAAGCTCATACCGGTTTGTTGGTGACGATTGATAATCTCGCGGATATTGACCGCGCCACTCTCGATTTTTTGCGCAATTTATTCTTGTCTTTGGCACTGCCTTTGATGGGGCTTGTCTATGCTAACGAGGCGACAGAAGATCCGGGCAACAGTGCGACTGCTCTGTGGGTATTGCCCAGTGAGCTTTCTTTGCGTGAAGCGGTGACACTTGAGCCGATCTCGGTGTCGGGGATGCGGATTTGGGTGCGTCATGCCTTGCATTGGGAAGCTTCGCCAGAGTTTTTGGAATGGCTGGAGGGCGAAACCGCTGGTCTGCCGGCTTTGATTCAAAATGGTCTGAAGTATATTATCGAAGAAGAGATTATCAAGTCATCGCCAAATGGTTTGACCTGCCGCGCAGACTTTAACTTGACGCGCCTGGGCCGTTTGCTGGCGCGGCGCGGCCTGCCTCCTCCCCACAACCTGCCGACAGGTTTGACGCCGTTTGTTGGCCGTGAAGATGAGCTTTACCAGTTGAATCAGGTGTTGGCCGATCATTCACTCGTCACGATTTTGGGCCCGGATGGCTTGGGGAAGACTCGCCTGGCGATCCAGGCGGCTTATGAAAGCCGGGATGCCTTCACGGATGGGGTCTACTTTATTTCGTTAAGCCCATTGAAAAAAGCGGATATGCTGGCGGCGCACCTTGCCGAAGCGGTACAGTGTCCTTCCACCGGGTCGCGCGAGGTAAGCGTTCGCTTGTTCAACTATCTCAGCCAGAAAAATGCTCTGCTCGTCCTGGACAGCTTTGAGCATGTGCGGGAATCCGCCAGTTTGCTCGAAGCTCTCTTGAATCACGCCTCCCGCATTAAAATCTTGGCCACCTCGCGCGAGCGCATGGGCCTCTCCACTGAAACGGTCTTCGAACCGCAGGGACTGCCATTCCCCAAGAGCGACTCGGTGGGTAGAGAAGAGAACTACAGTGCGGTGCAGCTCTTTGTGCATAGCGCGCAGCGCATTCGCTACGATTTCACGCTGACCGAGGCGGATAAGCTCCATGTGGCTCGTATCTGCCGCCTGGTGGGAGGCATGCCGCTTGGAATTGAATTTGCCGCCGCCTGGGTGCAAACTTTTACCTGCCAGGAAATTGCAGATAAAATTGAGCACAGCCTGGCCTCTCTGGCGGATGGATCGACGGATGGCGGCAAGCAGTATCGCAACCTGTTGGCGGTGTTTGATTCATTCTGGAATTTGCTTTCGTTCTATGAGCAGGGGGTGTTGAGCAAGTTGGCGACCTTCTCTGGCGAATTTACAGCCGATATGGCGCAGCAGAGCGCCGGCGCTTCGCCGTTCTTCCTGGATGCCTTATCGGCGCGCTCTTTTTTGCATCGCACCCCACAGGGGCATTACGAAATTCATGAACTGCTGCGTCAATATGTGAGCCGGCGTATGTAATTGCGCTATAATTAACACATGATCCAGTGTTTTCCCTACGTTGCTGCCAGTGTTGAACGGGGGCCGTTCTCTCAAATGAGAACAGTGGTAGAATCTTTTCAGAAAACTTTGAAAACAGGGCTGGTTGCTTTTGAATGGTCTGAAAGCCAGGCGATTCTTTTGTTCGTTGAGGGGCAGGTGGTGGGGGGAGAGCTTTTGCATAACCATACGTGCAAGAAAATAACTCTGGATGAACTGTGGCTTTATGGCGAGGGAGGAAAAGCGCCGACGGTTCTTGCCCGCGCAGTCAGCCTGCCGGCCCAATCCGTTCACACGCGCCAGGCAGTGCGAGCATTGAAGCGGGCTTTAGAATGGTATCCGCCGCAGCAAAGCCTCGCATTTGAAGGCCCTGCAGCAACGGCTGCTCTGAATCAGGCAGTGAATGCGGCTGCTTACGGACGGGATGGTTTACTGCACTTGATCTGGCAAGACGCGGAAGGGTACATTTTGCTGCTCGGCGGCAGCCCGGCGGCCAGTGAAGCCGTTTTTATTACCGGTTCTACTTTTGAAAGTGGAGCGGCGGCGCTGCAAAAGGCCGTCGCGCCGCGAAGTGGGGCGTTAACTCTTGAATTTTATGCTGCTGGCCCGGCTACCTCTGCTTATCAACAAGTCATGCTGCAAAAGGCATTGGCCCAATTGCTGCAAGGGATATTTGCACGTTATCAAAAACTGGTGGGGAGCAATCTGACGACCGCCCTCGGCGCTGAGATCAATCACCTGTTGCAAGCCAAAAAATATTACCTGGAATTTGTCGGAAATCAATTGATAGATACCCATGTTTTCGCCAGCGGCGGCGCGGCGATCCAGGTCTACCGCTCATTGTTTAAGATTATTCTTGAACATATTGTAGATGTTATCGGCGCTGGCTTAACTTCTTCTATTGTGATGGAAGTTTTCAAAAGTCTTCAATCTGAGGATCAACAAACGATACGCGAGAGCCCATTGATGCTCATGATCCTGGCGGCGCGTTGAGCAAAGGACGATACAAACTTCTATGAAGAAATCGAACCCCTCCTCCCTGATTATGGCAGCCAGCTTGCTTGTGGATGGCTTGATTGTTGGGCTGTATTTTGTTTTGTATCAATACCAACCCTTGCCGGCGCCGTGGAATGACGGTTTGTTGTATTTCATTTTTGTGCTGGCGGCCGGTATGTCTGCGTCTGCGGCGACCCTGATCGCGTTCCAGTTCCACAAAGAGGATGCGCCGCGCGTCATTTGGTTCTATTTCTCGCTGGGCTTATGGGCCTGGACGGCGGCTGAATTTACCTGGATGATCTATGGCCTATCTATGCCCGAAGTGCCTGGAATTACGCTGGCGGATGCTTTTTGGGTGGGCGCGCTGGGCTTTTTTTCCTGGGCTTTTGTGCGACAATATCGTTTGATCTTTGCCTCGAGGCGACGCGCAGAGCGCCTGTGGCTGCTGCTGACAACCTTCACCTCGCTGATCCTGGCGGCATTGATTGCCACCCTGCTGCACTGGCTGGATGCGCAGTCCGAACAAAGCTGGTTTGAAACTGCGTTGACCATTTTTTACCCGATCACCGACCTGGCCATTGCTCTGGCTGCTTTGCGACTTTCGCACATCTTTGGACGAGGGTTGTGGGGGCGCACCTGGTGGGGGCTGTTGGCTTTTGCGGTTTCCGACGCGCTCTATTCCTGGCTGACCTTTACCGGTATTTATGCTAATTCTGCTGAGGCCGGCAACCCATTGAGCCTGTTTGTGGACATCACTTACATTTGCGCCTACCTGGCGGTGGGGATTGGATGTCTCTCGCAGTGGCTGCTGATGCGCTATGGCCGCTCACGCCCAAATACCACCCTGGAATTGGAAGACGTTGAGCTATAACTATTTGATGTTGCGATAGGAAACAACGGAGAAGATCATCATGAAAACCAAAATCGCTTTTGTCGTTACGGCTGTTCTGCTGCTTGCAGCGACGATGGTTGTCTTCGCGCCGCCGGTGCGGGCAGAAGTCAACAAATTGCTGACGATTGCCTCAGTCACCCTCCTGAAAACCGACTCGGGCGCGGTTCTCACGATTTCTGGCCAGGGAGAGTCACTGCCGTTTACTGTCATGCAGCCGGAATATATCCCGGAAGCGCTGCGCAGTGGGTTGAACACCTTCGGAATGGGACTCGAAGGCGCAGAAAATTTTTACCAGGCGGGAGATCAGTTTCTTGCCATCAGGCAGCAAGCCCTGCAGGATGGCGCAATCTTGCCTGAAGGTGAGGCGGCGGCTGTCAATGGCCAACCTGCTGCGCTGAACACAGGACTTGCTGGAACATATCAGCCTGGGCCGCATGGCGATGGGCAAGGGGCCACTTCGGTGATGATGGAAAGCAAAGACAAGGGCGGTACAGATGTAAACACCACGAGCTTAAACACCGAGGAAGATGCGCCAGGAGAGGCCGGCAAAATGGTAAGTTCTTCTGCCGGCCCGGCTGCCTTCGATTATCTCAACGCCAACCAACTGATCTTCTACAACGGTAATACCAAGATCGAGATCCTTTCTAATTTAGACGTTCAAGAATTGATCAAGGTCGCTGAGGCGCTGACGCCAGCCCACTAAAAACCCTCCAACTTCGAGAGATCCGCCGCGCCCTCTGCCAGAGCGACAATGCGCTGCAGCAGCCCCAGGCGGTTTTGCCGGATTTGCAGGTCATTGTCCATTACCAGGACGATGTCAAAAAAGTGATTCACCGCCGGCGTCATAGGTAGAAAGGCGTGTAAGAAACTGTCAACCACATCCATCTGGCCGGCGCTTTCACGCCGCGCCGCCTCGGCGACTTGCAGCGCCTCGAAGAGCGCGCTTTCGGGCGCTTCGCGCAGCAGACCTGCATCTACCGTGAAGCGGATGGATTGATCGCGCGTAATGCGCACGCAGCGCGCATACGCCGGCAGAATGGCGTTCCAGTCGGCGCGGGCCGTCCATTCGCCAAGCTGCTTCACCGATTGGCTGGCTCTGGCAGGGTTGTGTCCCTGGCTCGCCAGCACCGCTTCGACTACATCGTAGCGATTGCCGTTCTCGGTCAACAGCACCCGCAGGCGTCCGATAATAAACTCTAAGACCTGGGCCTGGATCTCGGCGCTAACCGCGAGCGGCTGAAACGAGGCGGCCTGGGCAATCGCGGCGCGCAAGTCCAGCGAAATGGCGTGTTCGATCAGCGGTTGGACAACGCCCAGTGCGGCGCGGCGCAGCCCGAAGGGGTCTTTCGCCCCGGAAGGGGCCAGGCCGGCGGCAAACAGACCGACCAGTGAATCCAGGCGGTCGGCCAAAGCGATCACTATGCCGGGCCTGGTCTTGGGGACAGGCCGGTATTGTTCGCCAATGGCCTCGGCGGCTTCGCTGGACTCGCCGGCCCGCAGGGCGTATTCACGTCCAATGATACCTTGCAGCGAGGTCATCTCAACCACCATGCGCGTCATCAAATCTGCTTTGCAGAGATGCGCCGCACGGCGGGCAAAGATGGCGTCATCGGCGGGCAGGCCAAGCGTCAGGATCAATTCATTGGCCAGTTTTTCAATGCGGTCGGCTTTGTTCAGCATAGAGCCCAGCTTTGCCTGGAAGACAAGCTTGGCCAGCGCCGGGCGGTAAGTTTCGAGCGGCTGCTTGATGTCTTCGCGCACGAAGAAGTTGGCGTCTGTAAAGCGCGCTCCCAGGACATGCTCGTTGCCCTGCTGCACGATCTCCAGGAATTGATCGTCGCCGTTGCGGATGGCGATGAAATAATTCTTCAAGCGCTGGTTCTGCGCCCCAACGACGGGGAAATAGCGCTGATGTTTGCGCATCACCGAGATCAAAACGTCTTGCGGCAGGCTTAAGAAATCAGGATTGAAGCTGCCCAGGACGGCGGTAGGCTTCTCGACCAGGTTGGTCACTTCGGCCAGCAAGCCCGGTTCAATGATCGCCTGGCCGTTGACGCTGGCCGCGGCGGCTTTTACCTGTTCGACGATCAAGGCGCTGCG
>CAIQJJ010000881.1 GCA_903872065.1 uncultured Anaerolineales bacterium | reverse complement strand
TCTCAAGCTTGACCCGCATAAAGAAACACAAACGGTGAGCGAAGTGGCGGCTGCCTCGACGGCTGATTTCCCCACCCCCGCGCAGCGTCCGCTTTTCTCTGCGTTGGATTGCAGTAAATTCAAAATCACTTTTGGTCTGCATCTTCCTGCCTGGCAAGACGCGCTCAGGTTGGCAATGGTGGGTTGAGCTTGTGAATCACCCCCTTTCGCTGAGTGTACCGCGCCAGCGGATGCTCGATCAAGCGCTGAACGAATTGTGGATGCCTTGCTTCGGTTCGATCAGCCAAATGGGAGCAAAGCATGACTTATTCGTATGATTCCACGGCATCGCGCCCGCCAATGGTGCAAGAATTCCGCGAATTATGGCTGTATCGTGACCTTTTGAGCCTGTTGGTGATCAATGGTATTAAGACCCGCTATAAGCGTTCGGCTTTGGGGATTGTTTGGACTTTGCTGAACCCGCTTTTGAATACGGCGGTGTTGACAATTGCCTTTTCACAATTGATGCGTTTTGAGGTGCAGAGCTATCCGGTTTATCTGCTCACCGGCTTAATTTGCTGGAACTTCTTTTCGCAAACCACCTTGCAGGCGGCCAATACATTGGTTTGGGGGAGTGGGCTGCTAAAACGCGTCTATCTGCCGCGTACGATTTTCGCGATCGCGGTTTTGGGCAATGGGTTGGTTAATTTTGGCCTGGCGCTGCTGCCTCTCTTCGTGGTGATGCTTGCTTTTCGCCACCCCATTTCAGTGACGGTGCTTCTCTTGCCTGTGCCTCTGCTGTTGGCGGCAATGTTTACCCTGGGCGTTGCCTTGTGGATTTCCACCTTTGCCATTTTCTTTACCGATGTGGTGGATTTGTATAATATTTTCTTGCAGGCCTGGTTTTTTCTGACGCCAATTGTGTATCCGCTGAGCATTCTTCCGCCTCGCTGGGCGGCCATTCTTCGCTATAACCCGGTTTATTTGATTGTTGATCAATTCCGTAGATTGCTTTATGAAGGGCAGTGGCTTTCCTGGCCATCCTTTCTGCTTACCGCTGGAATGTCAGTCGTTGTTCTGGCGTCTGGTTGGTGGCTTTTCACCAAGAGAGTAGATGAACTTGCTTACCGCATCTAATTCATCAACCAATGTCAAAGGGCAGCCGGTTATTCAGCTTCAGGATGTTTCTGTGCGCTACCGTCTGCCCCAAGAGCGCATCCCGTCGTTTAAAGAGTATGCCATCCGCTGGCTCAGAGGCCAAATTCGATTTCAAGAATTTTGGGCCTTGCAGAATTTGACCTTAGATGTGTTTGGCGGGGAGGTGTTTGGCATTATCGGCTCCAATGGCGCCGGCAAGAGTACATTGCTAAAAGTCATTGCTCGTGTGCTGCGCCCGACCCGAGGGGTCGTCAGGGTCAATGGACGAGTTGCGCCGTTGTTGGAATTGGGGGCTGGCTTTGATTTTGAACTGACCGGACGCGAGAATGTCTATCTGAATAGCGCGATTTTAGGACATTCCCGGCGGGATACCGGCTTGCGCCTCGCCCGGATCATCGAATTTTCTGGCCTGGCCGAGTTCATTGACGCCCCATTGCGCACTTATTCCACTGGCATGGTGGCGCGCTTGGGATTTGCCGTAGCGACGGATGTGCGGCCAGAAATCTTGATCGTGGATGAAATCTTGAGCGTGGGGGATGCAGAATTTCAGACGCGTTCGTTTGAGCGGATCCAGGAATTTCGATCCCGTGGAACGACGATTTTGTTGGTTTCGCATAGTTTAGGAAAAGTTGAGGAGATGTGTTCACGCGCCTTGTGGTTGGATCGTGGCGAGGTGAAAATCCTTTCCGACGCGCATACTACCATTGCACGCTATTTGGAGATGGTGCGCCTGGAAGAGGAGCAGCGTATGGCTCATTCGCGCCAGGAGACTCCCGCTGCTCTTGAGCCGGCTTCGGTTGCAAGTGAGCCGGCGCGTCGTTGGGGCAGCGGCGCGATTGAGATCACTCAAGTGCGGATTACCAATGATCAAGGAGAGGAACAAGGGGTTTTTCAAAC
>CAIQJJ010000880.1 GCA_903872065.1 uncultured Anaerolineales bacterium | reverse complement strand
TGCGCCGCAGGCGGTCAATAAACCTGGGCGCGTGACGTTGGCGCGCATCACACGCCAGGCGGGCGAGCATGTGATGCTGATTGCAGGGGGGGAGTGCATGGATGTCCCGCATGAGAAACTCAAAGAAACTTATTGGGAATTTTCGCCGCACGCCTTTGTGAAACTGGATGCAGACCCCCGCGCCCTTGCTCGCGAACTGCGCAGCAACCACTTGAGCCTGGCCTACGGAGACTATGTTCCCCACCTCCAGGAAACCTGCCGCGTGTTGGGGATTCGCCCGATTGTGGTTGCATAACGAGGAAGTCCAATCGCGATGACCAATATCCGGCAGATTGCACGTGAGGCGGGCGTTTCGGTTGGCACGGTTTCGAATGTGCTCAATCACTACGAGCATATTTCAGAACCGGTGCGCGAGCGCGTGATGGAAGTTGTAAGGAAGTACAACTACCGTCCGAGCGTCATTGCCCGCAGCCTTTCAACCCGCCGCACGGGGATGCTGGGATTGATCATCTCCCTGAACCCTACCCCCTTTTACAATGACCTGGCCCAGGGCGCAATTGAGTCGGCCCAGGAAGCAGATGTGAGGCTGCTGGTAGTGGCTGTGCGCTATGAAGCGGATGATCTGCCGGAACAGATTGACGCCCTGTCGCGCCAATGGGTAGATGGCATCTTTATTGCCACTCAACCCGTGCCAGAAGATATCCTCAGCCAACTTCCCGCGCAGAACCCTCCCCTGGTGGTGTTGGATCGCGGCCAAACGCCGCCCAGGCAGACCGTGGGCCTCGTCGGTTTTGACTGGCAGAATGCTGGTTATGCAGCGACCCGTCACCTGATTGAGCTGGGTCACGAACAGATCGGGTACGTGGGAGGGATTCCGGGGCGCTCGTCGTCGGTTTTGCGCGAGCGCGGGTATTTACAAGCTTTAAGAGAGGCCGGGATTCGCGAAGACGCCAGGCTGATGCGGGATGGCGATTTCTTCAGCGAGAGCGGCTACCGCCAGGCAATGGATTTGCTGAGCCAGCCTTCCAGGCCAACCGCGTTATTCCTGGCGAATGATCTCATGGCGCTGGGGGCCTATAAGGCGATTGCAGAATCAGGTCTGCGCATTCCCGACGATGTGTCGGTTGTCGGCGTTGATGATGTATTTTTCACCCCTTTCCTGGCGCCGCCTTTGACGACGGTGCGGGTGCCGACGAAGGAAGCCGGGCGGGCCGGGATTCGCATTCTGCTCGATTCCTCCGCCGGGGCGCTCTCTGGCGCTGAGGAGGGTATCCGCTGCGCGACGCTGCCTACCACGCTCCAGGTTCGCTCGTCAACCGGGAAACCTTCATGACATCCTTTGGACTCTTTCGCCTTCGGCGCGGCTTCCATCCCACTGAATACGGAAGAGCCATCATTTTCTAAGACACTGGGAACTATCCATTCGGAGGTGAATCATGACCCATCCATCAAAATATATTGAATTAAGCCATCGCATGATCCCTGGAAAAGAACCTTTTAAACTGGAGGTGCGTCGCTATGATGTAACTGACTACATCCCTGAAGTCAAACACCGCCCGGACGTGTGGTACATCGTCTGCGAAATCGAAATGCTGACGCACGCCGGCACGCATATCGAATTCCCCTATCACCACTGGGAGCCGGGTTTTGGAGCGGCAGATTATCCGCTGGAACGGCTCATCGGCGAGGCGGTGGTGCTGGATTTTCACCACAAGAAGCCTGGCGAGTCCATTTCGCTGACGGAACTCCAGGCGCACGACCACCGGATCAAAGAAGGCGACATTATCTTCATCCGCACCGATATGGATCAATATTATCGCACGCCGAATTGGAACGACCAACCGCATCTAACGCTGGAGGCCTGCGAGTGGTTGGTGCAGGTCAAAAAACCCAAGGTGGTCGGTACGGATGCCGCCGGTTTTGAAGTCCCTGGCACAGATTACCAGCCCAACCACCTGGCGATGTTCAAGAATAATATCGCCATGATCGAGTCTTGCACCAACCTGGCGGCAGTCGGCGAGCAGCGAATGAAGGTTTACATTCTGCCGCTGCCGGTTGAAGGCGCAGAAGCCAGCCCGGTGCGGATCGTTGCTGAACCGCTCGCGTAGGGCGGCAAGCAGCGCGCATGATGTTCCCTGGAGGACTTATGGAGAAAAACGAATTACTCACCTGTTACTACAAGATGCTCGAACTCCGGCATCAAGATGAGATGCTGTTGGAGTTAAAGATGAAAGACCTGATTATGGATGGCTATCATCCTTATCAAGGCCAGGAAGCGGTGGCAATTGGCGTCAGCGCCGTGCTTCGCGCGGATGATGTGGTGCTGTCCACCCATCGCCCGCAGGGGCATGCTTTCGCCAAAGGCACAACCTCGCGCCAGATTTTTGCCGAATTTTTGGGACGCCAGGGCGGCCCCAGCCAGGGAATTGGCGGGCCGATGCAGTTCATTGATTACCCCAACAACTTTTTCTGCGGCTCAATTGTCGGCTCTGGCATCACGGTTGCGAACGGGGTTGCATTGTATATGAAAAAGGAAGGCAAGGGGCGCATGGCCGTTTGTTTCTTCGGGGATGGCGCCTCCAATACCGGTTCCTTCCACGAGGGATTGAACCTGGCCGCGATCTGGAAGCTGCCGGTTCTGTTTATTCTGGAAAACAACCAGTATGGGGAAGCCATGCCGGTGCGCGAGTTCGTTTCGGCTGATCCCATCTCCAAGCGAGCCGCCGCTTATGGGATCGAGGGGATTACTGTAGACGGAATGGATGTGATGGCGGTTGCCGGAGCAGCCATCGCCGCATCTGAAAAAGTGCGGCAGGGGGCCGGCCCGATTCTGATTGAGGCCGTCACCTACCGGTACAAGGGTCACTATGGCGGCGACCCCGATCACACCTACCGCACGCGGGATGAAATTGAACAGTGGCGGCAGAAAGACCCAATTCCCCGCCTGGCAGCCCATTTGCTGGCAATCGGCGTGCCTGAAGCTGACCTGGCCCAGATGGATCAGCAGATCGTGCAAAAACTGAGGGAAGATCAGGAATGGGCGCTTGCCCAACCTTTCCTGTCCATCGAAGAAGCCACTGATCACGTTTTGATTCCCTGATAAGGAGTGTGAACCATGAGTCTGACACGAACGATCACTTACCGCGACGCCATCCGCGAAGCAACCCGCGAGGAAATGCGCCGCGATCCCAATGTTTATCTGATCGGTGAAGATGTAGGCCGCTGGGGCAACCTGTTCGGCGCGTCGGCGGGGCTGCTGCAAGAGTTCGGCTGGGAGCAGGTGAAGGATTCGCCGATCTCCGAGGCGGCGCTGATGGGGTGTGCAGTTGGCAGCGCCATCATGGGAATGCGCCCGATTGCCGAGATCATGTACATTGACTTTATTACGATCGCCATGGATCAGATCGTCAACCATGCCGTCAAGTATCATCAGCTTTCAAACGGCCAGGTGAAGGTACCGGTCACGATTCGCAC
>CAIQJJ010000879.1 GCA_903872065.1 uncultured Anaerolineales bacterium | reverse complement strand
CAGGTCAAGTTCCGCCGGCAGGGCGTACCACAGCCCGGCCCACTGATTATTGGTGGCGTATTTGTCCACCTCCACCCGCAGCGCGCCGTCTTCGATGGAGAGCGTATGCGCGCCCTCGCCGCTGCCGGCCAGGGCGGGGGCAACCTCAGGGCCGTCGAAGGGATCGCTCAAGCCGGTGATGGCCGGCTGCAGGATGGTCGCCAGCACAGTTTGAGAAGCCGAAGCATTGCCTTGATTTTGCCCATTCCCCCCGTTGTCGGCGGCGGTGACTGTCACCTGGGCTTTGCCGGCCAGGCCGGTTTCGGCGCGCAGCACGAGAAAACCGTCTTCAACCCCCGCCGCCAGGCCGGGCGTGTCCGACTGGGCGCTGAAGCTCACCTGCTGCTTGTCGCCCGGCGCTTCGCCGCTTGAAATATTGGCGATCTTCTGGCGCAGTTCGCCGCCAGAGGCCAGGGTCAGCGCCGCCGGCAGTGTGAAGGCTGGCGGCTGGTTGAGCTGCGGATACACTGCGAATTCGAAGGCGCGCTCGACCCTCAGTCCCCGGTCGTCCGTCAGTGTGGCGGTGATGGACGACTCCCCGGCAGCGAGGGCGCGGAGCTGCACTTTGGCCCAACTGCTGAGCGCATCGAACTGCACCTCCTCCACCCGAACCACGCCTGGGTTTTGGCTGCGCAGGCTCAAGGTCAGTTTTTGCGCCGAAGCCGGGTCGCCATCGTCCAGGCCGGCCAGGCGCAGTTCGGTCACTGTATCCACGGCGGCGATTTGCGCCGGGACATCGTTCATCTGCGGCGGCTGGTTCTCCAGCACGGCCAGTTCAAAGACCAGGCGCACGCTTTTGCCCTCTTTTTCGCCGCTGAGGGTGATCGTCCCCTGCCCTGGCTGGCCGGTGAGCGCGTAGAGGAACTGCTCCTGGTGAAATTTGACGCTTTTCACCAGGTCGCTCGGAAATTCGGCGCTCCAATTCGCGCCGGCGTCTTCCTTGTAGAGCGGGTAGAGGTTAACCGGCAGGGGCGTGTCCCCGATCGTGACCTGCACATCGGGCAGAGGCGCATAAGCCAGGCCGCGCGTCGCGCCGTCGCCCAGGCGGATGTCGCTTAACCAGAAGTTGGCGCGGCAGGTTGGCCCGCCGCGGTTGCAGGCGATGCGCAGCGCCGTGATGCGGCTTAAATCAAGCCTGGCGCGCGAAAAATCAAAGCTGTGCGTCAAGGGATGGGTGGCGTGGGCCATCTCGCGATTGGCGGCGTTGCCCGGCAGCCAGGCTTCGGCCCCGCTTTCATCCACCAGCCCCACCGCCAGGTTGGCTGAAATATCGGCCAGCGCCGCCAGGCTGGCGTAAGGGGCGCGGATCAGGTCCAGCGGCGCGAAAACCGTCTCCATATAAGCGCCGGCGCTGACCTTATTGGCGCGCACCCACAGTCCCTCCGGGCGGGTTTCCAGCACGTAATCACTGCCAGCCTGCCAGGCCTCCGCCTCGGCCGGGATGTCCAGTGTGGACGCTGCCGCCGTGGGGATGCTGGAAGGAAGGGTGGTCGGCGTGAGCGCGGTCGGCGTAGGAAGCGCCGTGGGCGTGGGCGGGGCGAGGCAGCCGGAAAGCAGGCTTGTGAGCAATAAGATGGACAATAAGTGGGAAAATTGAGGTATCATAAGGGTAAATTGTAGCATGTTTTTGTGGTTATACCTTTTTCTCATGAACGACGACTGGAATTACACCCTGCAAGGCGATTTTCTCTGGAGCAGCACCAACTTCGGCGAGGCCATTCCCTCCGTGATGACGCCGCTCACCTGGTCTGTCATCCGTTTCACCCTGGCGGAGTGGGTCTTTTTGCCCGGCTATGAGACGGTCGGCAACGTCGGCGGCCGCCCCTACATTAATATCAGTCTCTTTGCCACCCTCTTCCAGGGCATGGGCAAGCAGCGCCAGGACTTGCTGGAGGCGCTCGAATCCAACCTGTATCTGCGCCTGCCCGCCGGGCTGGATATTCCCACCCTCCCTGAGCCCCGCCGCCGTTTTCTCTCCGCCCTTCCCTGCCTGGCGCGCCTGCAAGCCGGCATGCTGCGCGGCAGTTGGCGGCTGCCCGCCTACCTGGCCGGCAGCCTGGAGTGGTTTGAACGCGTTCGCCAGCGCATCCTGGCCGCCGACGCCCCGGCCCTGCTGGCGCTCTGGCGGGACGAGATCAGCCCTCATCTTAAGCAGGGGGTGTGGTGCGTCTTTGGTACGATCAACCATTCCACCGACTATACCTTGCAACTGCGCCGCGACTTGACCGCCCTGGTTGGGGCCGAGGATGCTCACCACCTGATCGCCAACCTCAGCCGGGATGGCGCTGAATTGGCCAGCCTGGGGCTGCTGGCCGGCCTCACGCGGGTTGCGCGCGGCGAACTCAGCCGCGCCGCCTACCTGCAAACCTACGGCCATCGCGGCGCGGACGAGTTCGAGCTTTCGCTGCCCCGCCCCTTTGAAGACCCCGCCTGGCTGGATCAGGAACTCGCCCGCCTGCGCGCCGCGCCTCAATCTTATGAGCTTCAGCTTGCCGCCCAGCGCTGCGCCTTCGACGCCGCCTGGCAGCGCCTGCAAGCCTCTCACCCGCGGCGGGCGGCGGCGTTTCGCCGCCGCCTGGATGAGAGCGCCCACTGGGGACGCCAGCGCGAGCTGGCCCGTTCGGCTTACGTGCGCGACCGCTGGAGCGTCCGCTTGTTTGCCCTGCGCGCCGCTCAACTCATTGGGCTGCACGATGAGCTCTTCTTCCTGACGCTGGACGAGCTTTTGGACTCTCTGGCCGGCGCGGCGCTCCCCGCCGCCAGCCTGGCGCAGCGCCAAGAGGCTTACCTCCGCTACAAAGCGCTGCCGGCTTACCCGGCCCTCATCCGCGGCCGCTTTGACCCGGCAGCCTGGGCCGCCGACCCTCACCGGCGCACCGATTTCTTCGCCCCTCACTCCTCGCCGCTGCCT
>CAIQJJ010000878.1 GCA_903872065.1 uncultured Anaerolineales bacterium | reverse complement strand
CCTGCCCACCGCCCGCCTGCACGGCGCATTATCCGTCGCCTGCGGGTTAAAAGTGACCTCGGGCGGCATGGTTGCCAGCCTGGCCGGCGAGAAAGAAACCATTCAAACCCTGGTTGAACTGGTCGCGGCGGAAGATTACGAGAGCGCCCGCATGCGCCTGCTGGTTGAATCGCGCCAGCGCGGTTCACAATCCACCATCTATCTGCTAGGGCGCACGGCCGCTGAGATCAACGACCACGTGGCCGAGATTTACCGCAGCCGCGAGATCGTGAATCGCTATCGCAGCGCTCCAGAGCAAGAAGTCAAGGAATACTGCGCGGCGCAAACCGAGCGCGCCAACAAACTGGGCAGCGATTTGGAGCATCTGCTCAAGAACTGCCTGGGGAAAGGCTCTTTCATTTTTCGCGGCCAGGCGACGGCCGCCGAAAGCCTGGAGCCAAATCTGTTGGAGGCCGCCAAAAAGCACCTGGCCAACGTGGCCGCACAGGTGTTTGACCGCTACCATGAAGCCCCAGTGCGCGCCGATACTGGCCTGGCCGAGAAATTCTTGCGCCAGGGGAATTTGAAGACGATCTCGGCGGAGATTGATCCGCTGGGCCTGGTGCAGGTGATGGGCGGCGCGCCGCGCATCAACACCTCTCACAAAGCATTGGTCAGCGTGCGCGATTATATCGAGCGCAACGGCTCGGTGGATGGCAAACGCCTGAGCGACCATTTCAGCGACGCTCCCTTCGGTTGGTCGCCGGACACGCTGCGCTACCTGGCGGCCGCGCTGTTGGTGAACGGTGAGATCAAACTGCGCATTTCAGGCCGAGAGATCAAGGTCAATGGGCAGCAGGCCATCGAAGGGCTGCGCACCAACAACGCCTTCAAATCTGTCGGGATCAGCCTGCGCGCCGGGCAGCTGCCCCCCGAACTGCTGGCGCAGGCCGCCCAGCGCCTGACCGAACTGACCGGCGAGGCGGTCATCCCACTGGAGCAGGAGATCAGCAAGGCGGCGGCCAAAAGCTTGCCTCAATTTCAACAGCAGTACGGCCCTCTGGCTGAGAAGCTCAAAAACCTGGGGCTGCCCGGCGAAGAGGCCGTGCGCGCATTGAACCAGGATCTGGCTGAGATCCTGGAAACCGACGCCTCGGATGCGCCGCAGCGCCTGGGCGGCCCGGATTCGGCTTTCTATGCCCAGCTAAAATGGGCCGGCGAAGTGACCCTGGCGCTCAAAAATGGGCTGGAACCCACCATCCGCGAGCTGCGCGAACACTGGCGAGACATCTTGTACCTGCCCGGCGCTGGCGTCCCCGGCCAGCTTAAGGCCGAAGTGAACGACGCCCTGCAAGCGATTGCAGAGCGCCTGGAGGAAGAGAATTTCTACACCCATACGGCTGATCTCAACACCGCCTTGACGACGATTAAAACCTGCGCCGCGGCGGCCGCTGTGAAAATCGCCGGCGAGCAGATTGTGAGCCTCAAGGCGGCGCAGCAGGAATTGGCGGCGCTTTCGGAATGGGGAGAACTGACGGCGCAGGAACAAGCCCTGATCCTGGCGGATATCGAGGCGCTCGCCGTCCCGGTCGCGCCCGGCCTGGTCGGGGTCAAGCAGGCCCTGACCCAGGAGTACAATCTTCAACAGCAGCTTAAGGCGCAGAAGAATCAGATTATGGAACTGGGCCGCAAGCGCAAGCGGGAGCGCACCCACAAAACGCAAGTGTATGAGGCTTCGCTGCAGGTCTCGCCTTTCTTGGAGACAACCGCCAGCCTGGAAAAACTGATCGCCGATCTTCAGCATATCAGGCAAGAGGCGCTCCTGTATAAGAATATCAAGATCAGTGTTCATTTGGATCCACCCAATGGTGATAAGGAAGCGTATCCCAATTTGTAAAAAGGTCATCCACAGATTTCACAGATTGGGAGCAAAGCCAGTTAAAACCACGAATAGCACTAATCCCCACGAATTTTTTCTTAGCCTTCTTATTCGTGAAATTCGTGTTATTGCTGATGTATAATTTTCTTATGGAAACAATTCAACTGCGCCAACCCGATTCTGTTCATTGGCCCGCTGCGGTCGAGGCTGCGCTGCGCGATTTGCAAACTGCGCTGCGCCAGATGTACGGCAGCCAGGCCCCGCGCCTGCTGTTGTATGGTTCGTATGCGCGCGGGGATGCGAATGAGACATCAGACGTAGACGTACTACTGCTGTACCCGGGCAAAGTCTCTGTCGGAAATGAAATTCAACGCCTGGGAAGTATTTTGGCGGATTTGAATCTGCGCTACCAGGTGTTGGTCTCGGTGCTGCCAACCAGCCAGGCCGATTGGCAGACTGGCAGCACGGCTTTTTGGAACCAGATTCGTCAGGAAGGAGTGTCTCTTGTCTGAGGTATTATTTGAAAAGGCAGAACGTTATCTCCGATCCGCTCGGTTGCTTGCCGACGATGGCGATCTTGATTCAGCGGCCTCGCGCCTGTATTACGCTATGTTTTACATTGCGGAACGTCTGTTGGAAGCCAGGGGACTGTCATTCTCCAGT
>CAIQJJ010000877.1 GCA_903872065.1 uncultured Anaerolineales bacterium | reverse complement strand
CGCTCAAATGATGGGGCTTCGTCTAGTGGTAGGACAGCAGACTCTGGATCTGTATGCCGGGGTTCGAATCCCTGAGCCCCAGCCAGAGAAGTTTCGATGAAACACACTTCGCCCAATGGATATCCATTGGGCGAAGTGCGTTTAACAAAACACTCAAAAATTGTAGGTCATTAGAGAGTTTGTACGATAAAATAGCACTTAATCAAAAAAGTTGCTCAAATCTTTTTACATTTCCTTATCCTGCGAGGTCAAGATGGCAAAAAAAACAACGTCGAGAAAAAAGACCGGGGAGTTGGAGCGTTTTCTATTTAAAACCTCGCCAGATCCTATCGCAATCTATGACAAAAAAGGCAACGTGACCGAGGTCAACGCGGCCTTCAAACAGGTGTTTGGCTGGACTCTGGCTGAAATGACGGACAAAAAATCGGCTTTCGTCCCAAAAGAAAGCCGGGCTGAAACCAAAAAATGGATCAAGCGCCTCTATCGCAAAGGCAAGCTGTCAGGAGTGGACACCAGGCGTTTGACCAAAGAAGGGCATCCCCTTGATGTACAACTGAGCGCCGCCGTGGCGCGTGGGAAAAGCGGCCGCATTCGCGGCCATATTGCCATTTTCCGCAATATGAGCAGGCGCAGCCAAACAGAAATCGCATTAGAAGAATCGCAGCGCCGCATGACCGACATGATTAACTTCTTGCCCGATGCGGTGATGGTGATTGACCGGGAAGGGAAGGTGATTGTCTGGAATCACGCGATGGAAGAAATGACGAGTGTGAAAGCCGCAGACATGCTTGGCAAGGGCAGTTACGAATACGCTCTACCCTTCTACGGAGAGCGCCGCCCTATCCTGGTGGATTTGGTGCTGCTGCCGCGCGCCGAGTTTGAGCAGAAATACACCCACATCCGGCGCGTGGGCGAGGTCCTGTTTGGCGAAAGCTATACCCCCAACCTGAAAAGCGGCATGCACCATCTTTCCGCCACCGCCTCGCCCCTGCGCGACAGCCAGGGAAATGTGATCGGCGCGATTGAGACTATTCGCGATAGCACAGAGCGCAAGCGAAACCAGGAGACACTGGCGCGGCTTTACCAGGAGGTGGAGCGCGAGAAGCAATTCCTCGAAGCGCTGATTTTAAACAGCCCGGTGGCGATTATTGTAGTGAGCCTGGACAGCCTGATCACATCCTGGAATCCGGCGGCTGAAAAACTCTTTGGGTATACCCCGGCAGAAGCGCTCGGCAAAAATATTGATACTCTGATTGCCGCAGGGACAATGCAGGGAGAAGCCTCTGCTTATTCACAAAAAGCGATAGAAGGCAGCCTGGTGCACGCAGTGACTCAGCGCATGCGCAAAGACGCCACGCCAGTGGATGTTGAACTGCTAGGCGTGCCGATCTTTGTCGCCGGGGCGCATGCTGGCAACCTTGCTCTGTATCATGACATTACTGAGCTTCAGCGCGCCCGGCGCGCCGCCGAAGCGGCTACCCTGGCAAAGAGTGAATTTCTAGCCAACATGAGCCACGAAATTCGCACCCCAATGAACGGCGTGATCGGCATGACCAGCCTGCTGCTCGACACCGAGATGAACGACGAACAGCGTGAATACGTGGAGACAATCCGCAAGAGCGGCGACGCTCTGCTGGCCATCATCAACGATATTCTCGATTTCTCCAAGATTGAGGCCGGAAAACTCGAACTGGAGATGCAGCCATTCGATCTGCGAGAATGCATCGAGACGGCCGCAGACCTGGTGGCCTACAGAGTAGCCGAACAGGGCGTCGAACTCCTCACCAACATCGAATTGGATGTACCGTCCGCCGTTGTAGGCGATGTGACCCGCCTGCGCCAAATTCTCGCCAACCTGCTAGGCAATGCCGCCAAATTCACCCAGGCGGGCGAAATCGAAGTGGCCGTTAAAAGGGAAGCCGGCGGAACAGCCGAAAATGAAACCTGCAAACTTCATTTTTCTGTCAGAGACACCGGCATTGGCATCCCCCCTGAGCGCGCCAACCGCCTGTTCCAGGTTTTCTCCCAAATTGACGCCTCCACCACACGAAAATTCGGCGGCACCGGGCTGGGCCTGGCGATCTGTAAACGACTGGCCGAATTGATGGGGGGCGACATCTGGGCGGAAAGCGCAGGCGTTGGCAAAGGCACCACCTTCCATTTTGTAATTCCCTTCCGCATCGCTGAACAGATTCGCAAAGCCAAACAACATGCTCAACACATCGCCTTACGGAAGAAAAAACTGCTGGTTGTGGATGATAACGCCACCAATCGCCTGATTGTCAACCGCATGGCGCGCTCCTGGGACATGAGCACTGTCGAATGCGCTTCTGCGCAAGAAGCTTTGCAAAAAATAGACGCCGGCTTAAACGTGGATGCGGCAGTGTTGGATGTGCAAATGCCAGACATGGATGGCATTACCCTCTCCGGTGAACTGCGCGCCCGTCGCAGTGAGCGCGAACTTCCGTTTGTCATCATCAGTTCGCTTGGGCAAAAACTTCCTCTGCCTCCCGGCGTCCATGCCGCCGCGTATCTACACAAACCAGTCAAACCCTCGCAATTGTACGACGCCCTGGTCACCGCCTTCGATGAACAGGCTGAACCAGAGGCAGTCGCCGAGCAGCCGACTTCCAACTTTGACGCCCAACTGGGCGTACGCCACCCGCTGCGCATCCTGATTGCAGAAGATCATCCGGTCAACCAAAAAGTGATGAAACTCATGCTCGAGCGGCTGGGCTATCGGGCGGACGTGGTCGCCAATGGGGTGGAAGCAATCCTATCCTTTAAGCGGCAAGATTACGATGTGGTTTTCATGGATATTCAGATGCCTGAAATGAATGGGGTTGAGGCCACACGCCGCCTGCGCGCCGATCTGCCGTCCGAACGCCAACCGCGTATTATTGCGCTGACCGCCAACGCCCTGGGCGGCGAACGGGAAGAGTACCTCGCGGCAGGCATGGATGATTACCTGAGCAAACCGGTGAATGTTCCGTCCATGTCCGCCGCTCTGGAAAAGTGTATGCCGCTCGGAGTAGCTCATGAGATTGGCAAATCTAAACCCGCCCCTGAGCCCGCTCCAAATGCGCTGCAGGAGATTAGCGCTTCGATTGATGTTCCCACTTTGCAAGAATATTTCCCTTATGAAGGCGACGAGATTCAGATGGTCATTGATCTTGCCCAAGAATTTCTGAGCGATACCAGTCAGCGCCTGGAGCAGCTTCACACCTATATCCAAAAGGGCGACGCCGTCTCGGTGGATGGAGACGCGCATGCTCTTAAAGGCGCCAGCCTGACCTTTGGCGCAAAGACTTTCTCTAGCCTTTGTAAAGACATGGAATTGATCGGGAAATCTGGCAATTTATCCGGCGCGGCTGAAAAACTTGCCCAATTGCAGATGGAATTCGGGCGCGTGCGCCGCGATCTTCCTGCCATTCTGCAAGAGATGCTGCCATGAACGATCTGGAAATCCAGGCCGCTTTTTTACAACAACTTCCCGAAGACCGGCGGCAAATTGAGTGCGCCTGGAATGCCCTGCGCGCCTCAACGGATTGGAATGAAACAGAACGCATGGCGATGATCCAGGTCACTCACCGCCTGGCAGGGGTTGCTTTGACTGTCGGGTACAGTCGCATGGGAAACGCCGCCCGCCAGGTTGAAAACTACCTCAAACAGAGCGCTGACCCCGATCGCAGCGCCTGCGAAAAACTTGTCGCGGACCTGTTTGTTGAGGTGGAAGCCCAGGCGCATGACGGCTCCAGCGCGTATGAACAGCCGGCCGCCCAATCGTTAAAAAATATCCCATCTTTGCAGGATGCCCGCTCCACGAGTGTCGTCTACCTGGCCGATGACGATCGGGTTTTGGTAGAGATACTGGCGTCACAGTTAAGGCATTTTGGCTACGCCATCCGGGCCTTTACGCGCCTGGATGATTTGCGCGCCGCACTGCGACGCGAGATCCCCACTGCAATCTTGATGGATATTACCTTTCCTGAAGGCGAGATGGCCGGCATCGAGGCGATTGGCGACTTGCAAATGGAATACCACAACCAGCTCCCGGTCTTCTTCCTCTCCGCACGGGATGATGTTTCCACGCGTCTACACGCCATCCGGATCGGCGGCAAGCATTACTTCGTCAAGCCAGTAGATATTGGCGACCTGGTAGATGCCCTGGATAAAGTCATCGTAGCCGTAGAACCGGAGCAGTTCCGTGTGTTAATCATAGACGATTCCGAAATCCAGGCGAAAGTTAACGCCACACACTTGAAAAGAGCTGGCATTCTCGCCCGGATTACCACCAATCCGCTGGAGGCGCTGCGCATCCTGGAAGAATTTCTCCCTGACCTGCTCCTCCTTGATCTGTATATGCCTGAATGCACTGGCCTGGAGCTGGCGCAGGTGATTCGGCAGATCAAGGCTTTTGTCAGCCTGCCAATTGTCTATCTCTCTGCCGAAACCGATCGTGAAAAACAACTTATCGCGGTGGGTCTGGGCGGGGATGATTTCCTGACCAAACCGATCAAACCTGACCACCTGATTTCGGCGGTCACTTCACGCATTGGGCGTTACCGGCAGTTGCGCGCCCTGATGCTGTGCGATAGTCTGACGGGACTGTACAACCACACCAGCATCCGTGAACGGCTAGGACAGGAACTTACGCGGGCAATCCGCGAACACCGGCCGCTGGCAATGGCAATGATCGATCTTGACCACTTCAAACAAGTCAATGACACCTACGGCCACGCCACAGGAGATCGTGTGCTGAAGGCGCTCACTCACATCCTCACCCGCCGCCTGCGCCACAGCGATGTAATTGGCCGCTATGGAGGGGAAGAATTTGTGATTGTCCTGCCCAACACCACCGAAGAAGCCGCGTATCAAGTCGTTGATGAACTGCGCAAAGCCTTCTCTCTGGTACGCCACAGCAGCGAAGGAAAGGAATTCAATGTGACCTTTAGCTGCGGCGTGGCGGTCTTTCCCAGGCAGCAAACCGCCGCGGCATTGAGCGAAGCCGCCGATCGCGCCCTTTACGTCGCCAAACGACAAGGGCGTAACCAGGTTGTAGTGGCGGAATAGCGCTGGAGCCGATATAAACAAGGATTCAGATTATGTGAAGTATAATTGTGGCAGGAGAAATATCTGTGAATATAGCCTTTACCGCATATATAGAATTTGATCCAGAGACTCAACTCTACGTGGGCATCATTCCAGGCGTTCCAGGCGCACATACCCAGGCTGCCACTTTGGATGAATTGAATCACAACCTACGCGAGGTACTGGAACTCTGTATGGAAGAGAATCCTGATATCTTAAGACATGCTCCCCGATTCGTCGGGATTCAACAGGTGGAACTGAGTGCATGAATCGCCTACCACTTGTAAGTTTTAAGACGCTCGATAAACTTTTGCGACATCTAGGTTTTCAGCCTGTGCGCCAAAAAGGAAGTCATGTTTTTTATCGCCATGCTGATGGACGGACAACGACTGTACCTAATCACCCCGGTCGTGATTTGGCAAGGCCTTTGATCCGTGAAATTCTGCGTGAGATCGAAATGTCGCCAGATGAATTCGAGCGAGAATTACAGAAATAATGACAGTCTATCTACTCGCCTAGTAAGTGGAAACTAAATCTCCTGCTGCTCGAAGAGCGCCGCCGCCCACAACAAACAGAGCGTAATCAACACCAGGCTGCCGGCCAGCGCGCCGCCGTTGGCCGGCGCTGTTTCGGCGCTGGCCCCCAGCAATGAAGCCCAGGTCATCAGACCGCCCGGCATCAAGGCGCCATACTGCGGAATCGTCCCCGCCAGCATGAAGGCCACCGAAATGACCAGGCCAACCCCGGCGGCCGAGGCGACTGAAACGCCGATCACACTGCCCAAGAGCGCCGCGGCGACGAAGGTCAGCAGCCACAAGAACAAAAGCAAATTAATCGCCAAAAAGCGCAGCGCATCAAAAGGCCCAAACAAAATCAGGGTGTAATAGAAAGCGCCCAACCCGGCGACAGCAAAAGCCGCCAGGTAGACCAACGCCTGCGCGCCGAACTTGCTCAACAAAAACGCCCAGCGCGGCATAGGTTTGCTCAAGATGATGGCCGCGGTACCCGATTCCTTCTCACCGGCGACCGCGTTCATCCCCAGCAGCACCGCCAGCATAAAGCCGAACTGCGTGATGTTCTTGATGTACTGCGCCATCGCATCCGCCACGCTTGGGGTAGGGATCAGGCTGGCAAACTGCTCCGCGCCGGCCACGCTTTTGATAATTTCGGGGGTGTATTTGGCCGTCAGCGGCGAGGTCAGGCCAAACAAGACAAAGACCGCCATCACCACCAACACGCGCCGCGTGCGCCACTGTAAGAGCAGTTCTTTGCTGAACGCAGCCAGGAAGACCTGCCATTCCAGACCCAGAGCGCGCGAGGCCAGCCTTTTGGGCAAAATCTCCTTGCGCCCTAAGAGAAACAGCCAGAACACGCCCGGCGCCCCCAAAAATACAAAGAGCAGCAATACCAGGAAATGGTTGTTCACAACCGCTGAAGCGTACACCGCCGCGGCGTCAATCAGGGCATGATAGCCCACCGCCAAACCATAATAGCCCGCGTTGCGACGACGGAAGGCCTGCAAGACCATCATCGAAAAGACAATATGGATGATCATTGCCAATAAGCGCTCAATCAGCGGGCTGGCCGCCGCCAGGAGCGGCGTGACGCGCAAAGCTTCAAGCTGCATCTGCAAAGCAGCCAACTGATCGGCGGACAGTTTCAACGTCTCCAGGTCTACACTGCTCAGGGGAAGCAAGGAGGTGAGCGTCGCCGCGGTCAGGACGCCGCCGAAGATCATGGATTCAACCCCTCCATGTCCCAGGCCCAACATCAATCCCTCGTCAAAGGCGCGCACGCGCTTCAAGATCCAGTAACCCACCGCGCGGGCCGTCTCTTCACACAGCCCGGCCGTCAGGCCCAAGAGCAGCGCCGTTTGCCACAGCGGGACAGATGGATCGTTCCAACCGGCTGCCGGCAAAAGGTGTCGATCGGCCAGCCACTCATTGAGCGGGAGATGCACAACCTGCGATCCAATGAAGGTCAAAGTCCCAACCATGAACAAGAGCCAGGGGGTCTGGAAGCGCCGCCGCAGGAGCGCCGCCAGGATCACTGGCAGCAGGATCATCAAGCCAATCGAGAGGGTAAAAAAGACAATCAACGTTGTCGTCGCCATGGCTTTCAGCCTCCACCGGCTATTGGCTAAGCTTCAAGAAAATTTCTTCCAACGAGGGGCGCACCCATTCCACCCGATTAACCAGCGTCCCAGTGTTGGCTAGCAGAGGCAGCAGCGCCCGCCGGCCCTGCGCCAGGTCAGTGACCGTCACACGGATCAAGTTGTGTTCCAACTGCGCCGTTTCGACCCAGGGTTGAGCCTTGAACGCCTCCAGCAGCCGGCCGGCATCCGCGGCGTGATTTTCGAACTCGATCTCGGCGGTATTGACGGCATACTGATTGACCAGTTCTTCGCGCCCCGATTCGAGCAGCAGCTTGCCCTGGTGAATGATCGCCACCGTATCGCAAACCCGTTCGACATCGTTGAGAATATGGGTGGAGAAGAAAACGGTCACTTTGCCGCGCAGGCTGGCGATCAATTCCAGCACCTCATAGCGCCCGGCCGGGTCAAGAGCGCTGGTTGGCTCATCCAGAAACAACACCGGCGGGCGGTGAATCAAGGCTTGAGCGATCCCCAGGCGCTGCACCATCCCGCCCGAAAAACCGCCGATGCGCCGGCGGGCGGCGCTCTTCAAATCCACCAATTGCAGCATCTCGGCGATGCGGCTCTTGCGCTCTTGCAAAGGCAGATTGAACAAGCGCGCCACATAGTCCAGATATTCGGTCGGCGTCATCCAGCGGTAGAATTTGGGGTCTTGCGGCAGGTAGCCAAAACGCTGGCAGGCGGCGCGGTCAGTGCGCGTCACCTCCACACCATCCACCCAGGCTGAGCCGGTGCTCGGATGCGCCAGGCCGGCCAGGATGCGCATGGTAGTGGTTTTGCCGGCCCCATTGCGTCCCAAAAAGCCAAAAATCGAGCCATAAGGGACGGCCAGGTTCAGGTTTTGCAGCGCCTGCACCTCGCCATAACTGCGGCTCAAGTTAACGCAGCGAATGGCGGCCTCTTTGCCGGATGAAATTGGTTCCACAGGGCTGTCCATCGCTCATTCTTCCTTGCGCGCCAGGACAAAATATAAGATCGGGCCGATCAAGTTGACAAAAAGGATCACCAACACCCAAACCCACTTCGGCCCGCGCAGCGCCGGCTGCCTGATCAGATCAGATAGAGCGGCGACAAGCAGGATGATCTCGACAATGACGATCGGGATCAGGAGTGGAAGGATATTTTGCAAAGTTGACCAGGTTGAATCGTCCATTATTGTACTTCCTTAATTGATGGTGAGAATCGTTTGATTCTACCCCCGAAAGAGTTTTTCAACAAACGTTAAACCCTCCTCCGCAGCAGTGCGCCCCACTCTTCCAACAAACGGCGGAGTTCGGCGCGGTGGGCGAGCGTCTCAGCGGCCAGATCAAGCACTTGCCGGCTGGGCAGTTCCACCAGCGGCAGCAGTTCGCCAGCCTCAATCAGGTTCGCCATCATTTCGAGCGCCGCCAATCCCAACGCGTAGGGCTTTTCGGTTCCATCTTCAACCAACCAATCCGCGGCTTGCGCCAACGCCCGCGTCACAGCGCCCTCCTTATTCAAGTTGGGCCGGACGATCTCGCCCTGGCGTTTGCGAAAGAAGCCCTGCACCGCCGCCACGATGGATGGGTCACGCACACTGCCATCAGGATAGACGATGCCGTGGATGTCGCGCCACATACTCTTACCGATCATCAATTCCCAGGTAAACCAACCCAAGCCGCGCTCCTGGCAGGCCTGGATCGAGACATCATAGGGATTGGCCCGCGCCAGGCAAGAGATTTCGGAGACAAAGACCGGCTTGTCCATTTTGCGCCCATACTCCAGGCCCACATCGAGCGCCCGCCCGATTGCCTCCCGCGTGGGTGAATAATCGTGGAAGGACAGCACTTCCGTCGCCCCGCCGATCACCGCCAGGTTTTCCGGCGTATGCACCCCCACCGTCGTCGGATGGCGCGGGTCAAGGCGCTGGAACACTTCACAAAAGTGGCGCACAAACGTCCAGATCGTCTCGCTGCGTGATGACTGCTCCCCGCCAGCATTCAACACCCACGAGGTCATCAACGGCTCATTCATCACATCCCACATCAGCAGGCCAGGTTCGTCGCCGAGCGTCTCGACCAGCGCGGCGCAGTAACGCTCGCCCTGCGGCCAGAAGTGTGTTCCCAAATTCATCACGCCCGGATTAGGAACCCAATCATTGAGATCGAGATCGTAAGCTGGCTGTCGCTCGCTGAAGCAAGAATCCCACACCACCGGCATGGTCATGATGCCGCGCTGCTGCGCGGCGCGCACAAAGTGCCGCAGCCGCTTGAGAAATTGCTGCGGCTGATGCTCATAGACCACATAAGCCAAAAAGACGCGGGCGCTGTTCAAACCCAAGCGCTGTGCGTAAGTCAACTCACGCTCAATCACCGCTTCGTCATAATCCCGCCAAAACGAGATATCGTTGGTCGCCGTGCTGGGGGTGTAATTGAAGCCGCGCAAATTTTTTAATGTTTCGGGGGCAATCATAGAAGTCTCCTGTCTGGTTCGCTGGTCTCAAAGCTATTGTACCCTGAGATCGAAATCATAATAGAGAGCATGAGACCTGACAAATTGATAGCTTCTGAAAGCTAAACGAAGCGATAATCCTAGCCAAGATGATGTTTTGGCAACACCCCAAAGGATGAAGCTGAGACCTTTAGGGTTTCCGAAACCCTAAAGGTCTTTTTTCGTCACAGGAAAGGAAGGTTTCTATGCGCGAAGTAGCCATTGTCGGCATCGGACAGACGCCGGTAGATGAACATTGGGATAAAACGCTGCGCCTCCTGGCCGGGGAGGCGATTTTTGCCGCGCTAAATGACGCCGGGCGCGATCAGGTAGATGGCCTGTTCGTTGGCAATATGATGTCCGGCGAGCTCAGCCGCCAGGAGAGCCTGGGGGCATTGATCGCGGATTGGATTGGCCTACCGGGGATCGAGGCGATGAAGATTGAGGCGGCCTGCGGCTCAGGCGCGGCGGCGGCGCGGGCCGGGATGATGGCGGTGGCGTCGGGCGAGATGGACAGTGTGCTGGTGGTGGGGGTGGAAAAGATGACGGACAGCCTGCCGAGTGAGACGACGTCCGGCCTGGCGACCGCCGCCGATGCGGATTACGAGGCGGCGCAGGGGTTATCGTTTGTGGCGATCAACGCCCTGGCGATGCAGCGCTACCTGTACGTCAGCGGCTGGAAACACACCGATTTCGCCCCTTTTTCGATCAATTCACACGCCAACGCGGTGCATAATCCCTATGCCCGCCTGCAAGAGGCGATCACTGAAGAGGAATATCACAAAGCGCGCATGATCGCCGCGCCGATCAATCTGCTGGATGCTTCACCAACCGGCGATGGAGCCGCGGCGCTGCTGCTCGTCCCGCGCGAATATTTACGTCCCACGACCAGGGGATATGACGGGCGCGGCCGGCCGGTGATTACCATTGCCGGTTCAGCTTCGGCGACTGATACCATTGCCCTGCACGACCGCCGCGACCCGACCTGGCTGCGGGCGGCGGAACTTTCCGCGCAGCGCGCGTACGCCCAGGCCGGCGTCGGCCCGCAGGAGATCGACCTGTTTGAACTGCACGATGCGTTCTCGATTATGAGCGCCTTATCGCTGGAGGCGTGCGGCTTTGCCGAACGTGGGCAGGGGCCGCGCCTGGGGCTAGAGGGGCAGATCACCCTCAGCGGGCGCATCCCGATCTGCACGCGCGGCGGATTGAAGGCGCGCGGCCATCCGGTGGGGGCAACCGGGGTCTACCAGATGGTGGAGGTGGTGCAGCAGTTACGCGGCGAGGCCGGCGCGACCCAGGTGGAGGGGGCGCGGGTGGGCATGGCGCAAAACATTGGCGGCAGCGGCGCAACCATCGTCACTCATATCTTAACCGCTCTATGAACTTAACCCTGTTCTTTCGCCGTCTCAAATTTGGCTTCTCCTACCTGTTCCGCCCGCCGTGGGATTCGGGCATCCCCGCGCCGGAGGTGGCGCGCTTTGCGGCCGATCACCCGGCCGGCAGGGCGCTGGACATCGGCTGCGGCACAGGCACCAATTTACTCTACCTGGCGCAGCATGGCTGGCGAGTGACGGGGATTGACTTCGCCGCGCTGGCGATTGAAAAAGCGCGGCGCAAGCTGCAAGGCTGCCCGGCGAAGCTGTTAACCGCAGATGTGACCAGGCTGGCTGAACTCGACCTGCCTGGGCCTTATGACCTGGCGCTGGATATGGGCTGCTTTCACAGCCTGGGGACGCACGATCGACCGCGCTACGCCAGCGGCCTGGCGCAGTGGATGAAACCGCAAGGGATGTACCTGGTCTATGCGTTTCAGCCGGCGGAAGGCGAGCGTTTTCAAGGCCTCACGCGGGCCGAGATGATCGCTTGCTTCCAGGATGCTTTTACACTGGTCAACTACGAACAGGGCCAGGGCCGCGCCTCGGCATGGTACTATTTCACGAGAAAGGCATAAAAAAGCGTGTTGGAAACACGCCCGGCGCGTTCCCAACACGCTTTTACTTCTTACCCGCCGCGCACCGCGGCCCGGTTTTACCAGTTGAAATTGTCAATATTGTCTTTGTTGTAGATAAAAGGCAGGCCAAGCAAGACGTTCAAGCCCAGATCGGGGTCATCCTGGATGGTATATTCGCCCAGGCGGCCGGCGGTGAATTTCTCGCCAGCCTTGCCCTTGATCTTGCCCGTCGCCAGGGCGTTCAAGACGTGAATGGACAGGTAGCCCAGGTCAGCCGGATTCCACAGGGCGAATTCGGGCGCAGCGCCGTTCTTGACGTACTCGCGCATCTGGTTGGGCGTGCCGAGGCCAGTGACCATCACTTTGCCGATCAAGCTCTTGTCGGTCACGGCGCGAGCGGAGGCGGCAATGCCTACCGTGGTGGGGGCGATGATCACTTTCAGGTCGGGGTACTTGGTGAAGAGACCCAACGCCTCGTTGTAGCTCTTGGTGTCGTCGTCGTCG
>CAIQJJ010000876.1 GCA_903872065.1 uncultured Anaerolineales bacterium | reverse complement strand
GGTTCGATAGCCTCGGTTTCCGCTGCGCCTTCTCACCGTGACTCTGGATTCCTGGTCGCTGGACTGCTGGATTCTGAATCCTGCCTGCGGGCGCCTGGCCCGCAGGCAGGCGGTTTTTTTTTTGAGCGCCGTACGCGGCGCGAAGGTTTTGCGATGGGCAAGTGCTATTTTCACCTGTACACGAAAATCTATCACCCGTTGAATCTGTATGCGGCGTACCAACAGGCGCGCCGCGGCAAGCGCTACCGATTGGCCGTCGCCGCGTTTGAATACGATCGGGAGGAGAATCTGCTGAACCTGGAGAGGGAATTGGAAACCGGCGTTTATGCCCCTGGCGGCTATTACAATTTCTACATTCAGTCGCCCAAGCGCCGCCTGATCAGCGCCGCTCCCTTTCGCGACCGGGTAGTGCACCATGCATTGATGAATGTGATCGAGCCTCTTTTCGAGCGCCAGTTCATTTTCGACAGTTACGCCAACCGCAGGGGAAAGGGCGTCCATAGGGCGCTCGATCGCTGCACCGCGTATTTGCGCCGCTTCCGCTACGTGATGCACTGCGATGTCCGCCAGTTTTTTCCCTCCATTGACCATCAAATTCTTGAAACTATCCTTGCGCGCACCCTGGGCGATCCGGCAGTCATGGCCCTGGTGAAAAAGATCATCGCCAGTGGGGCCGGCGTGCAGATGAAAGAATATGAGATGGTGTATTTCCCCGGCGACGATCTGTTGGCTTACTACCGGCCGCGCGGGCTGCCTATTGGCAATTTGACCTCTCAGCATTGGGCGAATGTCTATTTGAATGAGCTGGATCAATACGTCAAACGCAGTTTGAAATGCCGCGCCTATTTGCGCTATGTGGACGATCTTTTGCTGTTCGCCGATGACAAGGCGCAATTGCATGCCTGGAAAGCCGCTCTGATCCTCTATCTGGAGACTTTGCGCTTGACGCTGCACGAAGACCGCGCCCAGCCGCGCCCGGTAGAGACGGGCGTCCCATTTTTGGGGTTTCAGGTCTATCCCGATCACCGCCGTCTTAAGCCGCGCAATGGTTGGGCTTTTCAACGGCGGCTAAAAGCTTTGGCGGCGGGCTGCCGGGCTGGCGAAATCGAGCCGCAGCAGTTGGATGCCAGTCTTCAAGGTTGGCTCAACCATGCCAGTACTGGCGATACCTGGGGCTTGCGCAAGGCAATCTTGAAATCTGCTGATTTGTATTGGGAGTAAACCTATGCCGGAAGACTATATCCGTCGTCAATCGCCGATTTTTGTCAAAACAGGCGATTTCATGCTCTGGCTGCTGCAGCATACCGAGAAATTTCCCAAAAGCGAGCGTTTTCGCCTGGCGCGGCGCATTGAAGACAGCGCCTTTGCTTTTCACGAACTGCTGCTGCAGGCTGCCCGCAGCAAACAACCGCGGCGCATCTTGCTGGCAGCCGATCTGGAGTTGGATAAGCTGCGTTTTTACCTGCGCCTGGCGCACGACCGGAAATTGAGCACTTACCAGCAAAATCACTATGTGTCTGGGATGCTGACCGAAATCGGTCGCTTGTTGGGCGGCTGGCTGAAAACCGCGGTTGAGTGATATACTGGGCCTGGGCCAGAGCGTTTTCTGTTTAGGAGAATGCGCTTTCTGGCCGCGCCAGGTATAGGCATTTGCGGGCGTATATCGCCCGTGATGTAGGGACGCCGGGCAGCGCTGCGGGGTGGGTCGTGGAACAACAATGGAAACAACGTGCGAGCGTCGAACCGCAACAGGAACGACCCTACGAATAGGAACAATAACATCGGTTTCCGCTGCGCCTTATCACTTCCCTCAGCTTGGGGCTGCGCTTTCCTGGCCAGAATGCCGTTCACTGGCAAAGCAGCCATTCTTTGCCGCTGGGCGGCGCGTGCCTGGGGAGGTGAGCGCCGGCGCTTCCTGTCCGTCTTAAAAGAGATGGCTCTTGAAAGCGGGCAAATATCCAACTGCCCCTGTCCCCCGTTGATTAAAAAGCAACCTGGGGCAGGGGCGCAACCTTGATTCATCTGGTGCATTGCCCCCTCCCCAACGGCGGTTTTCCGTTGGGGAGGGTTGGGGTGGGGTTTGCCTTGGTCGGAACGATCTTCCC
>CAIQJJ010000875.1 GCA_903872065.1 uncultured Anaerolineales bacterium | reverse complement strand
GGGTGGCTCTCCCTCTCCATCGCTGCACTTTGCGATGGGGAGGGCAGGGTGGGGTGGCTCTCCCTCTCCATCGCTGCACTTTGCGATGGGGAGGGCAGGGTGGGGTGGCCCTCCCTCTCCATCGCCGCACTTTGCGATGGGGAGGGCAGGGTGGGGTGAGTCTCTTGGGGTGGGATCTGCCCATCGCAGGCCGCAAACAACCAGATCATCAGCCCAGCGCCAACCAACCAGAAGAAAAGAAAACGGTACACTCGTTTCATAACAACAACTCTGCCCCTGGATTATAGCATGTTGACTCGCTGCCCATTTTAAGAGACGCCGTCATTGGTACAGGTTTCCACCTCAACCATTGTCAGATTTCCCACCTGCCCTGTGAATTATTTCCTACCTTCCCCTGTCGCAATTTGGCATAATAAGAGCAGATGATACTAAAAACCAGCAAGAAAACAGGAGGCTGATATGTCTACCCATCTTTCAAATACTTATGTCAAATTCTGGGGAGTGCGCGGCAGTCACCCCACGCCCGGCATGACCACCGTTGGCTATGGCGGCAACACCGCCTGCGTAGAGGTCAGCCTGAATGGGCAGACGATTATTCTGGACGCCGGCACAGGTTTGATCGCCCTGGGACGGGAACTGGCCGCCCGCTCTTACCAGGCAAAACAGCCCATCGAGGCAACAATCCTCTTCAGCCACTTGCACCACGACCACACCCAGGGCTTTCCCTTTTTCCAACCGGCCTACATCCCCACCGCGCGCCTACGCTTCTTCGGGCCAGACTCGTTCCAGGACAACCTCGAGTCGGTGCTGGCCCGCAATCAGACGCCGCCCATGTTCCCGGTGACGCTCAAAGAAATGGCCTCGGCCAAAGAAATCTGCACCGTCCAGCAAGGCGACGTGATCCTGTTGGATGACAAAGGGGCCGCCCTACGCCGGGGAAACAGCGCCTTAAGCGAAAATACGATCTCCGTCCGCATTCACCACTCCTACGCCCATCCTGGAGGGACGCTGGTCTACCGCATCGAGGGTGGAGGCGTCTCGCTAGTCTACGCCACAGATGTCGAGGGCTACGTAGGAGTTGACCGGCGGCTGGCGAATTTTGCCCGCGGGGCCGACCTGCTCATTCACGACGCCCAATATTCAGATGAACACTACCGCGGACAATTGGCCGGCTTTCCCGCCACCCAGGGATATGGGCATTCCACCACCAGCATGGCCTGCGAACTTGCCGCCGCGGCCGGTGTGAAGCAGTTGGTCTTGTTCCACCACGATCCAAATTACGACGACGAGGCCATCGCCGCCCAGGAAACGCACGCCCGCACATTGTTCCCCAATGTCTACGCCGCCTACGAGGGCCTGGAAATTCCCTTGGGAAACAATCACCATCCAGAGATCGCCCGGCAGTCTTTTTTGCCCCATGCACAACCAGTTTCCCTCGCCGCGGCCCGATCAGCGCTTGCCTAAAGGAGTGTCGGTTATGCAAACTTACGATAAAATACAAGTAAGGCCCGTATTTTGGCCCAATCCGACAGGCAGTTGGCTTGGAGAAGTGGTAATGAGTATCAGTGAACCCAATCTATTAGCGGATTTTCCGCTGTTCCGTGGGCTTACCCCGAAACAGGTGGCCTGGATTACTGAGCGCTTGCGCTATCGCACGTTCCCAGCCGGAACGAACGTGATTACCGTCGAGCAGCCAGGCGAAGTGGTTTACTTTGTCCTGAAAGGCACGGTGAAAATTCACGTTGAACAAGCCGGCGGCAGCGACGTTATCTTCAACATTGTCGGGCGCGGAGACATCATCGGTGAAATGAGCCTGCTGGAAGGTGGGCAGCGCTCGGCCAGTGTAATTACACTGGAAGAAGCTACCCTGCTCTGGATGGATCGCCACTCGTTCATCGAGGCCCTGCGCATCATGCCAGAGCTTTCGCTAAATCTGCTGCGCACACTCTCGGCGCGCTTGCGCCTGTCCAACGAGATGTTCCAGGCGCTTTCCACCCTGGATGTGTACGGCAGGATTGCCCACCAACTGCTGATGTTTGCCAATAAATATGGCTGCGACAACGATCAGCAGGCCTTTCAAATCCCGCTGCGCCTGACGCAGGGCGATATTGCCGAGTTGGTCGGAGCTTCGCGCAAGCGCGTCAACCAGGTGATGGTTTCGTTCAAGCGCCAGGGGATCATCTCGGTGGATGACGAGGGACGTGTCACCATCCTCCAAGCTGAGGCCCTGGCGCGCTTTAGCCGTTGAAATCCCTGGCGCGGCTACAAACTGGCTACCGCATCGAAAGTGGGCTTGAGCGCCGGATACAGGGCGCGATATTGGGCGTAGAAACCCTCATACGCCGCCACCGCCTGGGGTTGAGGCGCAGTGCACGAGAGCGTCTTCACCGTCGCCGCGCAGGCCTCCGGCACGCTGCTCCATGCGCCGGCCGCCACGCCCGCCAGCAGAGCTGAGCCATAGGCTGCGCCCTCAGTCGTATTCACCGTCACCAATTCGCAATTCATCACATCCGCCAAAATCTGCCGCCAGAGGGCGCTCCTGGCCCCGCCGCCGGAAATGCGCACCTGATCAATCTGCCCCAGGCCGGCATTACGGATCAATTCCATGCTATCGCGCAGGCCAAAGGCCACCCCTTCCAACACCGCGCGCGTCATAGACGGCATCGTATGACGCACCGTCAACCCAACAAAAGCGCCGCGCGCCAGGGGATCGGGATAAGGAGTGCGCTCGCCGGTGAGGTAGGGCAAGAAGAGCAGACCCTCACTGCCCACCGCGATTTGATGCGCCGGGGCCAGCAAATCGTCATACCCTCGCCCAGGCGCGAATGTGTCGCGATACCAACGCAATGAACCGGCCGCCGAGAGCATGACGCCCATAAAATGCCACAGCCCCGGCGCCGAGTGGCAAAAAGCGTGCAGACGACCTTCCTTCTCAATGTAAGGCGCTGGCGTTGAAGCAAAGATCACACCGGAGGTGCCTAACGTGAGCGCCACCACCCCCGAAACCACCGCTCCCACCCCTACCGCCTGCGCTGCCTGGTCGCCGCCGCCGCCGACAACCGGAACGCCGGCCTTCAAGCCGGTAAGCGCGGCAGCCTCTGCCGAGATCACGCCCGTGATCTCACTGCCCTCGTATGTTTTCGGCAGCCACTCAAGCGGAATTTGCAGTGCATCCAACACTTCAGGCGACCAATCTCGTTTTTTCAGGTCAAAGAGAATCATCCCAGAGCCATCCGCTTTATCCACAGCGAAGTCGCCCGTCAAACGATAGCGCACATAGTCTTTGGGGAGCAAAATATGCGCCGCCTGGGCGTAAACCTCCGGTTCGTTTTTACGCACCCACAAAATTTTGGGAGCGGTAAAGCCAGTCAGAGCCTTATTGCCAGTAAAAGCCAGCAATCGCTCCAGGCCCAGGGTTTGGGTAATCTCGTCACATTCCGCCTGCGTGCGCTGATCATTCCATAAAATGGCCGGGCGCAGCACTTTACCCGCCTTGTCAAGCAAGGTCAAACCGTGCATCTGACCGGTCAACCCCACGGCTTTGACGGTGTCGCCGCGCACGCCGGCCTGGTTCAGCGCAGAGCGAATACTTTCGACCGCAGCATCCCACCATTCATAGGGGTTCTGTTCTGACCAAAGAGGTTTGGGAGTAGAGAGCGCAAGATCGGTAGAGCCAGTGGCGACCACATTGCCAGCTTCGTCTATCAAAAGCGCCTTCGCGCTGGTCGTAGAAACATCAATACCAAGGAAAAAGGATTTCGAAGTCATAAAAAGCCTTTCAGAATACAGCATTTCGAAATGCAAAATTAAGGGTTGAGAAGTGAAGAATCGTAGCGACTGACCCTGATTGTATCACGCTCTCCACAGGTCAAGACATTTCAACAAGCCTCCATAAAGCTGTTGTACAACAATTTACTAATTTTTTCATTTCATCAACAAAAATTGTCACAAAGCCCATAAGGAATAAAATAAATCCTATTCACTGGTATAATCAAAAGTTAATGGAGTGGGCCACGATGCGCGCTTGACGGCCAGTGCTCATGCTAAGAAAGAAGCCATGGTTGCTGAAACTGTTCTGGTCATTGATGATAGCCAACAAATCGCTGACCTTCTGGTTGGACACATTTTGCCCCAGTTAGGCTATCAAACCCTGGTTGCTTACAATGCGACCAGTGGGCTGGAATTGATTCGCGCCCACGAACGTTATATTGATGTCATGCTGCTTGACCTCCAGCTTCCTGATATGAGCGGGCTGGATTTGCTGCGTCAGCTTGAAAAAGAACACCGCAATGTGCCGACCATTTTAATGACGGCGCACGGCTCAGAACAAGTGGTCGCCGATGCGTTTCGCCTGGGGGTTCATGATTACCTGCGCAAACCACTGGACGCCGACAGCCTGGCTGAGACCATTACCCGCACATTAGCCGAGCGCCGCCTGCGCCGCGAGAAAGCGCGCCTGACCGATCAGCTGCAAGAACAGGTCTCCTGGCTGACCGAACTCTACAAGGTTGGCCAAACCGTCACCTCTTCGTTGGAAGTGGATGATGTGCTGCGGCGGATTGTGGAAGCGGCGGTACACATCACTCATGCCGAAGAGGGTTTCCTGGCATTGGCTGATGCCCAAAGCGAAGAACTGTATATCCGCGCAGTAAAAAATATCGACCAGGAAAAAAGCAAAACTCTGCGCCTGCCCGTAAATGACTCGATGATCGGCGGCGTCTACCGTTCTGGCAAGCCCTTGCGCATCTCGCTGCCAGTGGAAGGAAAGCAGTATAAGGTTGCCACCGGTTACCTGGTCAACAGCCTGATCCATGTGCCGATTTTGTCGAAAGGGAAAGGCCTGGGGGTGCTTTCAGTGGATAATCGCACCAGCCGGCGCACCTTTAAGCAAGCCGATGAGGCCTTGCTGATCTCGTTGGCCGATTACGCCGCCGTTGCGCTGGAAAACGCCAATCTCTACCAACAAGCCCAACAAGAGATTACTGAGCGCAAACGGATCGAATCCGCCCTGCGCGAGAGTGAAGAGCGATATGCACTGGCGGTGCATGGCGCCAACGACGGCATTTGGGATTGGGATCTAAAAACCATGCAGGTTTATTATTCGCCGCGCTGGAAAGAAATGCTTGGCTGCCAACCGGAAGAGATCGGTCCCAAATTGGATGAATGGCTCAATCGCGTTCATCCCGAAGATCGCGCCCGCCTTAAACGCGAGCTAAGCGCTCATGTTAAAGGTCTCAGCACCACCTTCGAAAGTGAATATCGCATTCTCACCAAAGATAACAGCTACCGTTGGGTTTTAACCCGCGGGCAGGCAGTGCGCGATGAAAAAAATCAGGCGACGCGCATCGCTGGGTCACAGACCGACATCACTGCCCGCAAAGCTGCTGAAGAACGCCTGATGCACGATGCGTTCCATGACTCTTTGACCGGCTTATCCAACCGCGCCCTGCTCCTCGACCGTTTGGGCCTCTCGGTCGCGCGCACCAATCGCCGCGACAAATATATGTTTGCACTCTTGTATCTCGATCTGGATCGCTTCAAAGATGTCAACGACGGCTTGGGACACTCTTCGGGGGATGAAGTGCTGCGGGGAGTAGGGCGGATTTTGCAGACTGTCGTCCGGCCAACCGATACCATTGCGCGCCTGGGCGGCGACGAGTTTGTCATCTTGCTGGAAGATATCAGCAATGTCAACGATGCCACACGAGTTGCCGCGCGCATTCAACGAGAATTGATATCCACCAAATGGCTCTCTGATCACGAATTGCACACTACCGCCAGCATCGGTATTGTGCTGAGTGTGAGCGGCTATCACCAGGCCGAAGACGTCCTGCGGGATGCAGATATCGCCATGTACCGCGCCAAAGCCGCTGGCAAGGCGCGCTACGAAATCTTTGACCCCACCATGCGGGATCAGCTCATGAAGCGCTTCAAACTCGAAAATGATCTGCGCCAGGCGGTGGATCGGAATGAGCTGCGTGTGTTTTACCAGCCAATTTTGTCGCTAAACAGCAGAAGCATTCGCTGTTTCGAAGCCTTGGTGCGCTGGCAGCATCCGCAGCGAGGATTAGTGCCGCCCAATGAATTTATTCCGCTGGCCGAAGAAACCGGCTTGATCTTCGCGATAGACCTTTGGGTATTGGCAGAAGTTTGCCGCCAGATGAAGAAGTGGCAAGGTATCTACGGCTTTGAGCCACCCCTGACAGTCAGCGTCAACCTATCGGGCAAACAACTCAGTCAACCGAATTTAATCGATCAAGTCCGCCAGGTCTTACACAGCACCCAATTCAACCCGGCTTATTTGAAGATCGAGATCACAGAAAGCGCCGTGATTGAAGACAGCGAAACTGCAACCTCCGTCTTCACCAAATTGCAAGAAATGGGAATGGAGATGCGGATTGATGATTTTGGCAAGGGCTATTCTTCATTAAGCTACCTTTCCAAATTTCCCATCAAGGCTCTCAAGATAGATTACACCTTTGTCAGCGCCATGGCGCGCGGCGGCAAAAATTCTGAAATTGTCCAGGCCATTGTACTGCTGGCGCACAGCCTGGGATTACAAGTAGTGGCTGAAGGCGTAGAAACCGAGAAACAACTCGAGCAGCTCAAAGCCATGGGCTGCGAATATGCCCAGGGATACTATATCTCGAAACCTTTGTGCACAGAAGATGTAGAAAAACTATTGAAGAAAATAGCCGAGAACCTTTCGTCACAATGAAGGATGAAAGGTATAATCGCAATATTCTTGTTTTCTGGAGGCAGCTATGCAACGATTTCTCAGTTTCCTGGCCGGCGCGACGATCGGTGGGCTTGTTGGTTCAACAGTTGTGCTATTACTTACCCCCACATCCGGGCGTGATGTTCAAGCGCAGCTTAAAGAGCGCGCCGAATATATCCAACTCGAAGTGAATAAAGCTGCGGCTGAACGGCGCAGTGAATTAGAAAAACAATTGGCGACTTTGCGCGCGCCGCAAAAGCCAGAGGCGTAAAAAAACATACGCATGCAAATGCGCTGTACTGGCGCGGGCATTCCTTGCGTCTTCCACTTATCAGAAAAAAGCGCAACCTTTCATTGCGCCAGATATCATAGTAACGACTTTTGTCGTTCCACTCGACAGGGAACAACAAAAGTCGTTACTACATTTTCATCCTGCTGAGACCTTGCCGGACAGGTGATTAAGGTTGCTGTATGCTAAAACGGTAGGCGGCTGGAATACGGGTAAACGGGGTTACTGCGCTGACCACCAGGGTGATATTGCTGGTATCGCTATCGAAAGAAAGTGGAATATCGGCGCTCAGATCGGGCGAGAGGGTAAGATACTCCACCCTCGTCTCAGTCCCTTGTTTAATCAAGGCCAGGCGAAAGACCTGCGGCAAAACATTTTGGATGCGCACAAATCCCGCCGCTTCCCATCCACCAGCATCGGTTTCAAAATCGGCGCGGTAATCTATTTCGGGAATCGCAATATCATCCAGAACCAGGCCTTCCCCATTGACCGCGGCATCGGTAATGTATTCAAAGCGCAGCCAGACTTTCTTGCCGGCATAGTCCGACAGGTCCACACTCTCTTCAATCCACCTGCTTTGCTGCCGCCCACCCGATGTCCCATTGAAACCGCAGCCATAGCTGTTGCCCGAAGGATCGTCGGTGGTGCAAGACGGCGTGTTGAGAATTTGCCAGGTCTCGCCATCTAACGAGGCCAGCAGATACGCATAATCATAATCCTTTTCGAGATCATACCAGGTCCAATAATCAAGCGTCAGAGGGCCTTGCTGCCCGGTAAAATCAAATTCCCGCGTCAGCGTCATATCCGATTCGTCGCCCTTATTTGACCAGAAATAATAACTGCCCGAATGCGCGTCCGGTGGGATGACATTCACCTGCACCGAACCCTCGAAGTGTAAGAGATAGTCGCTCGACTGCAGAAAATCGCCGCAAGCAAAGCGGATATAATCCACCCCAAACTGATTCACCGAACGGGTTTCATTTTCTACTGCACAAGAGTCAAAAACCTCTGTATCATCGGCCTGCGGCGCGCCCGGATAATTATCATAGGTATAGCGCCCATCCGCCACACTGCCATCCTGCACATAATTGGCGATCACCCAATCGAGAAACACATCTTGGGCGCGAATTGGCAGGCCGGTTTGCAGATCAGTGCTTTCCATATCGGCCAGGACTTTGTCCACACTGACCATACCGTTTTCTGGTTCACCGATCAACCGCTGCGTGGTCTCCTCGCCAAAGCGATTCAAAAAGTACGCCAAAAAGAGAAAACTGGCCCCATAATGCGGCCCGTTGCTGCCGGAATCCGGCGACCAATCCGTAAGCTGTAAATCAGGGTCATCAATGTATTCATAGTCGAAGTATACCGAATAATCATTGAGCAGCTCTGCCAGCACCGCAAAACCCTCATTCATCCAGGTAGACTCGTTGCGATCGCGGTGCCAATGGATCATGTGCTGAAATTCATGCGCCAGGGTGCCATAGGTCTCCTGGCTGCCCAGGTTCATATTATCTGCGTTAAACATGAAAGTCTCGTGGGCGTTTGAATATTCATGCGCCGCCGGCGGGTATTCATCAGCGGATGAAAAATATCCTGCCAGCCAATCGCCTAAGCCGCCAGCATAGACAATATACAAATGCGGATCGCCATCTACGCCAGGCGTCCACTCACTGCCAAAAAACTCGCGATTGGTCGGATAGATTTCGTTTTCAAAGGTCTCGGCCAGGTTGCTCAGATCCGTTGCATCGTAATCCACCCCTTCCTCAATCCAAAAATAAGTATGATCCGTTTCATAACGCAAAACGGTATCTACCTGAAAATGTTGGTTGCTATCCACATTGCTGACCCAAAAGGTCTTACGATCGCCGATCGCGTACTGCGGGGCGGGATCCACCGTCGGCAAAAGACCTTTCTTGCCCTCCAGCCGCATCGCCAGCTCCAACAAATCGTTAATTGGCACTAAAGCGTTTTCCAACGTGAACAACGTCTCAGTAGATACGAACAACGGCGCAGTGGAGGTTTCAGCAGCCTGAGGCGTCAATTCTCCCTGAGGCTGCGTGGCTTGATCAGCAGCCGTCTCAAGCGCGGAAACCGCAGTCGGAGTAGCTTTCGGGGAGAGGGTTCGCGCGACGCGCGGCGTCACGCTGGGCTGCCGCGCGTCTTTTTCAGTCGGCGCGGGGCGAACAACCATTGGCGTAGGGACAGAGGCAGTCGCGCGACGCTCAACGAGAAAAAAAAGAGCGCCGGCTGTTCCCATCCCAAACAGGCAGCACACACACAGCAGCAAAAACGTCAGGCAGCTACAAACGATGATCCAGTTCCGGTTCATGGTAAAGCCATCCACAAATTCTATCAACAAAAGCGGCCGCGATCAGTTAAGCAAATAAGCGACCACCCACTGAGTAGTCGCCAGTAAGGCCTCAAGATGAGTACGCTCGTAGTTATGTGAGGCGTCAATCCCTGGGCCAATCAACCCCACTGCGACATCCCCGCCGGCGCGCCAGAACGCCTCGCCATCTGAGCTATAATACGGATAAATATCCACCTTCGCCGCGATATGATACTTTTCAGCCAGGGTGCGCAAATGGTTGCTTAAACCATGATGATAAGGGCCGCCCGAATCTTTCACACATAAAGTGCTGTGAAACTCATCTGACGTTTGCCCATCCCCCACCGCCGCCATATCCACCGCCACCAGTTCTGCAACCTCCGCCGGAATGCCCGCCGCCGCCCCATGCCCCACTTCTTCATAGTTGCTGATGTGCAGATAGGTTTTTTGCAAAGGGTGCAAGTTGGCGTCATGCAAGGCTTTGACCGCCGTCAGCAGGCAGGCCACACAAGCCTTGTCATCCAGATGACGCGAGCGCACGAAGCCATTCGTAATCTCGACGCGTGGGTCAAAGGCGACAAAATCGCCAATCTCAATCCCCAATTCACGCGTCTGCATTTCCGTCTCGCTGCGCACATCCAGGCGCACTTCCATACTCTGGCTGTCGCGTTTGCCATCCCCCAATTCATTGCCATACACATGCCCAGAAGCCTTCTCGAACATGATTGAGCCGCGCACAGTGCGCCCGTTATTGGTGAAAACCGTGCAGCCCTCTGTTTCCACTGTGTTCCAGGTAACGCCGCCGATGTGCGTCAGCTTCAAACGGCCATTCGGCTTGATCTCTTTGACCATTGCTCCCAGAGTATCTACATGCGCCGTTAACGCCCGCGGCTGCGTGGCAACCTGCCCAGGCCATTCAGCAACCAACGCCCCCTTGCGAGTATGGGTCAATTTGAGGGTCGGAAAAACTGCCAGAGCTTGTTCCGTATAAGCCACAGCTTTATGGGCAAAACCAGTTGGGCTGGGGGTATTGAGCAAACCGGTAAGAAAATTCAACAAATAATCCGAATCAATGGGCGGAAGTTCCATAAAATACCTCAAAAAAGAAAAGAATCATTGACGAAAAAAAACAAAATTCGTTCGTGCTAACATTGATTATACTCGCGCCCAAGATTTACGCCAACCAACTGCCGGTATAGTGTGTTATGCTGCAACAATTCCGCATGCGTCCCTTGCCCAACGATGCGCCCGCTTTCCAGCACAAGAATCTCATCAAACCAATCCATATCCACCAGGCGATGCGTCGCCAGCAGCAGCGAACGCCGGCGCGGCTCAGGCGCCCCCTCCCCCGCGACAAAGCTCCGAAGATTGGCAATCACTACCTTTTCAGTCGCCGGATCAAGATGGGCGGTTGGTTCATCCAAAATAAGCAGCGGCGCATCCTTAAGAAAGGCGCGCGCCAGGGCAATGCGCTGCTTTTCACCACCCGAAAGCCGCAGCCCATGCTCGCCAACCCAGGTTTCATAACCTTGCGGCAAACTGGCGATCAAATCATGGATGCCCGCCAACCGCGCCGCCTGCTCGATTTGCGCCTGGGACGCCTCTGGACGCGCCAGCAGCAAGTTTTCGCGCACCGTCGTGCGAAAAAGATAAGGGTTCTGCGGCAAAATCGCCAAGTCGCGGCGCAAGGCGTCAGGAGAATAAGCTTCGACGCTTATCCCATTGAGCAAAATAGGCGCGCCGACAGGCAGCGCATCCCCCTCGCCGGCCTCGCTGCGCAGCGTCCGCCACAACAGATTAAACAACGTTGTTTTGCCGCAGCCTGAGGTCCCCACCAGGGCCACACGGCGGCCTGGAGGCAGATTGAGGCAAATATCATCCAACGCCAACCGCCCCGGGGTGTAAGCAAAAGAGAGATGCCTGACTTCAAAGTGAAACTGAGCCGGCGCAGGCCTGGGATTCGCCGGCTCTGGCAGCAGCGCCGGACGCTGGGCGATCTGGTTTAAACGGCGGACAGATTGCCGGTTCGCTTCCAGGTACTGAGCGGCCTGCGGCAGCGGTTGCACCGCTTCAAAGCTGGTCAACGCCGCTAAGGCCAATACTGGCAGCATCACTCCGGGGATCAAACCGCCATTGACCAGTGGAATGACAAACAATAAAACAGCCGCCATGCTCCCATTAGCCAACACGACAGCCAACGCACTTTGCAAGCCATTGAGAACCGCCAACGTCCATTGGGCATTGATCGCCTGTCCGGCGGCGCGCTCAATATGCCGGAATTGGTAGCGCTCGGCGGCCCTGAAAGCCAACAAATCGGCCATCCCTTGCAGCGCATCCACCACAGCAACGTTTAAGTGAGCGCGCGCCGCCACCCAGGCGCGGCCGGCCCGCCGGCTGAGGCTCGCCATCAACAACGGAACAATCACCCCACCGCTAAACAGGAAAGCGAGGAGCAGCCACGCCAGCGGAGCAGCAAACGCGCCGAGAAAAAGAGCCGCCCCCAGCGCAACAAGCAGCGCGGTCAGCGGCGGAGCAACCGCGCGCACATAAAAATTCTCCAGCGAGGCGATATCGCCGATCGCACGCGCCAGCAAATCGCCGCTGTGCAAATCATTCAAAGGCGCCAATGGCTCAAGGGCGCGATAGAACCAGCCTCGCAAACGCGCCAACACGCGAAAAGTGACATCATGCGAAACCAAGCGCTCCAAATAACGCAAGAACCCACGCGCCAGGCCAAAAACGCGCACCCCCACGATCGCAACCTGTAGTTCAGCCACCGAGGGATGCAGGGCGGCTGAGGCAATAATATACGCGGCGGTGACCATCAACCCAACCCCACTGAGAACAGTGCCGCAGCCTAGCAAAACGGACAGAGCAATATGGGGCAAAAAAGGACGCAGAAACGAGGTCAAAGGCGCTGGCGGGCGCGCTGTCTCCTGCAAGTCAAGATACTCATCCCACCGCCCCTGTTTTTCATCTTCTCCCGCGGGTTCCTCATTCCTCATTTCTTGCTTCTCGTCCCTTTTGCGTTTCGCATCCGCCTCCCTCATCTCTGGAACAACCTGGCGCGCCTCAACCACCCTGCCCTGCTCCAGGCGGATCACCTGATGCGCCCTGGAGATGGTTTGTGGGCGGTGCGCGATGATTAAAACGGTGCGCGTCTCAGCCAAATCTTGCAGCGAATCGTGGATAAAACTCTCGCTGAGTGGATCGAGATGCGAAGTTGGTTCATCGAGGATCAAAATCGGGGCATTGCTCAAGAAAGCCCGCGCCAGAGCAATACGCTGCGCCTGTCCGCCGCTGAGGCGTACCCCGCGTTCGCCCAGCGGCGCGCCATATCCCTGGGGAAGCCGGCCGATGAACTCATCGGCGTGCGCCAGGCGCGCCGCCGCCGCCACTTCAGCATCACTGGCCTCTGGCCGGGCCAGGCGAATATTTTCGGCGGCGCTGGCTGCAAACAGGTAAGGATGCTGCGGCGACCAGGCAATCCGGGGCGCGCCAGCGGCCGGCGGGCCATCAAAGAACGTCACCCGGCCAGTATCAGGCAGCAAGAAGCCCAACAAGATGGCCGCCAGCGTAGATTTGCCGGTCCCTGAAACGCCCACCAGAGCCGTTATTTTGCCAGCCGGAAGAGTGAATGAAACCTCATCCAGCGCCTTAACGCCATTTGGATAAGTAAAAGAGACCTTTTCAACCTTGAGCGCCGCGCCCTGGCCGGCTTGTGAAGCATCTTCAGTTTGATGGAGACCAGACGCGGCCGGCGGTTGGGCGTGCGGCAGCGGGCTGTCCAATATCTCGAAAATGCGCTCGCCGGCCGCGGCCCCGCTCATACCAGCGTGAAACCGCAGCCCCAACAAACGCAGCGGCAGATAAAACTCAGGCGCCAGCAGCAAAACGAAAAAGGCCGGCGTAAATTGCAGTGCGCCGCCCGGCAGGGCATGGTCGGAATAGAGCAGGCGCACACCGATCTGGACGGCGACGACGGCAGTGCTGAGTGTGGAAAGCAGTTCCAGCGTCAGAGCGGAGAGGAAACTGATG
>CAIQJJ010000874.1 GCA_903872065.1 uncultured Anaerolineales bacterium | reverse complement strand
GGATGACAACAGCGGCGTGGCTGAAATGCGGTTGAGCGCCAGCTCGATCTTCACGGACACCACCTGGCAGCCCTTCGCACCGGTCGCCAGCTACCTGCCCACGGGCAGCGACGGCCCGAAGACTGTCTATGCGCAGTTCCGCGACCAGGCCGGCAACCTTTCCACCATCACGGCAATTGACTTCATCTACGATATCCAGCCGCCGGATGGCTACATCTTCGCCGAACCATGGGTTCTGTCCAGCGATGCGGTAACGACAACACTCTATCTAGGCGACTATTCCTATTGGATCGAAGACTATGAAGACATCACCCCCACCATCCCCAGTGAACCGATCTATATTGGCGGGGCGGTCGAAATGCAGGTTGCGACGGAGCCCACTTTCGCCGCCGCCTACTGGCAGCCGCTCACCGATACGTTGGTGACGGCGATTGACCCGGCGCTGGCGGAAGGCGTGTTCTACGTGCAGTACCGCGACGCGGCCGGCAACCTCTCGGAAGTCTACAGCACGACCTACCAGATTGATACGTTTGCGCCCGATCTGTTCGCCATCGCTGAACCCGGCGAGGGCCTCACCCGCACAGTCAATGTTTACGCCGAGGATGATCTGGCCGGGGTCGCCAACCTGCACCTGAGCAATGATCCGCTGATGCAGCAGGAGGTGATCACGCTGGAGTACAGCGATACGTTCGTCTGGACGTTCGACGAGCGCAAGGTGCTGTGGATCGTGGTCGAAGACGGCGTCGGCAACCGCAGCGCGCCATACCCGGTGTACGCGCAGGAACTCGTCACGAACAACAGCTATCAGATGTTCTTGCCACTGATCAATCGGTGAGCAGCAGATGAATGAATTCATCTGCTGCTACGGAAAACGCGTTGAAACGCGTTCATCTTATCAGACGATGAATTCATTCATGGCTGGTCGGCGCACGAGGCAGTGTGTTAAAATAGCTTTGCGCCAGCGTTAAACTGGCTGCATTTTCTGGAGCAAAGCAATGTTTTCACCTCAACACCTGACTTTTCAAGAATTAAGCGAACCGTAGTATGAAACTCACAAAGCTAACCATTCGCGGCTTTCGCTCATTAAAGGATGTCACCTGGCAGCCCGGCAGCTTAAACGTGGTCATCGGGCCAAACGGCAGTGGCAAGTCCAACCTGATCAAGACGTTAGAAATGATCTCGCTTTCCGCACGCAGCAAATTGAGCGATCAGGTATTACGTGAGGGAGGCATGGAGTCACTGGTCTGGGATGGAAGAACAGCCGCCAGGTTATCCTTTCAAATTCATTTGCTAAACTACGGAACCTATCACCTCGATCTGACCCGCCTGGGTGTTTCGAGTGCTTACCGCATCGAAGAAGAACTTCTGACACTCGATCCCGGCGAGAGACTGACGCTGAAACAAACCCCTGAAACCGCCACATTGTACGAGCCGAACGGGACAGCGCAGCGCGAGAGAAAATTTACAATTGACAAACATCCCACCGAGAGCCTGTTATCATCGTTCGCTGGCCCTTTCACCGAACAAAATGAAATCACTGAATTCCAGCGCATCCTCGCCGGCTGGAACCTCTACCAGGATTTTCAAACCCACCGCGAGTCTGTTGTGCGCCGTGCGCCAGTTTCCCGCCACGAAACCCAGGTAGCCGGCGACGGCAGTAATCTGATCCAGGTTTTGCATACCCTCTACACCAACCATCGCGATTTCAGACGCGATCTTGATCTGGCCATGCGGGCGGCTTTCGGCGACGATTTCGAGGAGATTGTTTTCCCACCTGACGCCGATCAACGCATTCAACTCCGCCTGCGCTGGAAGAGCTTGCAGCGCGCCCAAAGCGCCGCCGATCTATCCGACGGCACACTGCGTTTTCTGTACCTGATCGCCATTTTGGCCAACCCAAACCCGCCCGCCCTGATCGCCATTGACGAACCAGAGACCGGGCTGCATCCAGCGATGCTGCCAATCATTGCTGAATATGCCGTCGAAGCCAGCCTGAAAACCCAGGTCATCTTCACCACTCACTCCGCTGAACTGTTGAACGCCTTCGAAGAGACGCCTACCACGACCGTCGCAAAGTGGGAAGCAGGGCAAACCCGCTTGCAAACCCTATCCGGCGACACGCTGCAATACTGGTTGCAAGAATACACTCTGGGCAAACTGTTCAACAGCGGTACCTTAGAGGGATTGGCATGAAATTTATCTTGTTTGTCGAAGGCCAGACCGAACAAAAAGCACTGCCTGCGTTTTTCAAGCGCTGGCTCGATCCGCAATTGCGTCAACCAGTAGGCATTCAAGTGGATCGATTTGAAGGTTGGCCTGAATTGGTCAAAGAGCTGCCGCGCAAAGCCTCACTTTACCTGAACGGGACAGGAAATGATCAGTTGATCGCCGTCATTGCCCTGCTAGATTTGTACGGGCCAACCTTTTATCCTGAGCATCTGCAAAGCGCGGCAGAACGCCTGGCCTGGGGACAGCAAGAATTGCAGCAGCGAGTCAAACAGCCGCGTTTTCGCGCTTTTTTTGCGGTACATGAGACTGAAGCCTGGCTCTTGAGCAATCCAGATTTATTGCCCCAATCG
>CAIQJJ010000873.1 GCA_903872065.1 uncultured Anaerolineales bacterium | reverse complement strand
GACGCCATGGCCCCCGCCGCCACCGCCACAGTCGGCATGGCTGCCGCTCCCGAAGAGAAGGCCAAAGACGAATCCGCCAACCAGCCGATCCAGTCCCGCTCCGACTTCAACCCCCTGGCCGTCTTCGCCCCCTCCGTGCGCAGCGACGCCGCCGGGCGCGCCTACCTGCCGGTCAAGCTGCCCGACAACCTCACCCGCTACCGCGTCATGGTCATCGCCGTGGACAGCCAGGGCCGGCAGTTCGGCCTCGGCGAGTCCACCATCACCGCCCGCCTGCCCCTCATGGTGCGCCCCTCTCCACCGCGCTTCCTCAACTTTGGCGACCGCTTTGAGCTTCCCATCGTGCTGCAAAACCAGACCGATCAAGACATGACGGTAGATGTCGCTGTGCGGGCGACCAACCTCACCCTCGATGCCGCCGCCTTGCAAAGCGACGTGACCGGAATGGCCTTCAGCCCGGCCAGCGCCGGCCAGCGGGTGATCGTACCAGCCCACGACCGCGTCGAGGTGCGCTTCCCGGCCGCTGCTCAACTCGCCGGCGTCGCCCGCATCCAGGTCGCCGCCGTTTCCGGCGCTTTCGCCGACGCCGCGGCCGTCGAACTGCCCGTCTACACCCCCGCCACCACCGAAGCCTTCGCCACCTACGGCGTGCTGGACGAAGGCGCCGTCTTCCAGCCCCTTCTCGCCCCGTCCGGCGTCTTTCCGCAGTACGGCGGCCTGCAGGTCAGCACGTCCTCCACCGCCCTGCAGGCACTCACCGACGCTGTGCTGTACCTGGTCGCTTATCCTTACGAGTGTTCTGAGCAGTTGTCCTCGCGCATCCTGGCCGTCGCCGCCTTGCGCGATGTCCTGTCCGCCTTCGACGCCGCCGGCCTGCCCTCCCCCTCCGAGATGGAGTCCGCCGTGGCCCGCGATCTGGCCCGCCTGCAGGGGATGCAGAACGACGATGGCGGCTTTCCCTATTGGCGGCGCGGCTTTAGCTCGATCCCCTTCAACACGATCCACGTCGCCCATGCCCTGCTGCGGGCGCAGCAAAAAGGCTTTGCCGTCCCCGAAGAAATGCTCGGGCGCGCCCTGGGCTATTTGCAATCCATCGAAAGCTACTACCCCGCCTGGTACGGCCAGACCACGCGCTGGACGCTCAGCGCCTACGCCCTCTCTGTGCGCAACCTGGCCGGCGACCGCGACGCCGCCAAAGCCGCCCAGCTTCTCCAGGATGCCGGCCTCGAAAATCTCCCGTTGGAGGCGGTGGGCTGGCTGTGGCCCGTGCTTGACGACCCCGCCCAACTGGAGGCCGTCCGCCGTTGGGTCGGCAGCCGCGTGGTCGAAACCCCCGCCGCGGCCAACTTCACTACCTACTACGACGACCAGACCTACCTCCTGCTCAGCTCCGACCGGCGCACCGACGCCATCCTCCTCGACGCTCTGATCGCCGACGCCGCGCGGCAGGGGGTCGAAAGCGATCTGATCGTCAAGGTGGTCAACGGGCTGCTGGCGCACCGCGTCAAAGGGCGTTGGGGCAGCACCCAGGAGAACGTCTTCGTTCTGCTGGCGCTGGATCGCTACTTCACCACTTACGAGGCGCAGTCGCCCGATTTCGTCGCTCGCGCCTGGCTCGGCGAGCAGTACGCCGGTGAGTTCGAGTTCCGCCAGCGCAGCACTGAGCGCCAGGAGGTCAGCATCCCCATGCAAGAGGTTCTCTCGGCGACGCAGGCCACCGGGGGCAGCCAGGTCATTTTGAGCAAGGAAGGCGCCGGGCGGATGTATTATCGCCTGGGTTTGAGCTATGCCCCTGAGGATTTGAACTTGCCGCCGGTCAATATGGGCTTTGTGGTGCAGCGGCGCTACGAGGGGCTGGATAACCCCGCTGATGTTTACCAGGATGCGGAGGGGGTCTGGCATATCAAGGCTGGCAGCCGCGTGCGTGTGGTGGTCAGCATGGTGGCCGACAACCGCCGCTACCACGTGGCGCTGGTCGATCCTCTGCCGGCCGGTCTGGAGATCGTCAACCCGGCTCTGGCGGTCTCGCAGGACAGCGCCCTCTCTGCCCCGGCGCGTCCCTATTACGGTTGGTGGTGGAGTTGGTTTGAGCATCAGAATTTGCGTGATGAGCGCGCCGAGGCCTTCACCTCGTACCTGTGGGAGGGGGTGTATGAGTATTCGTACATTGCCCGCGCCACGACGCCCGGTATCTTCGTCGTCCCGCCGGCCAAGGCCGAAGAGATGTATTCTCCTGAGGTCTTCGGGCGCAGCGCCAGTGATTGGGTGATCGTGGAGTAGGGCGCCTGGCCAGGCAGGCCGCTTCACAATAAAAAACAGGCTGGCGGAAAAGCTCTTCCGCCAGCCTGTTTTTTGTGGGGGATGAATTTCTTACGGGCGATCGATCGTGAAGGCCGGGGATGTCCAGGTGCTCCAATGAGCCGGGTTGCTGGCATCGCCGTTGGCTTTCAAGACGGAGATCACTGCGTAGTAAGTGCCGTCCGGTACGGTGTAGCTCTTGTTGCCGGCGACCGTCACGCCATCAAACGGGAAGGCGAAGAAGCCTGTGCTGGTGCTGTTGCGCGGCATGTATTCCTCGTTGTACGCCCGGTGCCAGGCTTTGCCGTTCATGTCGAAGATCTCGACGCGGAACAGCCTGACCTGGTGATCGAGGTGGACAAGGAAGAACGGGATCTGGAAGGCGCTGCTCATGTTGTAGGTCGCGCCGGAGGGGAAGACCGAGTATGAACCGCCGCCAACACATTCATTGTCGCGCAGGATGCCGGGGGGATTGCAGGAGCTCAACTTGCCCAGGTAGGGGAAGCCGCCGGTGAGGATGCTGCGCGCCTGGTAGTCGCCGATGTAACCGGCAAACGGCACGCGGTAAAGCTGCCCGCCGTCTTGCGGGGTGAAGACGATGTATCCGCCGTACTGCCCGCCCACAGGCCCGCTTGGCGGGTTGATCGTCGCCTGGATGGAGACGGAGCCGCCGGCCGGGACGGTCACGCTCGGCGCGCTGAAGGCCACACTGGCGTTGGAAGTGTTAAACAGAAGCTGGCCTGACGAGTTGGGGTTCGTGCGGTCGCCAGTCGAAAGGGCGTTGACGTAAGTCAAGTCATAGGTGACATCGGCTGGCCCGTTATTCTCGATGCTCAGTGCCTGGACGAAGGGGCCGGCTTCGCTTTCACCCGCGGAGATCTTGGCCGGCTCGATCTTGGTCGTGCTGAGGATCGCGTCGTCAATATCGAGCATGCCGGCGCCCTGGCGGTGAACGTTATCCAGGAAGCCCAGGCCGGGGTTGCCCCACCAGTTCTTGGGATCGGCGCTGTTTTGCAGGATGCCGCGCACGGCCTGGGACGGCGTGTTGGGGCGCGCTTCCAGCAGAAGGGCTGCTGCGCCAGCGACGTGCGGTGAAGCCATCGAGGTGCCGCTGAGGGTGGCGTAACCGCCGGCTTCGAGGGGATAAGTGGACAGGATCAAGCCGCCGGGAGCGCCGATATCGGGCTTGAGGGTCAGATCAGGCGAGAGACCGTAGGAACTGAAGGATGAGATCAAGCCGCCGGTCGGGTTCACGAAACGCCCCAGGGTGCTTTGCCAGTTGAGGGTCTGAGCAGCGGCCGCGATGGCGTTGTTGATCGCCACGCCTTCGGCGTCAGAAACGGCGACGACCGGAATGGTAATGGCGGGGACGCCGGCGACGGTCGGGCTGAAGCGGCCGGCGGAGTTGTTATAGAGGATGACGGCGGCTGCGCCGGCGTTCATCGCATTATAGGCTTTCACGTAGAAGCTGCAGGTGCCGCGGCGGATCAATACTGCTGCGCCGCTCAGGCTGCCCGCTGGCAGAGCCGTGCAGCCGTCAGCAG
>CAIQJJ010000872.1 GCA_903872065.1 uncultured Anaerolineales bacterium | reverse complement strand
GTAGAGACGCAATATTTTGCGTCCGGTGTAGAGACGCAATATTTTGCGCCCGGTGGTAGAGACGCAATATTTTGCGCCCGGTGGTAGAGACGCAATATTTTGCGTCTCTACGATATATCGGATACAATATTGCGCATCCCGTATTCAAATGCAGTTTGGAGGAAAAAATGGCCGATACAGAAAAATTTCGTGGAAGATATCGCGTCAGCAGCACCCGGTGGGTGGCATGGGATTATTCCAGCGATGCCCCCTATTTTGTCACCATTTGCGTTGCCAATCGCGCCCATGATTTTGGCAAAATCGTCAACGGCGAGATGCAATTGACCCCATTGGGACAGGCGGCGCAGGATTGTTGGGATGAAATCCCGGCGCATTTCCCGTTTGTCGAATTGGGCGGGTTTGTGGTCATGCCCAATCATGTGCATGGGGTGGTGATTATCAATAAACGCGCCGTAGAGACGCAAAATATTGCGTCTCCACAAAATATTGCGTCTCCACAAAATATTGCGTCTCCGCCGCATGATATTCCGCCCGATGTACAGACGCAAAATATTGCGTCTCTACCCAATCATCCACAAAACAAATTCGGCCCGCAATCGCAAAACCTGGCATCCATCATTCGCGGGTACAAAATCGGCGTGACCAAATTCGCCAGGCAAAACAATATCCCTTTTGAATGGCAAGAGTGCTATCACGATCACGTGATCCGCAATGAACAGGAACACGAACGTATTCACCAATACATCTTGACCAACCCGCAGCGCTGGCAGGATGACAAATTCCATACACGTTAAGAATGCCAGGCAAGCACCTCAAAGGCAAAAACGAGAAAACTTGGATGCTCTGGCCGATCTCCTCGCCAGGGGCCACACCGCCGCACAGATTTCAAGCGAGATTCTCGCAGCCAGGAGAAGTTTGTGGAGGGAGCGGTTCGCCAGGTTGGCGACGGGTGCGAACAGGTCGGTGCGCTTTAAATTGCAGGCTCCATGGATCCCTGTCTTCCAGAATGGACTGGGAGGCGTGGATGGAGGCATTCAAGAGAGCCTGGGGATGGTGAACCACGCCATTTTGTACCACCAGGAGTATCGCAGGATTGAGAGGAATCCCCTCCAACGGGTTTCCGCCCACCAACACAAGATCAGCAGATGATCCGGCGGCCAACCGCCCCAACCCGGGCTGATTCAAGAAATCCGCCGCGGCTGATGTGGCAGAGCGCAGGGCCTGCTCCGGCGACATGCCCGATTGGGTCAGCAGATCCAGTTCTCGCCACAAGCTGACGCCTGGAGCCACCGGGCCGCAGGGAGTATCACTGCCTGCCAACACCCGCGCCCCCCGCTCCAATAACAGGCCGACAAAATGCTGCGCAGCAGCCAGCGCCCTCTGCCACTGTCCATACCCGGCGGAGCCGCCGGACACGCCGGAGCGCCACTCGATCAACACGGGAGGGATAAGACGCGCCTCTTCTGAATGACCGAAGCCAGGCCGGCGGATGCAAACCTGGGAATCCCAATAGGCCAGGGTCGGCGTTACCGTCATTCCCAGGCGCGTAATTTCATCGGCCAGGCGGCGCTGCGGATCATTCATCGCGGCGAACTCTGGCAGTCCCCACAACTCCAGCCAGCCAGGTGGAGCGGAGGGCCACACATCCGGCATGACCCCATCTAAATGGAAGGACTCGTCAACGCCAACTTCAGCCGCGGCCAACACGCCTCCCGCTCCACAGTGCATCGAAATCTTGAGCCCGGCGCGGTGACTTTCGGCTGCCATCGCCGGCAGCCAGACAGGATCCAGGCCCACGTACAACTTAATGCCATCAACCCCAGAACCAGCCGTCTCACGCACAGCGCATACCGCTTCCGCGGCGCTTGCACAGCGCCGCGATACCCAAGGATGGATAGGGAACGGGCCATCCAGAAGCGGGCCGGTACACAGAAGGCGCGGCCACAGGTTGTTTTTCCATTCACCGCGCCTTTCCAGAATCCAGTCGGGCGCATTGCCAGTGTCACGGATGGTTGTCACGCCATAAGCCAGGAAGAGCGGCCCTTGCCAGCGCATAAAATGGGCATGTGTGTCAATCAGGCCAGGCAGGATCGTGCAGCCGGGCTGGCTCCACAGGCGCGCGGAGGCGGGAATTTGCGAAGCCGGCGCGATCGCCCTGACCACGCCATTTTCGACCAGCACGGCGTGGTCAACCCAGGTTTTCTCTCCATCAAAGATACGGGGCGCAGTAAACGCGTACAGATCAGAGGGTGCGATCGGATTCATAATTGGAACAAAGCAAGCTGATCGTCAGGCGTGAATTGGTTCACTTTCACAGGTTTGCACAACTTCATTAAATATCTCAAACCATCCTGGTATGCTTCATCACCGGCTGCCAGGCCCATCTGACGCGCCAGTTCAACGGCAAATTCCACATAGGCCCATCCCTGGGCGGTGATGAAATTACCATCCACAACAACATGTACGCCAGATAAGCGACGGAGCGAAGATCACTTTCTGCGGCCAAAGAGCAGCCCAGACCAGCATACTCTTCACCAATCAAACTGCCGATCTTGAAACAGATCGTGGAACAGATACTCCGGCGGGGTGCGCTGCAGGAAAGCCACCAAGCGCTCGGCGGATTCTTCGGGTTCGGTGGGCGCGATGGTGCATTTCTCTTTGCTTGCCAAAAAGGTGCGCAGCCAACCCGGTTCAACCAGATGGACTTTGATGCCGTACTCGGCGACGTGGTTTTGCAACAGGATAGACTGGATGTTGAGCGCCGCCTTCGAGGCGCAGTAAGCGTAACGGGTCTTTTGCCCGCGCCGCACGCGGGCGGCCATGCTGCCCGCCTCCGATGAGATATTGATAATGCGCTTCATCTCGCCGGCGCGCAGCAGCCCCAGCACCGACTGCGCCACGCGCAGCGCCCCGAGGGCATTGACGTTGTAGACGGCCAGCATGTCGTTAAAGTCGAGTGTATCTGTGATGGCAGCGTCTTTTTGGCCGATGATGGCGGCGTTATTGATCAGCACGTCCAGGCTGCCCGTTTTGCTGGCGATGGATTGGGCCGCGGCGGCCACGGATGCGTCGCTGCTGACATCCAGCGGGATCATCTCAAGCTGCGCGCCATACTGCGCTTTGAGTGAGTCGAGCCCGGCAGGATCGATGCCGTAGCATCCGGCGAAGACTTCGCAGCCGTGTTTGAGAAATGTGGCCGCCAGCGCCAGCCCCAGGCCGCGGTCGGTTCCGGTGATGTAGGCTTTCATGATTTGACCTCCTCGCAGGAGCGAATGTACTCTGCCGCCAACCGGTACTCCTCGTTCGACGAGAGATGTTCCATCATCAGCGGCATATCGGGGTCGAGGCGGTTGATCGCCCGGATCAGCGCCGGGTAGTCGAGGCAGCCCAGACCAGGGCGGGTCTCGCGGATATGGACGACCATTCCCTTTTCTACGATAACGTCTTTGGCGTGGCAGCTTTTGATGGATGGGCCAAGTTTTTCCACGCATTCGGCGATCAATTCGGCATTGTGATAGCAACAATAAGGCGATGTGGTGATATTGGCTAAATCGAAGTGAACGGCGAAACCGGGGCGATCCACCGCCCGCAGCAGGTCGAGGTAGCTGTCGCAGGAATAGGGGAAGATATCGGGGACGAGTTCGAGGGTGAAACTGGCCCGGAGGGGATTGACCGCATCAAGAATGGTCTGCGCCGTCTCGACGATCTGGCGGAAAGTGACCTCGGAGAAGTTCTCCGCCGGGTTCTGCCGCCAGCCCGCCGAGTTGACCAGGCAGCGCGCCCCTAGTTTCTCGGCCATCTCCAGCAGGCGGATGCTCTCGGCGATGGCGCGCTGGCGTTCGGCCTCGTTCTCAGAGACGTAGTTTCGCCCCCACGCGCCGACCTCGGCAATCAGAATGTCCGCTTCCTGGGCAGCCTGGGCGTAGGCCAGCACATCTCCATCGCCAGGGAACTGTCCGCCGGGCGGGACGCGGTAGGGGGAATAGGCTGCCCGATACCCTTTGGATTGCAAAATCGCTGCCCACTCCGCAGGAGAGGAAAATTTTTCATCAAAAAAGCCGCCAAGTCGCATGGGGTTGGTCCTCCGTTTCGTTGAAAAGTGTAAAAATCAGGGGAGTCTCTCGCCCCTTGAGGCTTCCCAGATGGTAAACCACTGCTGGCGCGCGAGGGTCAGTTTTTCGGCCTGCGCTGAGCTTCTCATCTCGTCGAGAACGCCAGTGCCGAGGATCGGGATGATGCGCGACGGGTGGGCGAGCACCCAAGCCAGCGGTGAGATGCGCTTCTGTTGGCACTGATCCAGCGTGCCATCAAACCAGGTATCCAGGTACAGCACTGAAAACCGCACTTCGTTGGTCACCAGCTGAAAATCCAGCCGCATCGCACACGACAATGTCTTCTTCAGCTCGCCCGGCTCTGCGATAGGCCGAGAGAGCCGCAGCAAGGTCAATGTCGGCGACCGCCGAAATCTCTAGCCGATCAATGTAGGCTGATTCGGTGACGATGGTGGTATCAAAATCGCCCGCGCCGACCAGAGCAGCGCGTACAGTTTGCGGTTCTTTGACACGATCGAACAGATTTTGGTAGATCATGGATGTTCCCTTTCTTCGCCAGCGTTGTAATCCTTTTGTAAAAACCTCAATAGACGATTATATCAAGTAGAGACGCAATATGTTGCGTCTCTACAAAATATTGCGTCTCTGCCGCACGATATTCCTCCTAGCGTACAGACGCAATATATTGCCTCTTGCCGCACGATATTCCGCCTGGCGTACAGACGCAATATATTGCCTCTAGCCGCACGAGATT
>CAIQJJ010000871.1 GCA_903872065.1 uncultured Anaerolineales bacterium | reverse complement strand
TCGAACCCTCGGCCTTCTCAATGCCATTGAGACGCGCTCCCAACTGCGCTATGGGCCCAAAATATGAACTTGGTGGACCTGGAGGGATTCGAACCCTCGGCCTCCTCAGTGCGATTGAGGCGCGCTCCCAACTGCGCTACAGGCCCGAAGGCTTTCCCTCTCTAAGAGGCGGGGATGATTTTACCTGAGGGTGGGCGGGTTGTCAAGCATGAATTTTGCTTTTAGTGTGGTAAGATTGCAAAACGGCGGCGGTAATTCAACCCTGCCGGCAGAAAGGATTGCTTTATGTTTCGCATTGAATCGTTGCTTTCGGCGCGCTTATTTCTAGCGCCTCAGGTGGTGGGGGAGCGGATTTACTTCATTAGCAATCTCAGCGGACGGCTGAGTTTATACGCCATGGATTACGGCGGCAGTGTGCCTGAGCCGCTGCTCCCGCCGCATATCGCCCTGCAAAACCCGCACTTGTTGGACGGCAAGTCGTTTTATGTCTTCCCCAAGCTGGGCAAAATCTTGCTCATGCTGGACGACAACGGCGACGAGAACTACCAACCGATGCTGATCCCGCTGGAGGGCGGCTTCCCGGAGCCGGCATTCGATCTGAAAGGGTATCGCGTGCACTTGATCGGCTGCTATCCCGATCAAAACCTGGTCTATCTCCTGGGCGCAGCGCACACGGAGGCCATGCACACCACTTTCCAGGGCGACCTGGCAAACGGGACGCTGAACAAAATTGCTTCAGGCGCATGGGGGCATGCGCCAGTGACGATCGGAGCGCAGCACGACCGCGCCCTGCTGGAGGACGGCTATTCGATGGGCGATCATGTCCTCTATTGGTGGGAGAAGGGCAAAGAGGAGCGCCTGATCTATGGGACGCCGCTGGAAGCGCGCCCGGCAGATTACAACGCTCCGCTGCTCGGCCTGCGCGGGGCCTGCCTGACGGAGGCGGAAGACGGGCTGCTGCTGGCGACGGCGCTGTTCGAGGACACTTACAGCTTGAGCTTGCTCAGCCTGGAGGGGGACGGCAAGTTCCAACCGGTGACAATCAAGGGGACGCTGCACGAGGGGCGCGGCGAACTGAACAGCCTTGATCGCCTCACGGCTGAGAAAATCCTGCTCTCCTACAATATTGACGGCTGTTCGTGGATCTACGAAGGGCGCTTCGACCAGGCGGCGCTGACTTTCCAGGTGGAGGCGGTGATCTGCGGGCAGGGCCAGTTGGCGAACGGCGTGGTTGAGGCCTGCCATTATGACAAAGAGGGCGACCGCTATGCGATCTCGTTCTCTTCGGCCACCTCGCCGACGCAAATCTACACTGTGGAAGGGCCAGGCCGGCAGAAGGTGGTGCAGCACACGCGCGAGCGCGTTTTGGGCATTCCGGCGCAACTGCTGTCAGCGGGCGAAGACGCCTCGTTCATTTCCTTCGACGGGATGCGCATCTCGGCGCGGCTGTATCTGCCGGCGGCGGAACTGGGCTTCGAGGGCCGGCGGCCGTTGATCTATTACATTCACGGCGGCCCGCAAAGCCAGGAACGCCCGGACTTCGCCTGGTTCTCGATGCCTTTGATCCAGTTCCTGACGCTGAACGGCTTCGCCGTCTTCGTCCCGAACGTGCGCGGATCCAGCGGCTACGGGCTGACCTACACCAAGCAGGTGGATCGCGACTGGGGCGGACAAGACCGGCTGGATCATGTGCATGCCATGACGCAAGTGCTGCCCAACGACCCGCGGCTGGATGTCTCTCGCGCCGGCGTGGTGGGGCGCTCTTACGGCGGGTACATGACGCTGACGCAGGCCGGCCGCCACCCGGAACTGTGGAAAGCGGCGGTGGATATGTTCGGGCCGTTCAACCTGCTGACCTTTATGGAGCGCATCCCCGAAACGTGGAAGCCTCATTTTATTGTGGCGCTGGGCGACCCGCGCAAGCCGGAGGAATACGCCTTCCTGGTGGAGCGCTCGCCGCGCACCTATCTGCACAACCTGGCCTGCCCGATGCTGGTCATCCAGGGCAAGAATGACCCGCGGGTGATCGAGCCGGAGTCGCACGACCTGGTGGAGCATTTGCGCGGCCTGGGCAAAGAGATTGATTACCTGATGTTCCCCAATGAGGGGCATGATGTCTTGAAGCACGAAAACCGGGTGACATGTTACAACGCGATTACGGACTTCTTTAAAAAGCACTTATGATGAACCTCTCTGATTCAACCCCCACTACCTGTAACGCGGCGGCCGGCTACCTGGCGCAGTTGATCTCGGCCACCAACAAACGCTTTTTGCTGCGCCTGGAGGCCGGCGGCGAGCTGCACACTCACCGCGGCATTTTGAAGCACGATGATCTGGTCGGCCTGCCGTGGGGCAGCCGGGTGTACAGTCACCTGGGCAGCCCGTTTACGCTGCTCCAGCCCTCGCTGCTGGATGTGCTGCAGGAGATGAAGCGCAATACGCAGATCATGTACGCCAAGGACATCGGCTTCGTGATGATGATGATGGACATCCACCCCGGCAAGCACGTGATCGAGGCGGGCAGCGGATCGGGGGCGCTGACGACGGCGCTGGCCTTTATGGTGGGCGAGAAGGGGCATGTCACCAGCTATGAGGTGCGGGCGGAGATGCAAAAGCTGGCCGCCAAGAACATTGCCCGCATGGGGATGAGCGAGCGGGTGACGTTCAAGCTGGGTGACATCGAGAACGGATTCGAGGAGCGCGGGGTGGATGCGCTCTTCCTGGACGTGCCCAATCCCTACGATTACATCGCGCAGGTGCGGGCGGCGCTCAAGCCGGGCGGGTTCTTCGGCTGCATTTTGCCGACGACGAACCAGGTGCAGCTGCTCTTGATGGCGCTGCACCGCGAGAAGTTCGCCTTTGTCGAGGTGTGCGAGGTGATGCTGCGCTATTACAAGGCGAACCCGCAGCGCCTGCGCCCCACCGACCGCATGGTGGCGCATACCGGCTTCTTGATCTTCGCCCGTCCGGTGACGGCCGAGGCCTTTGAAGAAGAGAAAGCGGAGAAAGAGCCGGCCGCGCCTGCCGAGGCGGCGGAGGAAGGCGATGTGAAGGAATAAAAACAAGCGCCAGACGGTAGACAAAAGCCTGGTTCGTGTATTCGAGGGTTTTCATTTGCAGCGAATTGACATATCTTATTGAATTTGATAGGATATTGCAAAAATACATTTACGCGTTAACCTGGCTTTTGTACGATCAAGCGCGATTTATCAAACCAAAAATGGCGTCAAACGGGATGCTCGCCAACAAGAAGAATTTTACGAGGAGGCACGGTATGTCTGTCACATCGAAATCTTCAAGTTTTTTGGGGAAATGGGGAGTAGTGATATTCGTCAGTGTGATGGGGTTAGGGATACTCCTTTGCATCATGGGTATTTTCATTGTGGGCGGCGTCGTTTGGTTTCAGAACACTTCTCGATCTCAAAGCTCAGCCGATCAGACGTCAACAACTGCGCCAATGTCAGCCGCGGTTCAGCCGACAAAATCGCCCCAGGGGAAAAAATCTACCCAGGTGGAAAAGCCTACCCAAACGGTAGACTCTACCCAACCAGCAGACTCCACGCAGACGCCTGAGCCGACCCAGTCAGCAACCCCTACCCAAATGGCAGAGGTTAAGCCTGCGAATGCTCAGAGCGTCCTCCTGGTTGACTTGCAAGGAATTGTAGAAACCAAAGCCGGCGAGGGAGACTGGCAAACGGCCCAGATCGGGCAAACGCTTTTGGCCGGGCAAAGCCTGCGCACTGGCGATTTGTCCAGCGCCAGACTGGCATTTTATGATGGCAGCCTGGCCCAGCTTGGCCCTCAGACTGAACTTTTGGTAGAGAGTCTGGATGCGCGTGCCGATGGCCCTCGGATCATTCAACTCCGACAGTTAAGCGGCGAGACCCAGTATACGGCGGCAAAATCAAGCGATTCAGCTTCCCGCTATGAGGTGAACACGCCTGCCGGTAACGGCAGCGCTCAAGGCACTGTTTTCAGCGTGGTTGTAGTCCCCAAACAACTCAGCCGGTTTTGGGTGGATGAGGGCGTAGTCAATGTCACCCATCGGAATGTCACCGTCACGGTTGTCGCCGGACAGGTTACCACGGTTCCTGAATGGACTACCCCCTCTCAACCTTATTATCGGATTACAGCCGAAGGCGAAGCAAGCCAAACTGGAGATAATTGGGTAGTGGCCAGGCAGTCTTTCATTACTGGCCCAACCACGATCATTTGGGGAAATCCGCAAAATGGCGATTGGGTGCGTGTGGAAGGTCACTTCCTTACGAATGGCGCCCGCTTTGCCGATCACATCGTGCTTTTGCGCCGGGCGGTGGAAAATCAGTTCGACTTCAGCGGCGTAGTGGATACGATCAACCAGAAGGACTGGACTATCTCGGGGCGCACGGTGAACATTGACCAAAGCACTTCGTTGGAGGCGGGGCTGGCAGTGGGTGATAAGGTGCAGGTCTCCGGACGTGTAGCGCCTGATGGCGTGCTTTGGGCAGTGCAAATTCGCCTTTGGGACGAATCGATTCAGCGTTTCCATTTCACGGGTCTGGTCGAAAGTCAAACTGCGACCGCCTGGACTGTTTCGGGCATCAGCCTGACGGTAAACGCCAGCACTACGCTTGTCGGCGAGATTAAGGTGGGCGATGTGGTGATTGTGGATGGAAAGATGGCGTCTCCAGACCAATGGATAGCAACTTCCATCCAAAAAGCGAAGCCAAATGATTATCATTTTGAATTTAATGGCGTGGTGCAGAGCTTACTTCCCTGGCTCGTGTCGGGCATCAGTTTCGATACCGCCGATTGGACGGAAATTGATGATGGAATCAATGTCGGCGCTCAGGTGTATGTGACCGGGATCGTTCAAAGCGGCGGGGTGTGGGTCGCGGAGAAGATCGTGAAACTGGCGCTTGAACCCAAGCTGCGCTTCAGCTTTATCGGCCCCGTGATCAGCCTTCAACCCTGGCAGATTGGCAATATGCTGATCTCTGTGACCCCGCAAACCGAAATCAAGGGCGATATTGTTGTAGGAGAGATGGTCAAAGTTACAGGCTGGGTTTTGCAAAATGGCGTCTGGGAGGCCGCTGAGATCAAGCACACTGGCCGGCATTTAGGGTGGGGGTGCATGGATCTGCACACGGTAGTGCTCAGTATAGACCAAAATCAACTGGCGCTCCTGAACGGACAGACCATTGATGTGGCCGGCATCTCTGTAACTGGCGAGATCAAAGAAGCCAGCGTCGTGCTTTATCATATTTGCCTGGATCGCCCCGCAATGAAGGAAACGATCGTGTATATGATCTTTGTGTACCAGTTAGATTCGCTGCCGGTGCTGATCATTGACAGCGGCGCTCCATCTTTACCGGCTGGATGCAAAGTTTCCAAAAATGGTCATATTAAATGCAGCAAGAAAAAGCCTTAGAGAGCGGAGTTCAACTCAAGTACACCCTTAACCCTTCCAGGATTGGAACAATTTTGGGAGTTCTTTCCCTCTATATTGCCGCTCAGAGCTTATTCAATGAGTATCTGGTCGAGAAGGTTTTGAACAGCGATGCAAATGCTGCAGCAATTGCGCTGTTGGATTTATTCAGCGTCAATGCAGAATCGAGTATTCCTACCTGGTATTCAGTTCTGCTGCTTTGCATCGCTGCTTTACTCTTGGGCGCAATAACCCAGGCGAAATGGAGGCATGGAGACCAATTCAAATATTATTGGGCTGGCCTGGCGATTGCATTTGTTTATCTTTCCATTGATGAAGGGGCGGCCATTCATGAAATAGCATCTGATCCTCTACAAGCTCTTTTCCACTCAACCGGATATCTTGCTTTTGGATGGGTAATTATTGCTGTTCCACTTGCAATTCTTTTGGCTTTGCTGTATATCCCCTTTCTCTTACACCTGTCGCCCCGCTGGCGTTCCTTATTGATTGCTTCAGGGCTGATCTATGTGACCGGATCGCTTCTTTTCGAGGCAATCGGCGCCAACCGCTGGTATTTGGATAACGGTATTACCTTCCCTTACCTGGCTATTGGCACGGTTGAAGAATTATTTGAAATGCTCGGTGTGGTCTTATTCATCTACACCTTGTTGGCCTATATGGCCGGGAGTCAGCAACCATTTTCATTGACCTTCACAACCTCGACCGATCAGGGGAATCTGCCGGCCGGGATTTCGCCCACTCAGCCACCCAACCCATCCAGGTCCAGACATCAGAAATGGTTGGGGGCAGCGCTGTTTTGCTTGATCTTGATCATCAACGGCGCTATCTTTCTAGGCGCAAAAAGATCGCAAACTGATCAAGCCTCCTCTGTCCTCGAATCTGTACCTTTTTACCGGCAAGTGATTGATGAATATGCCGGGCAGGGTGTGGTTGTGCTGCGAATCAATGGTATTTTTCTTCCTGGCGACCCTGTCACCGAACAAGCAGCCGCATCTCTCCTGGTGTTATTTAATGATGTGACTGTAGTCAGTTTACCGCAAGATCAGTATAGCGTTGCCTTTGCAAGTTCCACTTTGCTACCCTTTAACAAGGATCATTTGCGGGCAGTGCTGCTCGCCAATCCGCAAGGTGATTTTTCCATTTTCGACCTGCAAGAAATAAAGATGTTTGCTCAAGGGCAAAACCCGTAGGGGTTGGGTACGAAAATAACCCCAGATTTCATCCTTTGGGGTGTCGCCAAAACAGGAGGTCTGTTAGAATTGCATTCCAAGGCATGAGGCGCAGAGTTTCGCTTGCGAAGGTCTTGATCCTATCAAAGAAAAGGAAGAATAAAAAACGATGTTTGAACGTTTTATGACAAGCTTTGCCAGGGATCCGCTGGCCAATGGCATCGCCGTGGCGACGCTGATCGGGATGATCCTCAGCATGATCGCGGCGATCTGGATGGTGGGGGATGGCGACGCCCAAAAGCGCAGCCCGTGGCCGAAGTGGTTGATCCCCGCCGTGTGCATCCTGGGGCTGGGCGTGGCCGGCTACCTGACCTACGTCGAGTCCACCGCCGCGAAAGCGGTCTGCGGGCCGATCGGCGACTGCAATGCGGTGCAAGCCAGCCCGTACGCCCGGCTGTTCGGTTTGATCCCGGTCGGGGTGATGGGATTGGCCGGCTACGCGGCGATCCTGCTCGCCTGGCTGGCGCGCCGCTATGCGCCGCCGCGCTGGACGAACGCCTGCAACCTGGCGATGTGGGGCATGGCGGTGTTCGGCGTGCTGTTTTCGATCTACCTGACCTTTTTGGAGCCGTTCGTAATCGGGGCGACCTGCGCCTGGTGCATCACCTCGGCGCTGTTGATCACGCTGCTGCTGTGGGTGACGACTCCAGAAGCCGCGGCCGCGTTGGCCGACGAGTAAGGAGTCTCGCTTCTCATGCACGAACTGGCAGTGACTGAAAGTATCCTGGCGATCACGCTCAAACACACCCCACCGGGGCAGCGCGTGACGGCGATCAACGTGGTGATCGGGCAGCTTTCCTCGATCGTGGACGACTCGGTGCAGTTCTATTGGGACATCGCCAGCGCCGACACGGCGGCGGCGGGGGCCAGGCTGAACTTTCGCCGCCTGCCGGCCGAGTTGCTATGCTTAAGCTGCGGGGCGCGCTTTGGCCTGGGGATGCCGGCGGAAGATGGCTTTGCCTGCCCAGGCTGCAAAAGCGAGGTGGTCAAAGTGGTGCAAGGCGAAGAGTTCTACGTCGAAGACATCGAGGTGGAGGGATGATCCTGGTCGCCGGGCTGCTCAATATCGAAACCACCCTGCAAATTGACGGCTTTCCGCTGCCCTACTTTCCGGTGCGCTACCCCTTCTTTGGCGTGCGCAGTACTGTCTCAGGCGTGGGCTACAATGTCGCCAAGGCGCTCCACACCCTGGGCCACGAGGCGCGCCTGCTCTCCCTGCTCGGCTGCGACCTGAACGCCCAGGTGATCCGCCAGGAGATGCGCACCAATGGGATCAGCGATGAATACACCCTGGCCCGGCTGGAGCAGACGCCGCAGTCGGTGATCCTGTACGATGGGAGCGGACAGCGCCAGATTCACGTGGATTTGAAGAACATCCAGGAAACGGCCTACCCGGAGGCGGAGTTCGATGCCCTGCTGCCCCACTGCTCCCTGGCGGCGCTGTGCAACATCAATTTCGCCCGCCCGCTGCTGCACAAGGCGCGGCAGGCCGGCAAGCTGATCGCGACCGACGTTCACGCCATTTCTGACCTGGACGACCCGTACAACGCCGATTTCATGCGGGCGGCGGACATCCTGTTCATGAGCCATGAGCGCCTGCCGGCTGCGCCGGAGGATTGGGCGCGCCAGGTGCAAGAGCGCTACGGTACGGAGATCATCGTGATCGGCCTGGGGGCGGAGGGGGCGCTGCTGGCGGTCAAGCGGGATCGCTCGATGCAGCGCTTCGCGGCGCGACGCTTAAGGGCGGTGGTCAACACGATCGGGGCCGGCGACGCACTGTTTTCCGCCTTCATTCACGGCTACTCGACCCACAAAGCGCCTTATGAAGCCCTACGCCAGGCGATGCTGTTTGCCGCCTGGAAGATCGGCGCCAACGGCGCGGCGGAGGGCTTTTTGAGCGCCGAGGAGTTAAGACAACGCATGCGAGAGGCAGAGGCATGACGACCATTCCCATTATTGAGAAGATTCTTTCGGCTAACGACCGACTGGCGGCGGAGAATCGCGCCGCCCTGGACGCGGCGCGGGTTTTCGCCATCAACGTGATCGCCTCGCCGGGGGCGGGGAAGACCTCGCTGATTGAGCAGACGCTCAAGGCGCTGGCCGGCAAGCTGCGCATCGGGGTCATTGACGGCGACCTGGCGACGAGCATTGACGCCGACCGGGCGGCGGCGGCCGGGGCGAGCCAGGCGGTGCAGATCAACACTGGCGGCGACTGTCACCTGGACGCGGTGATGGTACAGCAGGCGCTGCCGCAGCTCAAGCTGGACGATCTGGACCTGCTGATCATCGAGAACGTGGGCAACCTGGTCTGCCCGGCCAGCTTTGCCCTGGGGACGCACAAGACCGTGCTGGTGGCTTCCATCCCGGAGGGCGACGACAAGCCCTATAAATATCCCGCCACATACCGCGGGGTCGAGGCGTTGGTGATCAACAAGATTGACCTGCTGCCCTACGTCCCCTTCCGCATGGAGTATTTCCGCCAGGGGGTCGAGACGCTCAACCCGGGGCTGGCGGCCTTCCCGCTCTCCTGCCGCACGGGCGAGGGCATGCCGGCCTGGTTGGATTGGCTGGCCGGGCAGCGGCGGAAATAACGGAGACCGGATGAGCCGCTCGAAAGAACAGGCCCGCCTGAATAAGATCGTCATCGCCGCCAGCCGCTCGCTCAACCTGAAAGAGACGCTGACGACGGTGTTGGAGCATACCATGGAGGCGCTGGAGGTCAGCAGCGGGGTTATCTTCCTCAACGAGGGCGAGAGCCAGCAGATGCACCTGAGCGCCTATCGCGGCATCACTTCTGAGGCGGCGGAGCGTGAGACGATCCTGGCGCCCAGCCAGTGCCAGTGCGGGCGGGCGTTGGAAAGCCGCGCCCCGATATTCACCCATAACCTGAAACACACGCCGCACTGCCCGTTCGAGCTGTGCGCCGGCGAGGGCCTGCTCTCTGTCGCCAGCATCCCGCTCGAAGTGAAGGGCGAGGTGGTGGGGCTGCTGCAACTGGGCAGCACCAAGGCCGGCCACTTCTCGCAGGCGCAGCAGGATTTCCTGGCGGCGGTGGCGGCGCAGGTGAGCGTCTCGATTGAAAATGCGCGCTTATATGAGCAGGCGCAGCGCTTCAACCTGGAACTGGAGCAAAAAGTGCAGCAGCGCACGCGCGAATTAGAAAGCGCACGCCAGGCCTTAAGCGAAAAGGCCGATCAGTTGCAGCGCCTGTTGAGCGCCGCCTACAACATCCAGGAGGACACGCGCGAGCGCATCGCCCAGGATATGCACGATGGGGTCATCCAATTGATCATCGGAGCGCTCTATGAAACCCAGGCGGCGCGCAAAGCAATGACCAACGACCCGCCGCGGGCGGTCAAGAACGTGGAGCGCGCCCAACAACTGTTGAGCGAAGCCGAAGCCGAGATCCGCCGCACGATCTACGATCTGCATCCGCCCATGCTGGACAGCCTGGGACTGGTGGCGGCGACCAGGCACTTCGCCGCCAATTGCAGCGCCAGCTTTAAGATCGCGTGCCAGGTGAAAAGCCAGGGGAAGACGCGGCGGATGGAGAAAAAGACCGAACTGGCCATCTACCGCATGATCCAGGCGGCGCTGCACAACGTGGCCTCGCACGCCGCGGCCAGCCGGGCGCAGGTGACGATCCAGTTTGGCGATACTTTTTGCCAGGTGATGATTGAGGACAATGGGATAGGGTTTGACCCGGAGGCGGTGCTGCGCCAGCCGGGGGAACACCTGGGATTGATCAGCATGAAAGAGCGAGCGGAGGCGATCAACGCCGATCTGAGCATCCGCTCGACCCCCGGCGAAGGCTCGCAGGTGATGCTGCGGCTGCCCTCGCCGGAATACCTTGAAACCTAGGGCAAGCATGGCAACTGCTTCACGACCGATTCGAGTGTTGATCGTAGACGACCATCCAGTGGTGCGGCGTGGACTGCGCAGCCTGCTGGCCGATTATGAGGATTTGCAAATCAGCGGCGAGGCCGGCAGCGCGGCCGAGCTTTTCGCCCTGCTGGCTAAAACCAGCGCCGATGTCATTCTGCTCGACATCCGCCTGGAGGGGCAAAGTGGGATCGAGATCGCCCGCCGCCTGCGCCAGACGCAGCCGCAACTGCGCGTCATTATCTTAACCACCTATAACGACGAGAGCTACCTGCACCAGGCTTTGGAAGCCGGCGTGCATGGCTTCTTGCTGAAGAGCGCCTCGCATGAGACGCTGCCCGACTCGATCCGCAGTGTGATGCGCGGCGAAAAACTGCTCAGCCCATCCCTGGTCAGCACGGTGATGGATAACTACCAAAAAATGCTGCGCGAGCAGACCTTGCGCGAAGCCGGCCTGGGGGCGGACGATTTGCAGATTTTGGCGGCGATTGCGCGCGGCGATGGCAACAAGGACATCGCCGAACAATTGTTTTGGAGCGAGGCGACGGTCAAACGGCGCGTGCAAGAAATTGTCGAGAAATTGGGCGTCTCGAACCGGGCGCAGGCGATTGCCGAGGCGGTGCGGCGCGGCTGGATCTAAAAATGACCCAAAAAGGTCAAAAAATGAGCTAAATCACAATTTCTTTCGCGGCGGGTTTTTTATATGATTAGGGGGTATAAACAGAGTCTTGTCCCTGATGACGGATGGAGGTTGTGTATGACAATTTCAAGTGTCGAGGCTGAAGTCATTGAACGTGGTTTGACGCGACGGGGGTTTCTCAAGTTTTGTGCAGCCATGGCGGCAGCGCTGGCTCTGCCGCCGGCTTTCAGCGAGCGCATCGCGTACGCGCTGGAAGCGCCCAAGCGCACCCCGGTGGTGTGGCTCGAAATGCAGGACTGCGCCGGCTGTTCGGAGGCCTTTTTGCGGGCCTCGCGGCCCACCGCAGCCGAGATTGTGCTGGATGTGCTTTCGGTGGATTACCATGAGACGATCATGGCCGCCTCGGGCAACCTGGCAGAAGAAGCCAAGCAAAAGACAATTGAAGCCGGGGGATATTTGCTGGTGGTGGAAGGCTCGATTTCCACCGCCGACGACGGCGTGTACTGCTGCATCGGCGGGAAAACTTCCATAGACCTTTTGCAAGAAGCCGCCTCGAAGGCGCTGGCGATAGTGGCAGTCGGAAGCTGCGCCGCCTTTGGCGGCATCCCACGGGCAGCGCCCAACCCCACCGGCGCGGTCAGTGTGATGGATCTGGTGAAAAACAAGCCCGTGCTGAACCTGGCCGGCTGCCCGTACAACGTGGTCAACCTGACAGCGACCGTAGTGCATTTTCTCACCTTTGGCGAACTGCCGGCGATGGACGCCCTGCACCGTCCCTTGTTCGCTTACGGGGCGCTGATCCACGACAACTGCGAGCGGCGCGGGCATTTCGACGCCGGCCAGTTCGTGCGCGAATGGGGCGATGAGGGCCATCGCAAGGGTTGGTGCCTGTATCAGATGGGCTGCAAAGGCCCTCTCACCTACCACAACTGCCCGGCGGTGCGCTACAACGACGGCGTCAGTTGGCCGGTCGGCGCAGGCCACGGCTGCATTGGCTGCTCGGAGCCGGATTTTTGGGAACTGGGCGTCTACAAGACCGCCGCGATCCAAAAGGTTGCCCCGCCGGTCAGCTACGCGCCGGTGCAGCAGCCCGAACAGAAGATTCCGTCTTCCAGCGCGGCGTTGATGGGAGGCCTGATAGGGCTGGCGATCGGCGCGGCAAGCGCCGCGGCGTACTCGCAGCTTTCCAAGCAAGAGACCCCAGCCGCTGAAACCCCGGCGGGCGCTGAAACCCCGGCGG
>CAIQJJ010000870.1 GCA_903872065.1 uncultured Anaerolineales bacterium | reverse complement strand
GCTGTCATGCGTCATCACCCACACGACCGGGATATGCGACAAAGCCGAGACGCGGATCGCCGGGCGCAAATAGTCGGTGAAAACAAAGAACGTCGCCCCATAAGGGAGCAAGCCGCCATGCAGCGCCATGCCGTTCAAAATAGCGCCCATGCCATGCTCGCGCACCCCAAAGTGGAAATTGCGCCCGGCCGGCGCGTCTTTTTGGAAAGCGGGAGAGCCATTGAGCCAGGTATTGTTTGAAGGGGCCAGATCGGCTGAACCGCCGAGCAGTTCAGGCAGTCCAGCCGCCAGGGCGTTGAGCACCTTGCCCGAGGCCGCACGGGTAGCAAGGCCTTTCGGGTCAGCGGGAAACTCTGGCAGCGCAGTCTGCCAATTGGCCGGCAGTTGGCCTTGCATCCGGCGCTCAAATTCCGCCGCCTTTTCAGGAAACGCAGCCCGATAAGCCTCCAGCCTGGCCTGCCATTCCGCTTCCAGTTTCGCCCCCCGCTCCACCGCCTGCCGCAGGTAAGCCAATACATCCTCAGGGATGAAGAAGCGCGGCTGCTTGGGCCAGCCCAATTTGTCTTTTGCGCCGTCCAGTTCAGCGTCGCCGGGCGGTTCGCCATGCGCCTTAGAAGTCCCCTGGCGGGTGGGCAAACCGTACCCGATTTGGGTGCGGCAAATGATCAATGACGGGCGAGGATCGACCTTAGCTTGCCCAATGGCCGCATCAACCGCTTCAACATCATTTCCATCGGCCACTTGCAGCACCTGCCAACCGTAAGCGGCAAAGCGCGCCGCCCGATCCTCGGTGAAAGCCAGGGCCGTCGAGCCGTCAATCGAAATGCGGTTATCGTCGTATAAGTAGATCAACTTTCCCAGGCGCAAGTGCCCGGCCAGCGAGGCGGCTTCGGCGGCTACCCCCTCCATCAAGTCGCCGTCGGTGACAATCGCGTAAGTGGTATGGTTGACCAGTTCAAGATCGGGCTGATTAAACTCGGCTGCCAGGTGCGCTTCGGCAATCGCAAAGCCTACCCCGTTGGCAAAGCCCTGCCCCAAAGGCCCGGTGGTTGTCTCAACGCCGGGGGTCAGGTGGGCTTCGGGATGGCCTGGGGTAATGCTGCCCCACTGGCGGAAGCGCTTCAATTCATCCAGAGAAACATCATAGCCATATAAATGCAGCAGAGCGTACAGCAGCATGGAACCATGCCCGCCCGAAAGAACAAAACGGTCGCGGTCAGGCCACTGCGGATTGCGCGGGTTAAAGCGCAAGTGGCGCGTCCAAACCGTATAAGCCATGGCCGCGCAGCCCATCGGCAGCCCAGGATGGCCCGAATTGGCCTGCTGCACGCCGTCCGCGGCCAGAAAGCGGATAGTATTAATCGCACGAGATTGGAGATCATCAGAGGATGACATAGGTATTTTTTATGACTCTTTCTTTATGAGGTAAAAACGGACTGAATACAGCCAGTCAGCAGCTTTGCATCAGGGGCGACACATCAAAGTGTTTGTTTGAAGCAAGCTGCAACAAAGTATAGCACGCCCCTTCCTCATGGGCAAGAAATTGCCGGGCATAATCCGCCCTGATGCAGCGCGAAATGACAATCATCATCCTGGCCTTATGCACTTTACCACTATTCGCAAAGGAGAATTGAAATAATAATGATAGAGTCATTGGTTTCGGTCTGCTTGAATATCGGTAACATTTGAATTTGACGCCGACCAGGATCAAAGACATCGAGGGCCTTAAAGTCATCCTGAACAAAGCCAAAACCCTGGAAGGCATCGTATAGGATGAACTTATGAAATCTTATGCTTATTACCCTGGATATCCATAAGGAGAAATACTCTATGATCTCCCCCGAACTATTACGCCGTTATACTTTCTTCGGCACTCTGGATGATGCGCACCTCAAGACGATTGCCATGCTCTCTGAAGAGGTATTCATCGAAAAAGGCGCTACCCTCTTTCATGAAGGACAGGCCGCTGACACACTGTACTTCTTGATCGAAGGCAGCATCTCACTCTATTATATTGCCGAAGAAAAATATCACCCCCAAGGGCATAAAGAATTTTTAGTCGGCGAGATTAACCCCGGCGAGATTTTTGCGATCAGTGTTTTAATTGAGCCGTATGCTTACACCAGCACCGCGCGCGTCGACCGCGACAGCCGCGTGCTGAAAATCCAGGCGGCAGCGCTGCGCGAGCAGCTCGATGCCCATCACGATCTGGGTTACAAGCTCATGCGCCAGCTCGCCCGCGCCGCAATGGAGAGGCTTGGCGCGGCGCGCGTGCTTTTGGCCGGCTGTATCGAGAAGTGATCAAGCAGGATAAAACGCATCCAGAGCCGGGAAACACCTGACCCCTACTTTGTGCCCGACATCATCTTCGCAGTAGCAAACATCCGCTCCAGCCTGCTGCATCAGTTGGCGCGCCTGGCGCGCCAACTGGATTGAGATTGTCTCATCGCGCAGCCCATGGGCAATAAACACAGGCTTATCCAACAAAGGCTGGGTCTTGATCAGCGCTTCGGCGCCGGCTGGCGCAAAACCTGCCAGAGCAGCCACAGATTGGATCCGGCCGGGGTAGGAAAGAGCAAAAGCATAAGAGAGCGCAGCTCCCTGGCTAAAGCCCATCAAGTGCAGATGAGAAAAATCGGCGTCAGGAAAGTTTTGTGGGGTCAACAAAGCATATAAAGCAGCGACTGCACTGCGAAAATCCTCTAAAACTGGCAATGTCCGCGCCGCCTCCGCCGGAAACAAACGCCAGCTATAGCCGGAGGGCTGGACAGGGTAAATTCCGCGCGGGGCGATCAGCAAATAATGGCTGGGCAGGCGCGGCGCGAAAAACCACATGGAATTTTCATCGCCTGTCAAACCATGCAGCAGTAAAATCACCGGGTGCGGCCCGGCGGCGTCCGGCAGGCGCATGCGCAGCGTCCATTGATTAAGCGAAACAATTTGCGAGGTAGCTTGCATAAACACCGTCCTCTACTAATCTTGAGCGCGCTGCACCAACCAGTCAATTGCCCACAAGGCCAGCGCAATCAGCAGCAAGGGGGCGAGGCCCGCCAACAAACAAATGAGGCCCAAAATTGCCGCATTGCGCCCAAAGAACAGCCAGATCAATCCATCGCCAACCAAAAAGAGAATCAGCAAAAAGCCGACAAACAAGCGCACCTGGGTATCACGTGCATAGCGGCGCAAATCACGAGCCATAGAAAAATTTACCCATCCGTATCCAGGCGACGTCGCAACACTGAAACTGCGCCCCATCCCCCTAAAGCGATAAAGGATTTGATCCCAACCACCAACAGCAGCATCACAAATGCCAGGCCAGCCATAACCCATAACAGCACTGAATAAGGACGCGTCGAGTGAAGCTCGATCGCCGGAGCGTCAGACTTTTCTAACCGGTTTCGCAAATCTTTCTGATAAGAACCACGCGGCGGCACCGGCATTAAGGCTGCCTGGAGTAAGGACTCCAATTGAGCCATTTCTTGATCGTCAACAGGTTTAGCCCAGTGAAATAAATCTGTCATTCGTCAATCCATTTTTTCAAGATCGTCCCGCAAAGATAACAACGTTCGATGGTAAAGACTTTTGATCGCGCCCTCCGTCCTGCCCATAATCTCACCAATTTCAGCATTCGAGAAATGCTCGACAAACTTCAAGATCAGCAGTTGTTGTCGTTCTGGCGGCAACGTATGGATCAAACGCAGCAGACGCTCACGCTCTTCAGCCTGAAGCAGCGAAGCTTCAGGAGGATCGCCCGGATGGTGCACCCATAAGCCATCTTCCAATGGGATTTCAGGACGGCGGCTGTTATCACGATGCCAATTGGCTACCAGGTTATGTGCAATCCGATACAACCAGGCCGAGAACGGCAGCCCGCGATGCTGATAGCTTTCAATATGGTGCATGGCGCGATAAAAAACACGCGCCGTCAGATCCTCTGCATCGTGTTGATTACCCGTGCGGTAATAAATATAGTTGTAAATACGACCCACATAACGCTGGTACAGCATGCCAAACGCATCTGCATCACCTTGTACCGCCTGGGTCAAAATCGCTTCGTCGTTAGGTTCTGACATCCTTCACCCTGAAGGGATAGAGTTGTCATTAAATACAACCCCACCAAATCTTCTGCGTTGCTTTGTGAAAAGCAACGTTTCAATAAAAACGGACAACCGTGAAGATTGACCAGAGAGCCAAAAAGATCAATCCACACAATAGTCCAACAGGTAAAGCCGTTGCAAGCCGAGGCTGCCAACGCTTCCGCGCCAGAGCGCCAAACTCCAACCAGCCGGCCGCCAACCAGAGCATCGTCGGGGCGATCACTGGATAAGCGTAACGCGGCGGCGGAATATATGGATTACTAAAGATGTAAATTGCCCCACGCACCAGCGTCGCTCCCCACAAGAATAGCATTGCAAGCGCCAAAAACGCTAACGCCATCCCCGGCAAGCTGCGCCATCGGCGCGCCACTGCGATCAGTCCTCCTACGATTCCCAAGAACGTCACCGCCATCAGAACCCGGTAAATGATCAGGCTGCCGATCAAAAAGATATTGCCCCAGGCAAAAACCGCCCAAAATGAACGCAGAAACTTGGAAAATGTCTTACGATAATAAGGAAACGCCGAGGCGGGATCGAACGTCGCGTGGATGATCAATGACAAACGGCCCCGATCAGGAAAAAAACGACTAAGCAATTGGTCAGCCCAGAGGCGCGCCTTAGGCCATACCGCCTCAGCCGATGGGTTGCGCAATACATTTTCGCATTGGCGACCACCCCATTTTACCGTCTGCCCCTGTAGGAACGGCGTCTGACCAGCCGGAAATTCTCCCTCGCACAACATCAAGTCATCATAAATGACTACAGCGTTTTTCGGCGCAGTCAAAACCAACCAGGCGCGCCCAGTATCAGCCGGGAAATCCACACTGAAAGTAAAGAAGGCCGGCGCAGTCCCTACGTTCCATACGTCTGGAATCGTAAGTCGCTTCCCATTAATGACCAACTGCGGCGGTGAAAGTTGTAGAGGCGATTGCGCCCACACCCAGGCGCCAAATGTGACCCGCCGGCCGCGAAAGGCATGGATTGTTTCGGTGGTCAACAACTGTTTATAACTGGCTGAGGGATTGCTGACCTCCAATGCGGCTGTTCCGAAAGCCGAACCTGGCGTCTCTAGGCGCTGCGCCCCGCCCTGGGGAGCATCTGCATACCAAAAAGCCGCGGCATCCCAACGTAGCACTAACCATACACCCACCAGGCCTCCCAAAAGGATAACCAGACAAGCAGCCCACAGAACCTTCAGCGGCATGCGACTTAAAAAAGTCAAGCCCCAGCACACAACCACCAATGGGAGGGCTAAAATCACATTGGATTTGGAAAAAGCGCACAGAAGCGCCAAGAGGGCCGTAGCGAGGAGCCGCCGCAGCGAAAAACCGCGCCGGATCAACACGACGCCACTCCACAAAAACAAAGTGAAGGAGGCCACTGCGGCCGCGTCGCTATTAATGGCAGTCATCAACTCAGTAAAGGACGGTATTAACGCAACCGTCAGCGGGACAAACCAGCGCAACCGGCTGCCTTCAGTCGTCAGTTCGCGAACAATCGCCCAAACCCCCAACAAACTGAGCAAATATAAGACCACGGAAGTCCAACGCGCCGCATAAAGCTGCGCTTCGATGCCGGCTGCCGCAAACAGACGCGCTGGCAATGAGGCCAGCAAATAATACGCCGGAGGGTCCCCCACCTGCGAAAAAGCTCCAATCCAGATCGGTTCATTCACCGCGTTCAAATCAGGCAGAAACGTCATGCGATCAAAGAAGCCATGCTCAATCATTGACCGAGCCACCGCGCGGCGCATTTCTTGATCATAGTCGCCGCGCTGCAGAAGCGCGCCGCGCTTGATCAAAAGCCATATATATTCAAAATGATTGGGTTCATCGTAATGCTGCCAGGGCGGCATCAAATACACATAGATTGTCGCATGCACCAACCCCACCGCCAGGATGACCCACAACACCAAATTATTTTTTC
>CAIQJJ010000869.1 GCA_903872065.1 uncultured Anaerolineales bacterium | reverse complement strand
GGTGGGAAAGAGGAAGTAGGCAGTAGGAAGTAGGCAGTGGGCAATAGGCCGTGGGGAGGGGGGGGCGGTAAAGACCACCGCCGTGGGGAGTGGGGGGCGGTAAAGACCACCGCCGTGGAAAGTGGGCGTCTGATCAGCGGTGCGGGAAAGGCCGGGGACGAAAAGTTCGGCGGCGAATAGAAAGAAGAACAGCCAGAAGGGAAGGTAGATAAACAAAGGGCGAGTGATGGCGGCCAGGGCAGCGCTCAGGCCAATCACGAGCGTAAATAAGGAGCGAGTCGCGCGGGAAGAAGGCAGAGGATCTGATGGCAAGTGAGACAACCAGTAAACACTGGCGGCAAAGGCTACCATTAGCCAAAAGGTGGTGAGGGTTTCGGTGAGGAGATTGGCTTCAAAGAATAATTGGCCGGGGTTGAGGGTGTGCGCCAGGGCAGCGACGCCGCCCACCCAGGCTTTGCCGCCGCTGGCCTGCCAGCCAATGAAAAAGATCAGCAGGGTGATGGCAAAGCCCAGGATTAGTTGAAGCAAGAAGGTGGTTTGCTGCCAGGCGCTCACATCGAAATTGGTCATTTCGGCCGGTTCGGATGGAATCGCAGCAGTATGATTACGCGGGTCTATTTGCCAAAGCAGGGCAAGAAAGGCAGGGTAACCAGGGGTGCGGGTGCCATCGTAAGGCCCCCAGCCGGCCAAAATCGCCAGTGCCGAACGTTGGTAGCTTGGGGTGTCGCTATAAGCAACCGGCTGGTAGCCAAACCACAAGGCCAGGCGCGCCAAAAGAGCAATGGAAATGACCGCCGCCAACCAATGACGGATGCGGTAAAGCTCAGCCCTGGCCAGATTCACAGGAAGTTCTCCGTGGCGCGTTGGGCGCGCGCCACCCAGGTGTAGCGAGCTGCATCACGCTGCGCCTGCCGGGCCAGGGCCGTGCGGCGGACAGGATCGGCCAATAGGGTCGCTAAAGCGCGTTCCCATTCCTCTAACGCCTCTGGCGGGCAAAGGACAGCATTGTGATCGTTCAACACTTCGCGGATGACAGGCAGGTCACTGGAGATGATCGCTCGCCCACAGGCCATGTACTCGAACATTTTCATCGGGCTGCAATACGCGGCGGAGTTGCCGCCGCTCGAACCGGTTATGACGCGTTCGTAAGGCATGATGAGGATATCGGCGGCGGCCTGGTAGAGAGGCAGGCGGGCGTTTTCAACAAAGCCGGTAAGGGTAATATTCGAGACTACCCCGCCCCACCCCACCCTATCCTCCCCATCGCGAAGAGCAGCGATGGGAAGGGGGGTTGCTGCGCCCTGGAATTGTGTGCGCCAGTACGCCACATCCTGCGGATCGCCGCCCACCCAAAGGAACTGCACTTGCGGCAGACGGCGCGCCAGGTCAAGCATGAGGCTCATGCCGCGGCCGGGGTAAAGGTGGCCGGTATAGCCCACGGTCAGGGCGTCGGCCAGGCCCAGTTCACGCCGGGCGTCGGCGGGGACCGGTAAATTTTGGTAGCGTTCCAATTCGACGCCGTTAGGGGACACCACTGCGGAGGAAGAGGGTGGGAAGTGGGAAGTGGGGAACGGTACAGAACACCGCCGCGGTACAGAACCGCGTCCTTCGACAAGCTCAGGATGCCTACGCGGCGCGGACGACCACTTGGGGAGAAGGGTGAGGAGGGCGGATGAGATGGGTAAGAGACGTTTTTTGCCCGGCAGGCTGAGAAAGAGACGATAGAACCAGGGGGCCAGTTTTCCTTCCGGCGGCCCGTGCAGTTCTAAGAGTACAGGCTGGCCAAGCAGCGCGCCAAACAGGGCTGCCTGCAGCGGCCAGACGTAGATGGCCTGTGCGTCAAGCTGGCGGGCGCGCTGGACGGCGCGCCAGGAGAAGTCGTATTTTTTCCAGCGAGTCTGGCAGGGGATTCGCTCCAATGGGAAAGCGACTTGCAGACCATAGAACGAAGCAGGCGAGGCGACCTTCACCGCATCAGCAGTGCCGGCGGGGGCTAACAAGACGATGTCGTGGCCGGCCTGCACCAGGCCCTGGCAGGCTTTCATCACCTGGATGCTGTTGGCTCTGGCAGAGGGGATTTCAGAGGCGGTGATGCAGACGATTTTCATCCGATTCCTGATGCTGAATAAGGGTGAGGCCGCGCCAGACCAATACGCCAACCGAAACCACAAAGTAGGCAGAAAGAATGACTGCTTCGGCAAGGTAGCCAGCGACGGGCAGAAGAGTAATGCTTAAGAGGGTTTTGAGCAGGCCGGCGAGGGCGGCGACAATTAGAGGAAAGGCTGGTTTGCCCAGCGCCAACAACAGAGGGCGATTCCACTGAAAGGTGTTGGCGACGCCATAACCCAGCAAGAGGACCATTAAGACCCAGTAAGCAGGAAACATTTCCGCTCCATACAACCACGGAATCACGGCCCAGCCGGCCAGCCCTAAACCGAGCGCCGCCGCTCCCGTCCACCCGGCGGCAAGAATGCTGACTCGTTTCAACAACCGGCGAGTGGAGCGCCAGTCATGCTGCGCAATGGTACGCGTGATCTCGGTGTAAGTGGGGGCGATCAACGGATCAATGGGCGTGACGACGAGGGCAATGAACGATTGGGCCAGGCGATAGTAGCCGGCAGCGCTGGTATTCATGAAAAATGAAATGAGCAGGGTCTCGCTATCGCGTACAATCAAGTTGATCGTACCGCTAAGGTTGGTGCTGATGGCAAAGCGCAGCATCTCGCCAAGCGGAGCAGTTTTAAGAGTGGAAAGGAGGGAGTAGGCAGTAGGCAGTGGGGAGTGGGGAGTGGGAAGTGGGGAGTGGGGGTCGGTAAAGACCACCGCCGTGGGAAGTAGGAAGACAGCGGGGCCAAGTTCCTGGCGCAAGCGCTGAAAAGCAAGAATAGGGAGCGCCAGGCCGGCCAGGGTTTTGCCAGCCAGGTAAGCCAGCAGCACAGCCAGAGCCGCAGACTGTGGATCAGCCCAATGCAACATTTGCTGCGTCCAAAAGATTAAGCCGATCAACAGGGCGGTAACGATACTTTGGGCAAGGTTGACGACGGCTATGCGATCAAAACGCCGCAGGGCCTGCAAGACGCCGGTGGAGGTTTCATAGACCAGGTTGGAAAGCAAGACCGCGCCGTAGATGACGAAGAAGGGCAGGGTGGCAGGGTCTTTGGCAAAATAGCGGGCTGCGAGAGGCGCTAAACCCAATAAGACCAGGTACGCCAGCAGGGAGGTAAGCGCTTCGATGGCGGCGGCGATCTGAACCACGGCGGCGGCTTGAGCTTTGTTGCCATCGGCCAACGCCTGGCGCAAGTAGCGCACGACCATTTCGCTCATGCGAAAGGAGAACAGGCGATGGATATTTGAGGCAAAAACGATCACTGTCCCCGAAACCAGGCCATAACCATCCGCGCCCAAGAGGCGCACCGCAAAAATGCCTTGCAGCATGCCCAAAGCCGCGGCAATGCCGCCGCTGCTAAAAAGGTAGGCGCTGTTCTTAAGCACCTGGCGCAGCAGCCGATCCTGCCGCCAGGAGTGTAAGAGGCCAATCAGGGGCCGGTTGTGAGGGGGTTGACCCACTGGGATCCTTGGAGGTTTCTGTCTGCGGTACAGATGGGAAGTAGGCAGTGGGGAGCGGTACAGATCACCGCCTCAGGATGGCTGCGCAGTAAAAATCGCAGATCAGAATAACCTGAGCTGCTTCATTTCTTGCGGCGGGTTGGGAGCCGGCGGTTGGTTATCAGCGGTACGGATCACCGCCGCGGAGTCGGGTTCATCCGCGGTCAAGTTCACCGCCTCGGTCAAGTTCACCGCTTCGCTCAAATTCACCGCTTGATC
>CAIQJJ010000868.1 GCA_903872065.1 uncultured Anaerolineales bacterium | reverse complement strand
TTCCCCTGCCGCCGACTTCCATCGTCAGCGCCTGGCAGGCGGTGATGCGCGGGAATATGCTCAATAAACGAGGGCCAACTCGATGAAGATCAATGTCCGTGTAAACGACGAAGTGTATGAAGTGGAGGTCGGCGACCTGAATACCCGGCCAGTGATTGCGACGATTGAAGGGGAAAGGTTTGAAGTGTGGCCGGAGATGGCGCGTGCGTTGGGCCAGGCAACGGCGTTGGGCGAGGCAACGACGTTGGGCAAGGTGGGCGCACAAAGCGAGACGCCGGTCGCCGGCGCTCCAACCGCCCCGCCGGCGCGCGAAGCAGTCAAAGCGCCGCCGGCCTTGCCGCAGCCGGTAGTCAAAACGCCGCCCCCGGCCGCGCCGGCCGCCGAGGGCGCTCCCAACAGCCTGCGCGCGCCGATCCCCGGCGTCATTCTCTCGATCGCGGTGCAAACCGGCGAGACGGTTGAGCGAGGGCAAGAGTTGTGCGTGCTTGAGGCGATGAAGATGAACAACACGCTGCGCGCCTCGCGGGCCGGGGTCATTGCCACCATCCATGTGACGGTAGGCCAGCACGTAAAACATGGCGATTTACTCATAGAATATATCTGAAAAACGGAATCAAGCGTATACTTTAGCAAACAGAGATTTACTTAAATTTTTTGCTAAGGAGTAATCGAAAATGGCAAAGGAGAACACAATCCTGACAGCAGTTAAAATGCTGCTGGAGCAAGAAAAGCGTCCCATGCACTACATGGAGATCACAAAAGAAATTCTCGCGCGGGGATTGTGGGAAACAAAAGGAGCAGCTCCACACAATACAGTCTTGACCGTCATTCGGCGAGATGATATTGAAGCAAAAGCAGCAAGCTCTGTTTTTAAGCGCACAGGGCCCGGCACATTTGCACTGCGCGCCTGGCCCGAATACGCTGAATATGGACAAGTTCCGCTGGATGTTTCACTACGGATTGATGAATTAATCGTAGAAAACTTTCGCTGTTTCGAAAAACAGGCTTTTAAATTCACGCCGGCATTCAATATTTTAATTGGCGACAATGGCGCTGGCAAAACCGCCATATTGGATGCGCTTGCTATTGCATTGGGCGCTTTCTTGCAGGAAATTGGCAATGTCGAAGCGCCCATCTTGAAACTGAATGATGTGCGCTTGCGCCCGATCCGCAAGGGAGATACGCTCACCGCAGAGCCTCAGTTCCCAGTTTCACTGACTTGCAGCAGTTCCTTGCCTGGACAAACAATCCAATGGGAGCGCCGATTAAGTGAGCCGAACAAAACGGCCCGTAATCAACAAATTATCGAATTGAAAGAACTGGCAAATCTCGTCCGCCAACAAGTGAGTGCGGGAGAAAATACAACTTTACCTGTGATTGCTTACTACCGGACCGATCGTTTGTGGCGGTTGGCAGCCATGAACGAGAGAGCCAAAATTGGGTCGCGCTTTGATGGTTACAAGGACTGTTTAGCGCCTGGTTCGCATACCGCGGACTTAATAGAGTGGATGATATGGCAGGAGACAATCACCTTGCAGGAGCGTACTTCAGATCCGCTTTACCCGCCTGTGAAGGCTGCACTGGTTGAGTGTGTTGAAGGTTGGGTGGATATTGTTTTTCATGCCCGTGAGCGCAAATTGCAGGCTCTATTTCAAGATGGCCGTCTTTTGCCTTTTGATCTATTAAGCGACGGTCAGCGAAATATGTTGGGAATGATAGCGGATATCGCCTACCGGTGCGCCCTTCTCAACCCACACCTGGCGGAACATTCTAGAAAAGATACTTCTGGGGTTGTCTTGATTGACGAGATTGATTTGCACCTCCATCCTAAGTGGCAGCGAAGTGTGATAGAAAACTTGCGCCACACCTTTCCACAGATACAGTTCATTGCTACTACCCACTCGCCTTTTATTATTCAATCCCTCCGGCCAGGAGAACTGATTGATTTGACACGAACCGCCAAAGGTGAATACGTTAATCGCAGCCTTGAGGATATTGTTGAAACGGTCATGAACATCCCGGTGCCACAACGCAGCCAGCGGTATCAAAAGATGTATGAGGTCGCGCAAGAATATTATCGGTTATTGGGTCAAGGGAAAATGGCAAGCGCGGAGCAAGTCGAAGCCATTAAACAAAAATTGAACGAGTTGGTAGAGCCGTTTAGTGACAATGTCGCTTACTACGCTTTTCTTGGGATGAAACGGGCGGCGGCTGGCCTGGGAGGAAATGATCATGAGACCGATTGAGCGAGGAAAAAGCCCCAATTCATATCATGAGTATCAAGACGCCCGAGGCGATTTAATCAACCGGTTAGGGGAATATTGTTCTTACTGCGAAATGCACCTCGATTCGGCTCTGGCGGTTGAACACATTCTCCCCAAAAACAAATGCCCTGAGATGGAACGAGAATGGACAAATTTCCTTTTGGCTTGCCCAAACTGCAACAGCACAAAAGGAGACAAACTGATTGGGCGAAATGAGTGTTATTGGCCGGATCTGGATAACACTGTGCGGGCTTTTGAATATCAGATCGGCGGACAAATCAGCCCTCATCCAGGTTTGACAGCCGTTGAAAAATCCAAAGCTCAAAAGACCATCGAACTGACTGGCTTGAACTATAATCCAGGCAACGCAGTCACAGCAGCAGACCGGCGCTGGATCAACCGAAAAGAGGCCTGGGATATTGCGGCTGACTCGCTCGATAACTTGCATAGTAATGATACTCCCTACATGCGCAGGCAAATCGTAGAGACAGCCAAAGCCCTGGGATATTGGTCCATCTGGATGACAGTTTTCTATGCTGACAAAGACATACTCAAACGCTTGATAGAGGCTTTCCCTGGGACTTGCGACGATTGTTTCGACGCAAATTTTGATCTTTGCCAGCGCCCCGGTGGACAGTTATAAGGTTTAACAAAAGTTCTCTTCTTAACTATGATATACTCACAAAAAATGTCAGACAGGAGCCTGCCGTGAAACATTTTCTTGCAATTTCTGATTTTTCCCCCGCTGAATTACAAAATTTACTCGATCGCGCGGTGCGTTTGAAGGATGAACGCCAGAAGGGCGGCAATCCCCCTCTGCTAAAAGGCAAGGTGCTGGGGATGATCTTCCAGAAGCCCAGCCTGCGGACGCGGGTTTCGTTCGACATGGCGATGCGCCATTTTGACGGCGACGCGCTGTACCTCTCGCCGCAGGAGATCGGCCTGGGCAAGCGCGAATCTGTCGCGGATGTGGCGCGCGTGCTCTCAGGCTATGTGGATGGGCTGATGGCGCGCGTTTTTGACCACGCCCATGTGCTAGACCTGGCCAAATGGAGCAGCATTCCGGTGATCAATGGTCTGAGCGACTACAATCACCCCTGCCAGGGGATGGCCGACGCGCTGACCATCCAGGAGAAGTTTGGCAATTTGAAGGGGTTGAACGTGAGCTTTGTGGGCGATGGCAACAATGTGGCGGTATCGCTGATGCACATTTGCGCCAAGTTGGGCGCGAATTTTACGATCGCCAGCCCGGAGGGCTATGACCTGAACTCTAAAGCGGTGGAGGCGGCCAAAGAGTTCGCATCCACCAGCGGCGGCAAGCTGAGCTTTCTGCGCGATCCGCACAGCGCGGTCAAAGATGCGCATGTCATCTACACCGATACCTGGACCAGCATGGGACAGGAAGAGGAAAGCGCCCGGCGCGAAAAGGTGTTCCCGCCTTACCAGGTCAACGCCCAGTTGGTGAGCGAGGCGCGGCCCGAGGCGATTGTGATGCACTGCCTGCCAGCGCACCGCGGGCAAGAGATTACCGATGAGGTGGCGGATGGCCCGCACTCGGCGCTGTTCCCCCAGGCGCATAACCGCCTGCACGCCCAGAAGGCTATTCTCCTCCACGTGTTTGGCATAGGATAAGCGCTAGAAAGTCACGATGCAAACGCAAGACTATATTGACCTGGAAGAGCAGTATGGCGCTCACAATTACCACCCGCTGGATGTCGTCCTGACGCGCGGCGAGGGGGTGTGGGTATACGATGTCGAGAGCAACCGCTATTTTGACTGCCTGAGCGCCTATTCAGCCCTCAACCAAGGGCATGTGCATCCGAAAATTTTGGCGGCCATGCTGGAGCAAGCCGGGCGGATCACGCTGACTTCGCGCGCCTTCCGCAACGATCAGCTAGGACTATTCTATAAGGAATTGTGCGAACTGAGCGGCTATGAGATGGCGCTGCCGATGAACACCGGCGCGGAGGCGGTGGAGACGGCGATCAAAGTGGCGCGCAAATGGGCCTACCGCGTGAAAGGTCTCAAGCGCTACAAAGCCGAGATCATCACCTTCAACGGCAATTTCCACGGGCGCACCGTCACGATTGTCTCGTTCTCGAACGAGGAACTCTACCGCGAGGACTTCGGCCCCTTCACCCCCGGCTTTACGCGCATCCCCTATGGCGATCCGCAGGCGCTGATCGAGGCGATTAACGTTAACACCATCGCCGTCTTGATCGAGCCGATCCAGGGGGAAGCGGGGGTGATCATGCCGCCGGCGGGCTTCTTGAAGACGGTGCGCGACGCCTGCACCCGCTACGGCGTCTTGATGATCGCCGATGAAATCCAGACCGGCCTGGGACGTACAGGCAAATTGTTCGCCTGCCAGCATGAAGGGGTGCGCCCCGACCTGGTCATCCTGGGCAAAGCGCTCTCCGGCGGGTTTTACCCGGTCTCAGCCGTCTTGGGCGATCGCAATATCATGGGGCTGCTGCGCCCAGGGGAGCATGGCTCGACCTTTGGCGGCAACCCACTGGCGGCGGCGGTGGCGCGCGCCTCGCTGCGCGTGCTGGTGGAAGAAAATATGATCCAGAATGCGGCCGAAGTGGGGCAGTACTTCATCGAGCAGTTGGCGGAAATCCCCAGCCCGTATGTGAAAGAAGTGCGCGGCAAGGGATTATTAATCGGCGTAGAATTAAAGGTGGGAGCGGGCGGCGCCAGGCGGTTCTGCAAGGCGCTCATGGCGCAGAAAATCCTGGCCAAAGACACCCACGAGCATGTGATCCGCTTTGCCCCGCCGCTGATCACAGACAAAGCCACTGTGGATTGGGCAATCGAACGTATCCGGCCTGTACTCAATATGGGCTAAAATCAAACAGCCCCAGGAATGATCAGCCTGGGGCTATTTTCAAAGGGAGCTTTATCTATGAACATCGGCATTCCAAAAGAACGACGTACCTTCGAGTTTCGCGTCGGAATGACGCCTGTGGGTGTAGAACAACTCAGTCAAGCCGGGCATGTGTGTTATGTCGAGCATGACGCTGGCCTGGGGGCCGGTTTCAGCGATCAAGACTACGAACAGGCCGGCGGGCGTATCGTTTTCTCGCCGCATGAGGCTTTTGGGCGAGCAGATATGATCTTAAAAGTGTCGCGGCCTCTGTATGAGGAGTTGGATTGGATCCGCCCGGAAGCGATTGTGGCCGGCCTGCTGCACCTGGCCTCGGCGCGGCAAGACAAGATCGCCATCATGCAAGACAAGAAGCTGACGGCGGTAGCGTTAGAGCAAATCCAGACTATGGATGATTATATGCCCGTGCGCCGCCCCCTGGCGCAAATCGGCGGCAAGCTGGCGGCCCAAATTGGGGCGCGCTTGCTGCAAAACAACTCCGGCGGCAAGGGCGTGCTGCTGGGCGGCGCGCCGGGCGTCCCCCCGGCGGAGGTGGTGGTGATCGGGGCGGGCGTGGCGGGAAGCTGCGCGGCGCGCGGCTTTGCCGGCATGGGCGCCCACCTGACCGTGCTGGATACCAGCCTGCTGGCGCTGGAGATGATCGGCGATCAAATTCCGGGCATTGTCACCATGCTGTCCAATCAGCGCAACATTGCCCGGGCGGTGGCCTACGCGGATGTGGTGGTCGGGGCGATCCTGACGCCCGGCGAGCGGCCCCCGATTGTGGTGACGCGCGAAATGGTGCGCTCGATGAAGCCGCGCTCCGTCGTCATGGATTTGAGCATTGATGAAGGCGGCTGCGTGGAAACCTCCCGCCCGACTACGCACGAACACTCTTATTATGTGGAAGAAGGGGTGCTGCATTACTGCGTCCCGAATATCCCCAGCGTGGTCGCCCGCACAGCCACTTATGTCTACACCAACGCCGCCATGCCCTACATTCTGGAAATCGCCGACCAGGGCATTGAAACGGCGATGCGCACTGACATCGCCGTGGAACGCAGCGTCGGCCTGCTCTACGGCAAAATGAAGAACATCGCCCGGCTAAACCCAAAAGCTTAACGGAGTGATTATGGATTTCAACAAGATTTACCAATCTCGCATTGTGACCGCCGAAGAAGCGATTCACAAAATCCAATCGGGGATGCGCGTCTTTTTGACCGGCAACTGCTCAGTGCCGCAAAAACTGGTGGCGGAATTGGTCAACTATGCCCCCGAACTGCAAAATGTAGAAATTTGCCAGGCTTTGAGCGTGGGCCCGGCGGAATACGCCAGCCCGGCCATGGAGGGCCATCTGCGGGTCAACACGATGTTCATCAGCGCCAATATCCGCAAAGCGGTGCAGGAAGGGCGCGCCGACTTCACCCCCGTGCTGCTCTCCGAGTTCCCCCTGCTCTTCAAGCAGAAAACCCTGCCGATTGACATCGCCCTGATCCACCTCTCCCGCCCGGACGAGCATGGATTTTGCAGCTATGGGGTCGAGGTGGGCCTGACCAAAAGCCCGGCCGAATCGGCCAAGATCATCATTGCCGAGGTCAACCAACAAATGCCGCGCACCCTGGGGGATGCGTTCATCCACATCAGCCGCGTCCATTACATCGTCCCCACCGACTACCCCATCCCGGAGATGATCATGTCGGAAGAGGGCGGCAACGAACTGGTCGAGCGCATCGCTGGCTTTGTCGCCGATCTGATCCCCGATGGCGCAACCATGCAAACCGGCATCGGCGCGATCCCCGATGCGGTGCTAAAATTCCTCTACAGCAAGCGCGACCTGGGCGTCCACTCGGAGTTGTTCTCCGATGGGGTGATCGATCTGGTCGAAGCGGGTGTGATCACCAACGCCCGCCGCAGCATCCACACCGGCAAGATCACCGCCGGCTTTTTGATCGGCTCCAAGCGCTTGTTCAACTGGGCGGATAACAACCCCATGCTGGAAATGCACCCCACCGAATACATCAACGATCCCTTTATCATCGCCCAGAACGACCGCATGGTGGCGATCAACTCGGCGATCGAGGTGGATTTGACGGGCCAGGTGTGCGCCGACTCGATTGGGCCAAAGCTCTATTCGGGCGTGGGTGGGCAGCTTGACTTCATCTATGGGGCCTCGCGCTCGAAAGGCGGCGTGCCGATCATCGCACTGCCCTCCACCACCACGCTGCGCGATGGCACGCTGGTGAGCAAGATCGTCCCGATGCTCAAGCAAGGCGCGGGCGTAGTCACCAGCCGCAACCACGTGCGCTATGTCGTGACCGAATATGGCGTGGCGGAACTGTACGGCAAGACCATCCGCCAGCGGGCGCAGGCTTTGATCAACATTGCCCATCCCCAATTCCGCGCTGAAATGAAGGCTAAGGCCAAAGAACTGAACTACCTCTAAGGACAGGTTATGACATTGAACGAACGTCTGCTACTCAGCGGGGATGAAGCCGTCGCCCTGGCGGCCTTCGATTGCAACGTGGCGCTCGGCGCGGGCTACCCCGGCACGCCCTCGACCGAGATTTTGGAGTATTTCGCCCACCTGGGAGGACATGCCGAATGGTCGCCCAATGAAAAGGTGGCCTTTGAGGTGGCGCTGGGCGCGGCCTTCGGCAGCGCCCGCGCCCTGACGACAATGAAGCACGTGGGGCTGAATGTGGCGGCGGATCCGTTGTTCACCGCGGCGTACAGCGGCGTAAACGGGGCGTTGATCGTCGTCTCGGCGGACGATCCGGGGATGGCCTCCAGCCAAAATGAGCAAGACAACCGGCGCTATGCTGAAGCAGCCGGCTTACCCATGCTGGAGCCATCCGACTCGCAAGAAGCGTATGATTTCTTTGCGCTGGCGGTGGAGATTTCGGAAAAATGGCGCATCCCGGTCTTGTTCCGCATGACGACGCGGGTCTGCCATTCCAAAACCATTGTCCGGCGGCGCGAAGAGCGCATGCCGGCCCCAACCCCGGCTTTCGACCATGACCGGCGCGCCCGCGTGATGGTGCCGGCCAACGCCCGCCCGGCGCATCAGCGGCTGCGCAAAAAGCTGGCCGAAATGGCCGCCTGGAACGACGACCACGGCCCCAACAAGGTTGTCGCCAGCGGCCCCGAACTGGGCATCATCACTTCGGGGATCAGCTTTATGCACACCCGCGAGGCCGCCCCCCAGGCCAGCTTCCTCAAGATCGGGATGACCTATCCGCTGCCGATGGAGATGATCCGCAGGTTTGCCGCCAGTGTGGAGCGCTGCATGGTCATCGAAGAGGGCGACCCGGTGCTGGCGACGGCGATCCGCGCCGCGGGCATCGCGGTGGAAAGCAAGGCCGAAATGTATCGCTTTGGCGAGCTGGATGTGACGCGGGTGCGCCGCATTCTCCGCCGCGACGAAAGCCCCGAAGCCGCGCCGCTGCCCGGCAAGCCGCCGCAGCTTTGCCCCGGCTGCCCGCACCGGCGCGTGTTCGAGGTGCTGCGCGACCAGGATTGCATCGTGGCCGGCGACATCGGCTGCTACACGCTGGGCGTGCTGCCGCCCTTCGAGGCGATGGACACCTGCGTGTGCATGGGGGCCAGCATCGGCGTTGGGCTTGGGCTGCGGCATGTCCTGCCAGAGGAACAGGCGCGGCGCGTGGTCAGCGTGATCGGCGACAGCACTTTTGTCCACAGTGGGTTGACCGGTTTGGCCGAGATGGTCTATAACCCTCCCTCGACAGGCCATGTGGTGATGATTTTGGACAACAGCACCACCGCCATGACCGGCCTGCAAGAGCATCCCGGCACCGGACGCACCCTGCTGGGCGAAACCGCGCCCAAGATGTCGTTCGAGCAGGTGGCGCAAGCCATGGGCGTGCAGCAGGTGCATGTCTTGCACGGCGGCAGCACGGTCGAAGACCTGGAAGATTTGCTGGCGCAGGCGCGCCGCAGCAACGACCTGACCCTGATCATCGCCCGCAACCCCTGCCTGCTTTCGGCCAAGCGCGATGCACGGCGCGGGAAGGAAGAAAAAGCATGAAGCAGCCTGTGATCAATATCAAAATCGCCGGCCTGGGCGGGCAAGGGGTAATCCGCGCCTCCGACATCCTGGCCGAGGCGGCGTTTCGCGCCGGGGCGGATGTCAAGAAGAGCGAACTGCACGGCATGAGCCAGCGCGGCGGCTCGGTTTCGAGCGATGTCCGCTTTGGCGACAAGGTGCTCAGTCCGATGATCCCTGGCGGCGAAACGGATTACCTGTTGGTGCTTTCGCCAGACCAGGTGGAGAACAACCTGCCGGCGCTCAAGCCCGGCGGCGTGCTGATCCGCCCGGAGACGGTGGCCGAGAGCGCCCTGCGCAACAAAAAAAGCCTGAACGTAGCCCTGCTGGGCGCTTTGAGCGCCTGCCTCCCCATCCCCGAAGAAGTCTGGCTGGAGACGATCCGCCAGAGTTTCCCTGAAGCTTTGTATGCCGACAACGAACAAGCGTTCCGCCTGGGACGCGAACAAGGAGCCAAGCAATATGCCCACTGAACAATGGAATGATATTGGTGGAAAGTTTCACCCGGCCAGCGCGCCGGACTATCTGCCGCTGGAACAACTGCGCCAGGTGCAGCTGCAGCGGCTGCAAGCGATCGTCCAGCGGGCGTACAAATATGTCCCTCTGACGCGCAGCCGGATGGAGCAGCGCGACCTGACCCCGGCGGCGATCCGCTCGCTGGAAGACATCACCCAACTGCCCTTCACGGTCAAAGCCGATCTGCGCGACACCTATCCTTTCGGGCTGTTCGCCAGCCCAATGCAAGAGATCGTCCGCCTGCACGCCTCGTCTGGCACAACCGGCAAACCGATTGTCGTTGCCTATACGAAGGAAGATATTGAGGTTTGGACAAGTGTAATGGTGCGCAGCTTTGCCGCCTGCGGCCTGCACCAGGGCGATATTGTGCAAAACTCCTATGGCTACGGCTTATTCACCGGCGGCCTGGGCGCGCACTACGGCGCGGAGGCCCTGGGGGCGACGGTCATCCCCATGTCGGGCGGCAATACCGACCGGCAGATCATGATCATGAAGGATTTTGGCGTGACCGCCATCTGCTGTACGCCGAGCTACTTCATCCATTTGATCGAGCGGGCCGGCGAACTGGGCGTCAACCTGAACCAACTGCCGCTGCGCGCCGGCATCTTCGGGGCCGAGCCGTGGTCCGAGTCAATGCGCCAGTACATCCAGGAAAACAGCAATATCACCGCCTACGACATTTACGGCCTGTCGGAGATCGTTGGGCCAGGGGTAGCGATTGAATGCTCGGCCCATTCTGGGCTGCACATTTTTGAGGACCACTTCTACCCGGAGATCATTGACCCGCAAACGGGCGAAGTGCTGCCGGATGGGCGTGAGGGCGAACTGGTGCTGACGACCTTGAGCAAGAAGGCCATGCCGATCTTGCGCTACCGCACGCGCGACATCACCACCCTGACGCGGGAAACCTGCGCTTGCGGAAGAACGCTGTGCCGCTTCTTGCGGGTGGGCCGCCGCTCGGACGATATGTTCATCATCCGCGGCATCAATGTCTTCCCATCCCAGATAGAACATGCCCTGCTGCAGGTGGAAGGGACGCTGCCGCACTATTTGATCGTACTGACCCGCGAGAAAGGGCTGGATCAGATGGAGGTGCAGGTGGAAGTGACGCCCGAATTCTTCAGCGATACTGTGAGCGTGCTGGAAAGCCTGCACGAGCGGATCACCAACGCCATCGAGCAGGTGATCGGGCTGCGCGTGAACGTGCGCCTGGTGGAGCCGCATACGATCCAACGCAGCGAGGGGAAGGCCAAGCGTGTGGTGGATCAGCGCAAGATGTGAGCCTGTTTTGTAAAGGAGAGCAGCAGTGAAACTCAACCAACTTTCCGTCTTCCTGGAAAACAAGCCCGGCCAGCTCAAAAAAGCCTGCGACCTGCTGGCCAAAGAGCAGATCAACATCCAAACCCTCTCGATGGCCGACACCAGGCAGTTCGGCATCCTGCGCCTGCTGATGAAGGAATGGGAGCGCGCCAAAGCCGTGTTGGAGGCCGAGGGCTTTGTGGTCAAAGCGACCGAGGTGCTGGCGCTGGAAGTGTCCGACCGGCCGGGGGGACTGGCGGACATCCTCGGCCCGATTGAGGCGGCCGGCCTGAATGTGGAATACATGTACGCCTTTGCTATTTTGCGCGGCGTGGGCGCGGACGCCAAAGCCGCGCTGATCTTTCGCTTCAGCGACCCCGACGCCGCCCTGGCCAGCCTGAAAGCCGCCGGGGTCAACGTGTTGAGCGGGGTGGACCTCTTCAATTAAGGGAAGCCTATGACGCGTTCTGCCAAAATCGTGGCTACGATCGGCCCGGCCTGCCGGCAGCCCGCCATGCTGCGGGCGCTGCTGCAGGCCGGGGTGGACGTGGCGCGCTTGAATTTTTCGCACGGCGTTCACGAGGAACATGCCAGCGTGATCCGCGACCTGCGCGCCATCGCCGCTGACCTGGGGCGTTCGATCTGCATCCTGCAAGACCTGCAAGGCCCGAAAATCCGCACCGGACGACTGCCCGAACCGGTGGAACTGGTCGCCGGCCAGGTGATTACCCTGACCACAGGGGAGGCGGATCGCGCGGCGGGCGAAATTCCGGTAGATTTCCCCGAACTGGTTGAGAGCGTCCAGGTCGGCGGCAATATTTTACTGGACGATGGCAATCTCGAATTGACGGCGCTGGCGGTGAAAGGCTGCCGGGTGGAGGCGCGGGTGGTCTTGGGGGGGCTGCTGAAAGCGCACAAAGGGATCAACCTGCCGGGCGGCAAGATTACCATCCCCGGCTTCACCGAAAAAGACCAGGCGGACCTGGCCTTTGGGCTGGCGCAGGGCATCGACGCGGTGGCGGTTTCGTTCGTGCGCTGCGCCGAGGACATCCAGCAGGTGCGCCGCGCCATCCAGGCCTGCGCCCCCGACCAGGCCAGCCTGCCGGTGATCGCCAAGCTCGAACGCCCGGAGGCGATTGAGAACCTGGAAGAAATTTTGGCGGCGGCGGACGGGGTGATGGTGGCGCGCGGCGATCTGGGGGTCGAAATGCCGCCGGAACTGGTGCCGGTGATGCAGAAGCGCATCATCCAGACCGCCAACCGGAGCGGCAAGGTGGTTATCACCGCCACCCAGATGCTCGATTCGATGATCCACAACCCCCGCCCGACGCGCGCCGAGACCTCGGATGTGGCCAACGCCATTTTCGACGGCAGCGACGCGGTCATGCTTTCGGGGGAGACCGCCTCCGGCGAGTATCCCTTGAAAGCGGTGGAGATGATGCACGCGATCATCTGCCAGGCGGAAAAAGAGATCGAGGCCTGGGGACGCTGGAATGGGAGACCCACGCCAGTCTCGGAGCAAGACGACGCCTATTTCGCCACCCTGGCGGCGCGCGAACTGGCGCATGACCGCAACGTGGCGGCGCTGGCGGTCTTCACCAAGACCGGGCGCACGGCGCTGCTGATGTCCAAGGCCCGCCCGGGGGTCGCCATCCTGGGCTTCACCCACGATCCCATCATTTACCAGCGCATGAGCCTGTATTGGGGGGTCAAGCCGCACCTGACCACCATTGCGGCGACGATTGAAGACATGCTGCGCCAGGTGGAAGCCGCCAGCCAGGAAGTGGTGAAAGCGACGCAGTGCCAGCAGATTGTGTTGGTGTGCGGCTATCCGCTCTATCAGCAGCGGGCGGCCAATATGGCCTTGCTGCACACCGTGGGGGAACGCCCGGCGTCCAATGTCTGACCCAGCCAATCTCGCCGCGCAGATTTACCTCGCCGGGGAGGACCCCCTACCCAAGCGCAAAGCTGCTTCGCCCACGCCGTTGAGCCGTTATCTGCCGCCCATCCCGCCGGGCGTCATCAGCCAGTGGCTCAAGACCCATCTCAAGCCCGATGGATCGCCAAACGGCTGGGTGTTGGATCCCTTCGGGGCCTCGCCCAGGCTGGCGCTGGAGGCGGCGCGCGCCGGCTGGCGGGTGTTGGTGGCGGCGCACAACCCGGTGGCGCGCTTTCTGCTCGAAATGAACGCCAACCCGCCCACCGCCGCCGAACTGCGCCATGCGCTGGCGGAACTGGCGGCCAGCTACAAGGGGGAAGAACGCCTCGAACTGCACATTCGCAAGCTGTACCAGACGGAGTGCAGCCGCTGCAACCAGGTGATCGAGGCGCAGGCTTTTTTGTGGGAGCGGCGCAGCGCCTCGCCCTACGCCAAGATCATCCACTGCCCGCACTGCGGGGCGGACGGCGAGTATCCCACCAATGAACATGACACGACCAAAGCCCTGGAATTTACGCGCGGCGGGCTGCACCAGGCGCGGGCGCTGGAACGGGTGGCCGCGCCGAACGACCCCGATCGCGAACACGCCGAGGCCGCCCTGGCGGTCTATTTGCCGCGGGCGGTCTACTGCCTGTTTACGCTGATCAACAAGCTGGACGGCTTGAAACTGCCGCAGCCGCGCCGCAATCATTTAACCGCCCTGCTGCTGTACGCCTGCGACCAGGGCAATACGCTGTGGAGCTACCCTTCGGGGCGCGAGCGGCCGCTGCAATTGGCGACGCCGCCGCGCTTTCGTGAAAACAATTTGTGGTTGGCGTTGGAAGAAGGGATTGACCTGTGGGCGAGCAGCGAGGAAAAAATCCCCATCGCCCCCTGGCCGCCGGCCGGCGGGAGCGCCGCCCTGGCAAGCAGCGCCGGGCCGGGCGTCTATCTCTTTGAGGGGCGCATGAAAGACCTGGCCGGCCTGCTGGAGGGCGTGAACATCCGGGCGGTGGCGGCGGCGCTGCCGCGCCCCAACCAGGCTTTCTGGACGCTGTGCGCGCTGTGGTCGGCCTGGCTGTGGGGGCGCGAGACCGCCGGCCCATTTATCAACGTTCTAAGGCGCCGGCGCTACGACTGGGCCTGGCACGGCCTGGCTTTGAAAGCCGCCCTGGGGCATTTAGGCTCCAGCCTTGCGCCAGGCACGCCGTTCTTTGGCCTGGTGGGGTCGCCGGAGGCCGGTTTTTTGACCGCCGCGCTGACCGCGGCGGATTACGCCGGCTTCGACCTGATCAGCCTGGCGCTGCAGGACGAAGACGCGCCGGCGCAAATTCTCTGGCAAAGCGCCGCCCCCCAGGCGGATCAGGCCGCCAACCAGGAGAGCGGGCGTCCCAGCCGCTTTGGCCTGGCGGCGGCGGTAGACTATCTTCAGCAGCGCGGCGAGCCGGCCAATTATTTGAGTATGACCGCCGCGGCGCTGAGTGGGATGGCGGCGGCGCACCAATTCCGCACTGCGGCCGAGGTCAATACACACGCCTTCCCGCCAGAAGGCAACAGTCACTTTGCCCAGGCGCTGGCCGCCTTGAAAGAGGTGATGCTCTCCAGTGAGACTTTCGTGCGCTACGCGGCGTCCGGCGCGCCCGAATCGGGCCAGTGGTGGCTGCGCCAGAGTAACGCTGAAACGCCGCCGTTCGCCGACCGGGTGGAGATGGCGCTGGTCAATTATCTGATCAAGCATCCGGGCTGCACGCTGGCCGAATTGAAGCAGGCGCTGTTTGCCGCCTTTCCGGGGCTGCTGACGCCCGATGAGCGGCTGATCCGGGTGTGCCTGGAATCGTACGCCGAGACCGGCGTGTACGCCGAAACCGGCGTTTATGCCGAGACCGGCGTCAATGGCAACGCGGCCGTCAATGGCGCAAACGCGGCCGGCGCTGAGGTGGACGTTGAGCGCTTTGCCCCTGGCGGGCGGTGGCGCTTGCGCATCGAGGATAAGCCGGCGACGCGGCGGGAGGAGGTGAACGATACGTACCGGCAGCTTGAGCGGCTGGCGGCGCGCCTGGGCTTCAAGGCGCAAGGGACTGCGCCGCTGATCTGGCTGGACGCGGCCGGGCAGGCGCGCTATTGGTTTTGGGCCAAGGCCTCCACGGTCTTTGGAACGCTGCTTCATCAGAGCGCTTCGACCCCTGAGCGCAGTTTCTTGGTGATCCCCGGCGGGCGGGCCAACCTGGCGGCCTATAAGCTGCGCCGCGATGCGCGCTTGAGCCAGGCGATCGGGCAGGGCTGGCGCTTTCTCAAGTTCCGCCACCTGCGCTGGCTGCTGGAGCGCTACGCGGATGAGGCGGTGTACCCGCCGTCGGCGGAGCTGCTGGAGGAGCAGTTCAACGCCGATCCGCTGACGTATGATGAGCCGCAGTTGAGGTTGTTTTGAGGCTCGGTGAGGGATGCCAAAATACCGTTGCAAAAAGTTTGCCGTTCGGTGCAAAATCGGGTATGTTCACTCAAAGTAGCCTTTTTGAACCTTTGATAGGAATCAAGAAAAATTATGCAATTCAAAGACGCCGCTTATGAAATTCTAAAGAAAGCTGAAATACCACTTCACTACAAGGAGATCGCTTCTCGCGCTCAGACCGAGGGGCTTCTGGAAACCACTGGACAGACGCCTGAAGCCACGATGGGCGCTCAGTTGTATACGGATACCCTAAACCCTGATTCGCGCTTTCGCCGGGGAGATCAACGCGGAACTTTTACATTGAAGATCGCACCGACTGGCAGTATCCAACAACAGATCGAAAATATCCAGGCGCAGATTCGCAAAGATTTGCGTAAAAAATTGCTCCACATGCCGCCGCAGAAATTTGAAGAACTGATCCGTTTGCTTTTGGAACAAATGGGCTTTGAAGAAACAGAAACGACCCCTTACAGTAATGATAAAGGCGTTGATGTGCGCGGTGTGCTGAGTTCCAACCCGCTCAGTGTGGTCAAGGTTGCCATCCAGGTCAAGCGATGGACAAATAACGTGGGATCTGGGGTAGTGCGTGACTTGCGCGGTTCACTCAAAGTGGCAGATTCCGAACAAGGCTTGATTATTACCCCCAGCGACTTTTCTTCCAGCGCCATTGAAGAATCGCAAGCGCCAGGTAAAACGCCAATCCGCTTGATTAACGGCGATCAATTAGTGAATTTGCTCATCCAATACAATGTGGGGGTCAAACAAGAGCAGTACACGGTTCCTTCCATTGATCCTGAATACTGGACGGAGGTTCTCGGCATCGCATTGTCTGATGCAGATCTGCCCCAGGACAAAACAACAAAAAACGCCGCGCCGGCCGCTGCGGCCAAAATCGTTTTTCCCCTGGCGATCCAGGCCAGTTATAAAGAGCAAACTTATCATGGGCAGCTCATGAACATCCAAGGTGTGGTGCGTTGGAATAACCAGGAATTTTCAACCCTATCCAAGGCGGCGAAAGCTGTGGCTGTTGATTGGAAAGCTGTTAACGGATGGAACTTTTGGCAGTATCAAGATCCAGAAACCGGAAATTGGGAAAAGCTTAGCAAGCTGCACTTACCGAATAAGGAATAGAGAAAAACCGACAGGGCCGTCCTTGAAACGACTCAGAGCAGCCGGGCGCGAATACTCAAATAGGGGTATTCCTGGCGAGGCTGTCAGTTTGAGATAGAACATTTCGCCATGAGTAGGGTAGAAAGCAGAAAATGAGCACCTTCACCTTTGCTGGCGACGAAGCCGGCGACACCAGTTTTACATTCAAAAAAGGCGCTTCACGATACTTTGTTTTGGCTGTGATCGCCACTCCAACCCCAGACGATCTCCGTCACAGGCTGGCAGCGGCGCGTAAACAAGCTTATCTGCCAGAAGGATTTGATTTTCACTTCAATGCATTGGCTTCGGCAAATCTGCGCAATCTCTTATTTTCGACCTTGAGTTCGGCTGATTTCGAGGCCTGGGTAATTATCGTAGACAAAGCAACATTGGTGGATGTCTTTCAAGTGATGTCGGGGCTGGAGTTTTACCTATACTTTGTTGCAGAACTGATTAGCCAGATTCCAATTGAGAAACGCAAAGGGAACCTGCTAATCCTGGATGAATTTGGTTCTCCTGAAAAGACGCGTTTGGAACTGCACCGCGTCATGAAAACACGACATATCCAACATGGTTTTCGTCGCATCTCTATTCGCCGTTCGCAAAGTGAGACTCTAATTCAAGCCGCCGATTTGGTGGCTGGCGCTACCCTTCGTCGCTATGCCCATCAACAAAGCGACGCGTTCGATCAAATTGCCAGCAAAGTAAAGACGCTGATAGAACATTGTTAAAACAACCCACCCCGCTAGCCCAATCCATCACGCGGAGATGGGGGCAGGCGGCCACAGATGGCCACTTTTCGCGGGGCAGGAGAAGTCTTTGACTTTTACTTTCTTATCATAACAGATTTTTACGCTTAAAGTCAAGCTCTAAGATCAAATAGCAGGCTGTCGGCGAAACCATCTTCGTCACAGAAATGCCCCATTTTGGCCTACAAAGTGAGCAAAACCTGCTCTCTTCATCCCACAAAAACCTAAAATGGAGCGAAATTGGGCAGCGAGTTCTTTCCCCGACAGGCTGCTAGGAGAACCCTGTATGACCACAGTCCAACCTTTTGGAGATCCAAAACGTGCTTCGATTTTTGTCATCGGTCATGATCCGCGCTTACAACGCAGCAAGGCCGAAGCGCAGTTTGCTTTTTTCTTTGAATACCTGCTGGAGAAGCGGCCCACGTCGAGATCAGAAGTTCAGAAATACGATCTTGCCAAAAAGGTTTGGGATTACATGATCCACCTGGCCGGGAGAGAGGTTCCCCTCGAATCACTCTATGTCACCAACCTATGCAACGAATTCCTCCCGCCGACCAATGAGCGTGGGACTGTCCTCATTCCCGATGGGCTTGCAGAACAGGGCTTATCTTCAATCGAACAAGCCATCGCGCAAGGCCAGTTTCGGGTGATTCTGCCTATGTCTCAGCAAGTGAATTACCATCTCGCCCGGTTGGGTTTCCTGGATGAAAAGAATGAGCGAACTCAGGCGTTTGTGAAAGGTGCGTCGCCCAAGCCAGGGCAAGGCGTATATGTTTCCACCGGCAAAGCGCCTTTCTTGAAAATGTGCGGGCAGCGGTTTCATCACCAGGGTGCGCCGGTCATTCCTATCTTGCATGTCAAGCAGTGGGCCATGCAAGGGAAAGGGACGCGCTACCAGGAAGCCATGGAAATGGCGAAGGGTGAAGTCAGTGCAATTTGGAGCGTGTAGGCTGTGTTGTGAATCCATCCTCGAATAGGGGCGTTCCTGGCGAGGCGATTCTCCGGTGGACAAAGAACGCGCGTGCGGCTCCGTTCCACCGATGAATAGAATTCATCGGATGATATGGGAAACGCACT
>CAIQJJ010000867.1 GCA_903872065.1 uncultured Anaerolineales bacterium | reverse complement strand
GCGGCGCGCAAAATGCCGCTGATCATGGGACGATCCAGGAAAGGCTGCCGGGGGTCGCGCGGCGGACGCTCCATCAAATCCTCTGCGGGCGGCTCGGCCACAAAAGCCGCCGCTGCGGCCAGATCCATGAATAACTCCATCAAGATGATCTGGATCGGGGCAAAAGGCGGCGGCAGGCGCAGCAGCACCGCCAGCAGGTTGATGGCGATCAGGGCTGCCTTGCAGGCCAGGTAATATTGGACCGTCTTTTGCAGCGTGTGGAACATGGCGCGCCCCTCGCCCACGGCGTGGACGATGGTGGTGTAGCGATCGTCGGCCAGGACGATGTCGGCTGCTTCGCGGGCGACATCGCTGCCCGAAGCGCCCATCGCCAGGCCGATGTCCGCCGCGGCCAGCGCCGCGGCGTCATTCACCCCGTCGCCGGTCACTGCTACGCGCTCGCCTTGCGCGGCTAACGCCTGGACGATCTGGAGCTTGTGCTGCGGGGTTGTGCGCGCGAAGATGGTCGTCTGCTGCACCGCCTGCTCCAGTTCCTCCTGGCTCATGCGATCCAGTTCGGCCCCGCTGACCAGGCGCTCGCGGCCGGGCAGTCCCACTCGTTCCGCGACGGCGCGCGCCGTCAGTGGGTGATCGCCGGTGATCAGGATCGAGCGGATGCCGGCCCGCTGCATCTGCTGCAGCGCCGGCCCAACTTCCTCGCGCGGCGGGTCGAGCAGCCCTGCCAGGCCGAGAAAGATCAAGTCGCTTTCGGCTTGCTGCGCTGACTCAGGCCGCTCCGCCAGGCGCTTCTCGGCAAAAGCCACCACGCGCAGCCCGCGCTGCGCCATCGCTTCCGCCTGGGCGAGCGCCGCCTGGCGGCCTGGCTCCTCCAGCCGGCGGACTCCCTCCTCACTCCAACCCTGCGCCGCCGCTGGTAAAATGCTTTCCGGAGCGCCTTTCACCCAGGCATGGTAAGCTTCCCCCGCCTCTTGCGCCGCGTAGACGACCGACATGCGCTTGCGCAGGTTGTCGAAAGGAAACTCCGTCGCCCGGCGCTGCGCCTGGACGAGCAGCTGCGCGTCCAACCCCTCCCGCCGGGCAGCCTGCAGCAGGGCGCTCTCCAATGGGTCGCTGCCCAGCCCTTCGGCCAGGGCGTTGTTGGCCAGGGCGTCGCTGCACAGGATGCCCGCCAGCAGGATGCGCTGCCGGTTGGCGGGGGGATAAATCTCGCTCACCTGCAGCCGGTTTTCGGTCAGTGTGCCGGTCTTGTCGGCGGCGATCACCGTCACCGCGCCCAACGCCTCGACCGCTTTGAGACGTTTGACGATGGCTTTCTGTTTGGACAGGCGGGACGCGCTCAACGCCAGCGCCAGGGTGATGATGATCGGCATCTCTTCGGGGATGGCGGCAAAGGCCAGCGACAGGCCGGTCATGAGCATGGTCTCGACCGGTTGACGGGCGATCCAGATCCCCAGGAGCGGGATGAGGATGCTGAAGGCCAGCGCCAGCCAGAGCAGGGAGCGGCTGACCTCTGTCATCGCTTGTTGCAGCGGGGTGCGCGGTTCTTTGACGCGCCGCGCCAGGCGAGCGATCTGCCCCAACTGCGTCGCCATGCCGGTTTCAGTGACCAGCGCCCTGCCGCGCCCGCGGCTGATCAACGTCCCGGCGTAGACGCGGTTGGCGCGCTCGGCCAGCGGCGCGCCGGCTTCGTCCGGCTGGGCGGCGTCCTTATCCACCGGCGCGGCCTCCCCCGTCAGCAGGCTTTCATCGGCGGCCAGCCCATAGCTTTCCAGCAAGCGGCCATCCGCCGGCACGCGCCGCCCGGCTTGCAGCAGGATCACATCGCCCGGCGCTACCTGTTCTACGGCGATCTCGTGCGGCTGCCCATCGCGCATCACCAGGGCGGTGGGCTGCGCCAGTTGCTTGAGCGCCGCAATGGCGCTGCCGGCGCGCTGTTCATTGACCACCTCAATGGTATTTAGCGCCAGGATAACCAGGAAAATGAGCACGCCGTCGCCCACCTCGCCGAGCAGCAGATAAAGAACGCCCGTGAAAGCCAATAGCAAAATCAGCGGTTCTCTCAATTCCTCCAGGAATTCCCGCCAAAAAGGTTCTTTTTCTTCGACTTCCAGCCGGTTTAGCCCGTACTGCTGCAGCCGTTGTTCCGCCTCGACTGAATCCAGGCCAGGGGTTGACACAGGGATGATCATTTTAAGAGAATATTTTATAGCATGCCGCCAAGATGCCAGGGCAAAAACTCGATTTCGCGGAAGCCGCTCAGTTCGCTTTTGCTGCGCTCTCCCGAAGCGACGCGGATCACCTGCGCCCACAGCGCTTGCGCCGCCTGTTCGATGGGAACGCCCTCCAGGATTGCCCCGGCGTTGAAATCCATATCTGCTTCCATGCGCCGGTAGACGGCGGAATTGCTGACCACCTTGATGCAGGGCGCCAGGCTGCCGCCGTAGACTGTGCCGCGTCCGGTGGTGAAGATGGTCAGGTTGCAGCCGCCGGCCGTCTGTCCTGTCACTGAGGCCGGGTCATAGCCGGGCGTGTCCATGAACACCAGCCCGCGGGCGGTGATGCGCTCGGCGTATTCGGCGACGTGCATCAGCGGTGTGCTGCCGCCCTTGGCGACCGCGCCAAGCGACTTTTCAAAGATCGTCGTCAGTCCGCCGGCCTTGTTGCCCGGCGAGGGGTTGTTGTCCAGGCTGAATCCGGCGGCGCGGGAATGTTCCTGCCACCAGCGCAGGCGTTCGATCAGCTTTTGCCCCACCGCCTCCGACGCAACGCGGCAGGTCAGCAGTTGCTCCGCGCCGTAAATCTCCGGCGTTTCGGCCAGTACAGCCGTCCCTCCAGCCAATACCAGGCGGTCAGCCGCTTTTCCCACCAGCGGGTTGGCAGTGACGCCCGACCAGCTGTCGCTGCCGCCGCACTGCAGGGCGACCGTCAGGCGGGAGACGGGGACAGGCTGGCGCGCGACGGCGTTCACCTGCGGCAGCAGGGCCTTGAGCGCCTCGACGCCGGCGGCGGCTGTTTTGGCGATGCCGCCCTGTTCCTGGATGACCAGGTATGGGCCAACCGGAGCGTGCGCCTCCTGGCCTTCTGCAGTGTTGTGCAGCGCTGCGACCAAATCGCCCATCTGATTGCCCTCGCAGCCCAACCCGATGTAGATCAGCGCCCCGATATTGGGATGGTAAGCCAGGTTGAGCAGGGCGCGCTGCAAATAGTGGTGCGCCAGGCTGTTCAGCGGATCGCAGCAGCCCAGCGTGTGCGTGATGGCGATCACCCCGTCCACGTTGGGGTAGGCGGCCAGCGCTTCCGGCGGGAAGGCGTGAGCGATGGCGCGGGCGGTCTGCGCCGCGCAGCTGACCGTGGCGACGACCGCGATCAGGTTGCGCACACCGGCCTGCCCGTTCGGACGCGGGTAGCCGGCGAAGGTCTCCCCGCTTTCGGCTCCCGGCGCGGCGCTTTCGACCACCTGCAGGCTGAACTCGCGCCCCATCTCGCCCACGCTCAGGTTGTGGCTGTGGATCCAATCGCCGGGCGCGATGGTCTGTGTGGCCACGCCGATGCGGCAGCCGTAGCGCAGTACCTCCTCGCCGGCTGCCAGCGGTCTCAGCGCCAGTTTGTGTCCGGCCGGAATCGCCTGGCGCGCCAGGATGCTTTTAAATGGCAGCGAGGCGCGCTGCGCTGCAGCCTCGTCCACGATAAGCTGCGTCCCGGCGGGGATCGCCTGGCGGGCAATGACCAGTGGATCGTCGGGATGCAGGTGGAGGGTGAGAGAGGAAAGGAGGGGATTATCACTCATGGTTTCGTATTGTACGACAAAATCAGAACTTTGGTTTAAAGGTTTTTCCTGGCTTTTTTGCCAGTTGACATGCTTCTCTTGCTTTGGTAAAATTTAGTTAATCGCTTAACTAAACTTTTTGAGTATCAATATACCGATATACTTATGCCAACGGACAAAGTAACCCTGGAAGACATTGCGCAGCGCGCCGGAGTTTCCACCGCCGCCGTCTCGCAAGCCCTGTCGGGGAAAGGGGCGCTCTCACAGGCCACCCGCCAGCGCATTTTGCAGGTGGTCGAGGAACTGGCCTACCAACCCGATCGGACGGCGCAAAACCTGGCGCTGCGCCGCGCCAGCCAGGCCGCCGGCAAGCGCCTGGGGCGCGCCAGGGGCCTGCCGCCCTCCGGCATGATGGTCTTTTACGACATTCCCGAACTGCTGGAAGTGGTTCACCTGGAGATTCAGCAGCGCCAGGAAGAGGGCTACGAAGTGCGGCGCTGCGGCGAGCAGTTGGCCGCCTGGAAGAGGCCGACCAAGCAGCAGATTTACCGCCTGTACGCCGAAGTCTTGGCCGCCCCTTTGCGCCCCGACTTCGCCGGCCACGAGCCGGAGACGCTGCCCGAAATTCAAGCCGCCCGTCCTGCCGGGCCGCGCGCCGCCTCGTTATCGCTCACCCCGCAGGCGCTGGATGAGCGTCTTTATGGCGCATGGTTGGGGCGGGCGGTGGGCTGCGTCCTGGGCAAGCCGCTGCAGGCCGGCTGGTCGAAGGGCCAGGCGCTGCAATATCTACAACTGGCCGGGAGTTATCCGCTGCACAATTACATTCCGCGCCTGCTGCCTCCTCCTCCCGGCTTTGTCTTCAAGACAGAGGCCGCCGGCTGCTTCCTGGGCGAGGTTCACGGCGCGCCTTGCGACGATGACACCGATTACACCATCCTGGCGCTGCACCTGCTGGAAACCTACGGCCTGGACTTCAAGACCGCCGATGTAGCCACCGAGTGGTTGGGGCATCTGTCTTATTTTGGCGTCTATACCACCGAACGCGCCGTCTACCGCAACCTGGTTTGGAACGTCCATCCCGAAGAAACCGCCGCCTTTGTCAACCCCGAACGGGAGTTCATCGGGGCGCGCACCCGCGCCGACCTGTATGGCTACATCGCCCCTGGCAAGCCGGCCCTGGCCGCATCCCTGGCTTACCGGGACGCTGCCCTCTCGCACACCAAGAACGGCGTCTACAGCGCGATGTGGATGGCGGCCATGCTCGCCTGGGCCTTCGTCAGCGACGATCTGGAAGAGGTCGTGCGCGTGGGCTTGAGCGAAATTCCGGCCAACTGCCGCCTGGCGCTGGCCTTACAGGAGGCGCTGTCGCTCTACCGCGAGGGCTGCGATTGGGAGGCGGCCTATGACCGTCTGCTGTTGAAGTACGGGGCGTATTCCCCGATCCATGCCATCAACAACACTTTGTGGGTGGCGTTGGCCTTGTTGTTCAGCGACGGCGATTTCGAGCGCGCCTTGTCCATTGCCGTGGCCTGCGGCATGGATACGGGCAGCAACGCCGCCAGCGCCGGTTCGCTGCTAGGGCTGATCTACACCAGCCGCCGGCTGCCGGCGCAGTGGATCGAACCATTGCACGACACCCTGTCCAGCGCGGTGGCGCAGTTTCCTGAAACATGCCTCTCCGAGCTGGCGCGACGCACCGCAAAACTTGCCCAAAACACTTTGATTTTCAACTGATATGGAGTACAACAATGTCATCATCCACCCTCTCGCGACGTGATTTTCTCAGATTGGCCGGCCTGGCCGCCGGCGGCTTGATCCTGGCGGCCTGCGATATCGGCGGCTCAGGCGGCGTGCGCATCATGGTCGATTCCTGGGCCTTAGCCTACGCCCCTTTTAAAACGATGGCCGAACAGTACAACAAACTACACCCCGAAGCGCAGATCAAGATTGAAGCCAGCCCCGGCGGCTGGATGACCAAAGTCACCGGTCAGATCCGCTCTAAGAAGCTGCAATGGAGCGCGGCCGGCGTAATGAGTACCTTCAACGACCTGGCTGCCTGGGTGCGGATCGGTCTGATCCAGCCGGTGGATGCTTATTTCGCCGCGTCCACCGAACCCGGCGCGGCTGACTTCCTCAGCGACATGCTGCCGCCGGTCAAAGAGGACAACTCCTACGATGGCAAGCTTTACGGCATCCCCTTCAGCATCGAGAACATCACCTACCAGTGGAATACCGATTGGTTTAGCAAGGTCGGCGTCACGCAGCCGCCCAAGACCTGGCAAGAACTGTACGATTCCAGCAAGGCGGTCAAAGAATACCTGGCGGTGGAAAAGAAGTCCAATCACTATGCCTTTGGTTTTGACCTGGGCGGCCTCTCCCGCAACCTGGGCGCTTTGTTGTGCAGCATTACCGATAAGCCCTACACCGAGGAAGGGCTGTTGGATTGGGAGTCGGATGCCATGCGCGAGAGCCTGCGCTTGATGCGCAAGATGAGCCGCGACGGCTTGACCCCGCCCAACTGCGGCGAGGGCGTTGAGATGTACGATCTGTGGACGCGCGGGCGGTTGGCTGGCCTGTACAGTTGCAGTTCGCGCGGGGTGTGGGCGCAAAAGACCCTGGGCTTCGATAAGGTGACCACCTCGTTGATGCCCACCGCCGATGGGCAGCCGCATGCCGGCGCTATCTTTTGGGGCAACAGCGTGACGCTGCTCAGCACGGCACCTGGCGCGCAGGCAGCGATTGACTTTCTCATTTACGCCGCCGGGCCGCAAAACAAGGAATGGCAAAAGGCCATCATCCAGGCCGGCACTTCGCCAGCGTTTGGCTCGACCTACACCGACCTGATCGAGGGCGACGCCGCCTTTGCCCCCTACCGCTGGATGAGCGATTTGCGCGGCGAGGTGATGCGCTCCGTGCCGGCGCCGAAGAATTATTATTACCAGGTGCAAAACGAGGCCTGGGGCCAGCATCGCGCCAGCTATCTGAAGGACGACTCTACGATGAGTGAGGATGAATTGATCCAAAACGTGTTGAAGACGACGCGCGAGATTATGGCGAAAGTGCTGGAGACCGTGCCGACTCTCGCGCCATGACCGCCGGACTGGAGAATACGATGCTCGAAGACAGTTTGCGCAAGTCCCCGCCTCCCGAACAAGAAAGCTTTCTGGCCGGCTTCAAGGCCGCTTTCCAGAACGCGCGCCAGGAACGGCCCGGCGACCGCCTGGGCTACCTGTTCATCGCTCCCGCCATCCTCCTGTTCCTGGTCTTTCAAGGCTATCCCATCCTGCGCGGCCTGTTGATGGCCTTTTCGGATTACCGCTGGCTGGTTCCAGAATCGCAGGGTTTGTTTGATCTTAATGGCCTGGACAACTACCTGGCCATCTTGCAAGATGAGACCTTCTTTCGCTCTTTTGCGATTACGCTCAAGTACACCAGCCTCTACCTGCCGCTGCTTCTGATCCTTTCACTGGGGACGGCCCTGCTCATTTCCAAAGTGCGCCAGCCGCGCCTGGCCGCCTTTTACCGCGTGGTGGCCTACATCCCGGTGGTTTTGCCGGTTTCGGTCTCGATGATGATGTGGCGGCAGATTTACAACCAGGAATATGGCATTTTGAACGGCTTCTTGCGCGGCGTCTTGGGCCTCTCCTCGCCGCCGATGTGGTTGAGCGACCCGGCCTGGGCTATGACGGTGGTCTTGATCCCCGATTTGTGGCTTGGCTTCGGCTATTTCACCCTGCTCTTCTTGATCGGCCTGTACAATATTGATACCACTCTGTACGAGGCGGCGGCAATTGACGGGGCGAACGGTTGGCAGCAGTTGTGGTTCATCACCCTGCCCCTGCTCAAATCCATCATTACGCTGGTCCTGATCACTACCGGCGGCCTGGCCAGCGCCGTCGTCCCCATCCTGACCCTGTTTCACATCCCGGCCGGGCCGGAGCAGTCTATGCTGACGGTTGGCCTGTACAGCTTCCGCACCGCCTTTTCGTTGGGCGATATGCGTATGGGCTACGCCGCTTCGATGGCGCTGGTCGCCGGCGTGTACTCGATGCTCTTCTCCGCTCTGGTTTTTAAACTGCTGCGCATTGAGAGGTCCTGATGAATCGGAACAACTTGTGGCGTGATGTCCCCATTAACCTGACCTTGCTGGGCATGGTCTTCGTCTGTCTCTTTCCTTTATATTGGTCGCTGGTCTCCTCGCTCAAGGGCAGCCAGGAATTGTACGAAAGCACGCCCTCGCTCATCGTGCGCCAGCCGACGCTGGAAAATTACAAAGTCGTACTGTCATTGAGCGGCGGCAGCCAGATTCCGCTCTACCTGTGGAACAGTATCAAGATTGGCCTGGGGGCGGTGCTGGTGCAGTTGGTCGCGGCCTCGATGGCCGGCTACGCCTTTGCCCGCATGAGGTTTCGCGGGCGCGACCTCATCTTTTATGGGCTGGTGCTGATGATGTTTGTCCCGCGCGTGGGCGGGCTGATGGCGACTTATGAACTGATGGACTTCTTGCACCTGCGCAACAGCCATCTGGGGTTGATCCTGCTCTTCCCCAGTTCGATCAGTGTTTCGCTGCTGATCATGCGCCAGTCGTTCCTGAGCGTGCCGCGCGAACTGGAAGAAGCCGCCATGATGGACGGGGCGGACACCTGGCAGGTCTTCATGCGCATCGCCCTGCCGATGACCCAGAGCGCCCTGGTGGTTATCTCCATCCTGTTGTTCCTGGCGACCTGGGGCGATTTCTTGACCACCTACACCCTGCTCGACGATCCTGAACTGTTTACCGTCTCGATCGCCATCACGCAGATCACCGGCTGGTCTACCATGTTCACTTCCAACCTCGCCACGACCTACGGCTCAGACAACGCCGCTTTCATCCTGGCGATCATCCCCGTGGTGTTGGTCTATGTGCTGACGCAAAAATGGTTCGTGCGCGGCATGCAAGAAGGTATCTTGAAATTGTGAAAGGATTATCCGATGTTCTCAAACTTAACTACCCTTCGGAATCGAAAAACCGGGCGCAGCTCCTCCTGGGACAGATCCGGACGCAACGCGGATTTGTGGTTCATCCCGCCTGGCGAGGCGGTCGTCCTGGCCGATATCGCCGGGCCGGCGCAGATCACCCACATCTGGATGACGCAGCTTGACCATTACCGCGAGTGCCTGTTGAAGATCACCTACGACGACGCGCCCTTCCCCAGCCTCCTGGTTCCGCTGGGCGATTTCTTCTGCCTGGGGCATGGCATGGTGAACAGCTTCCAGTCGGCGCTCTTCTCGGCCTCCACCCACTTCCCCTACCAGTTCAACAAGCCCTGCGCCCTCAACTGCTACGCGCCCATGCCTTTTGCCCGCCGCGCCAAAGTGGAATTGATCAACGAGAGCCAGGAGGTGCACCGCCAATATTTCTATGTGGACTATGAGACGCTGGAAGCATTCCCGCCGGATACGGGCTATTTCCACGCCGAGTTTCGCCGCGCCAATCCTTTTTGCGGCTGGGGGCCGGAGATCGGCGTCAACACGCCGCCCACTGATCAGCCCAACCTGGAGCGCCAGGCCTGGGAGAATAACTACGTCATTCTGGAGACGAAGGGCCGCGGCCATTACCTGGGCTGCAACCTGTCGGTGACGAATTTCACCCGTAATTGGTGGGGCGAGGGCGACGACATGATCTGGGTGGACGGTTACAAGTGGCCGCCCGATCTGCACGGCACGGGCAGCGAGGACTATTTCAACCAGGCCTTTGGCATGCAGCCGAATGCTTTCCTGCGCAATGGCTCATCCATCTTCGAGGGCGGCACAATTCCGAACCCGGAGATCGAACTCTACCGCGGCGACAGCGGCTACCAGACCAGCTATGTCTTTCATTTGGAGAATCCGGTGCGCTTCACGCAGGAGATCAAGGCCACGATTGAGATCGGCCACGCCAATCACCTGGCAAATGAGGTTAGCAGTGTGGCTTACTGGTATGCGGAGCAGCCCAGCGCCGCGGTGTCCGTCCCGTCCGTGCAGCAGCGCCTCCCCGTGCGCCGCGACAACTCCGGCCGCTGGATGCAAGACCTCGCCCGCGAATGTCCCGGCGCGCCGGTTCAGATGACGGAAGAGATGAAAGGTGCCAAAGCCGGAATGAACCACGAATAAGACCCTGGTTAACCACGAATAACACGAATAGCACGAATGAAATCCTGGTTAATCACAAATAATCTTAATCGGTTTTTCTTTAAATTCGTGGAGATTAGCGTTATTCGTGGTTAAAAAACTTAACTACGAGTAACAGAAAGAACCCTGGAGAGTCTTGATGATGACGGATTTGCTTTTTAAAGATGAAGTCTACAGAATCACCGGCGCGGCGATGGAAGTTTACAATCATCTTGGCAACGGCTTCCTTGAGGCTGTGTACCAGGAGGCCTTAACGCTCGAATTCACCTTGCGTGGGATACCGTTCAAGGCGCAGCCGCCGCAGCATATCCATTACAAGAAACATATCTTGCAGCACACTTATATTCCCGATTTCATCGCTTATGAGCAGATCATCGTTGAATTGAAGGCTGTGAAAGATCTGGGATCAAATGAAGAAGCCCAAATCTTGAACTACCTCAAGGCGACTGGTTTTCGAGTGGGCGTCTTGCTCAATTTCGGCGCGCCGTCAAAACTTGAGTGGATACGCCGTGTCGGGTAAATTTCGTGGCTAAAAAACAAGCGAACCACGAATAACGCAAATAACGCCAATAAAAACCGACAATTTTGATTGTCTTATTCGTGGAGATTGTGCTATTCGTGGAGATTGTGCTATTCATGGTTGATAAAGAATTTAACCACGAATAG
>CAIQJJ010000866.1 GCA_903872065.1 uncultured Anaerolineales bacterium | reverse complement strand
GCTCCCAGGACATGCTCGTTGCCCTGCTGCACGATCTCCAGGAATTGATCGTCGCCGTTGCGGATGGCGATGAAATAATTCTTCAAGCGCTGGTTCTGCGCCCCAACGACGGGGAAATAACGCTGATGTTTGCGCATCACCGAGATCAAAACGTCTTGCGGCAGGCTTAAGAAATCAGGATTGAAGCTGCCCAGGACGGCGGTGGGCTTCTCGACCAGGTTGGTCACTTCGGCCAGCAAGCCCGGTTCAATGATCGCCTGGCCGTTGACGCTGGCCGCGGCGGCTTTTACCTGTTCGACGATCAAGGCGCTGCGTTCAGCGCTGTTCAGCGTAATGCCGGCGGCGCGGATCACAGTGAAATAGTCATCAGCAGAGGGGATGGAGATTTCAGGTGAATCGTAGGGGCGCAGGCCGTGCGTCAGGCGGCCAGTCTGGACGCCGGCGTATTCAAAGGGGATCACCGCTGCGCCGAACAACGCCGCCAACCAGCGAATGGGGCGCGAAAAGGCCACGCCGCTCTCATTCCAACGCATAGACTTCTCAAATTTGATGCCGGCGGTCAGTTCTTTGAGCGCTTCACTCAACACATCGGCTGTTGCGCGCCCGGCTTGCCGCACCACGGCCGCCACGTACTTTCCGCCATCCATCTCGCACACCCGCAGATCGTCCGCCGTGACGCCCTTGCTTTTGGCGAAGCCCAACGCGGCCGGGGTGGGTTTGCCGTTGGCGTCATAGGCGCGGCTGGCCGGCGGCCCTTTCACCAGGTCTTCACGATCCGCCTGGCGCGGGGCGAGCGCCTCAACGTAAACAACCAGCCGCCGTGGGGTGGCATAGACCTGGATCGCGCCGTGCGCGATGCGCAGTTCGTCCAGCAGGGCAGGGGCGCGGGTTTGCAACTGCTCCAGCGCGGCGTCCACATCTCGTGCGGGAAGTTCCTCGACGCCGATCTCCAACAGCAGGGAGGCGGCCTGCGCGCCGGGCGCGGCCGCCATGCTGTCCGCGGCTTGCGCCTGGCGGCCTGTTTCTTTCCCCTGGCTGCTTGCCGCGACCGGCAGCAGCGGATATTCCAGCGCCTTGCGCTGATCCAGGTAGATCAATGCCACGCGGCGGGCCATCTCGCGCATCTGGCTGTAATAAGCCTGGCGTTCAGTGACGCCGATCGCCCCGCGCGCGTCCAGGACATTGAATGTGTGGGAGCATTTCAGCACATAATCATGCGCCGGCAGCACCAGCCCTTGCGCCAGGCAGGCTTCGGCCTCGGCTCTGTACATCTCGTACATGCGGCGGGCGCGTTCTACATCGGCAATTTCAAAGTAATATTTGGAGTGTTCCGCCTCTTCCTGGCGGCGCACCTCGCCGTAATGTACCCCCGGCCCCCACTCCTCTTCCCAGATGGCTTTGGCGTTATTAAGGGCGATCAAAATGCGCTCCAACCCGTATGTCAGTTCGACCGCCACCGGGTTGAGCGCGACGCCGCCCACCTGTTGGAAATAGGTAAATTGAGTGATCTCTTGCCCATCCAGCCAGACCTCCCAGCCCAGGCCCCAGGCGGCGATGGCGGGTTGTTCCCAGTTATCCTCGACAAAGCGAATATCATGCTGGCGCGGGTCAATTCCAATCGCCCGCAGCGACTCCAGGTAAAGCTCTTGCGGATTGCCGGGATCGGGCTTCAGAATGACCTGGTACTGGTAATGCACCTGGAAGCGATTGGGGTTTTCGCCGTACCGGCCGTCGTCGGGGCGCACCGAAGGCTCCACGTAGGCCACATTCCAGGGCTCGGGGCCAAGCACGCGCAAAAAGGTGGCCGGGTTCATGGTGCCGGCCCCGACCTGGGTGTAGTACGGCTGCCAGAGTAAACAGCCGCGCGCTGCCCAGAACTGGTGCAGCTTCATGATAATCGTTTGAAAATCGGTGGTCATGGTTTGCCTTATGCTGGATTGCAGACGGCTGCAATTGCTTTGCTGATCACGGGGATGTTGGCGGGCGTCATGCCGGCCACGTTAATCCGTCCGCCGGTTTCGACCATGTAGATCGAATACTGCTCGCGCAGTGTTTTGACCTGTTCTTTGTTCAGGCCGGTGTAGGAGAACATGCCGTGTTGGGACTCGATGAACGAAAAGTCGCGCTGTACGCCCTCGGCCGCCAGGCCTTGCACGAACAGGCGGCGCATCTGCTGAATGCGCTGGCACATGGTCGCCACCTCAGCCTGCCAGTCGGCCTGCAGTTCGGGCGTCTGCAAGATGGTGGTGACGATATTGGCGCCGTGCGCCGGCGGGTTCGAGTAGTTGACGCGCACGCAAATCTTCAGGTGGCTCAGAGCGGCGGAGGCGGCGGTGGTGTTTTCGGCAACCAGGGTCAGCGCGCCGACGCGCTCGTTGTACAGCCCAAAGTTCTTGGAGAAAGAACTGGCAATCAACAGTTCCGGCGCGGCCGCGGCCAATATCTCGACCCCGGCTGCATCCTGGCGCAGGCCCTCGCCCAAACCCTGGTAGGCAAAATCAATCAGCGGCAGCAGTTTGCGCGCCGTGACCACTTCGGCGATCTGGGCCCATTGGGCGGGCGTGGGATCGCTGCCGGTGGGGTTGTGGCAGCTTCCGTGCAGCAGCAGCACATCGCCGTTCGGAATCTGTTGGATGGCGTTGAGCATGGTCTCAAACCCCAAGCGGTTGGCGGCGGAGTCGTAGTAGGGATAAGTCTCTACGGCCAGGCCGGCGGTGCGGAAGATATTGGGGTGATTGGGCCAGGTGGGGCTGCTGATCCACACTTTGGCATCTGGCTTCACCTTCTTCAAAAAGTCCGCTGCCACGCGCAGCCCGCCGGTGCCGCCGGGGGTATGGACGGTGGTGGCGCGACCGGCGCTCAATATGGGGGTATCCGCGCCCAACACCAAGTTTTGGACAGCTTTGGCGTATTCGGGCGAGCCGTTGATCGGCAGGTAGTTTTTCGTCTTTTCTTGCGCCAGAATGATCTGCTCGGCTTTTTTCACCGCTTCGAAGATGGGAGTGCTGCCGCTTTCGTCTTTATAAACGCCAACGCCCAGGTTCACCTTGCGGGGATTGGGGTCTTTCTTGAACGCTTCTTCCAATCCAAGGATAGGGTCGGCGGGGGCCATTTCCAGTTGCGTAAACATGATTGATTGCTCCTTAAGCTCAGAATGCGCCGATTAAACCATGCCGGGGATAATTCGACAAGCCAAACAAGCGCTATAGATGTTTGGTGAAAATTACCAAGTCATCGCCTGGCTGGTAAAAATCGCGGATGGTGGCTTCGAGCAGGTAGCCCGTGGCATGATAGAACTGGCGGGTGGAGTGGTATTTTTCGCTGCCCGAAGTTTCGACAAAGAGCAAGTGTCCTCCGCTTTGGCGCACGTTCTCTTCGGAGGCGGTCAGCAGGGCGCGCCCGACACCCTTTTGACGGCTGTGAGGGTCTACGGCGATCCAGTACAGATCGTAAGTCCCTTGCGTCAGGGGACGCGGCCCAAAGCAGGCGTAGCCAAGCACGGTTTCGCCGTCGAGCGCCACCAGGAATTCGTAGCCGCTGGCGATAGCGCCTTTTTGGATGTATTCGGCGAAGATGTCATCTACACAACGCACTTCGTCGGGGGTGAAAACGCCGGCATTGGCGTTGATGGCATGGATTTGGGAATGATGAGAAGAGTTGGCCGTAGAAATCATAGGGATAAGAATGGGGAGATTAAATCCATCCCTCGCGCTTGAGCGCCAGGGTCAGAATGCGGTCAATCATTTGGGCGTAAGTGTAACCGGCCGCCTGGATATTGCGGTGAAAGCCGGAGGCGGGGCCTAAATCGGGCAGGTCGTTGACGTCAATTACGTAGGGCGTGCCATCGCGCAGGCGGATGTCCATGCGGCCAAAATCGCGCAATCCTACCGCACGATAGGCGCGCAGGGCCACCTCGCGCACCGCCTGCTCTTCCTCCGCCGGCAGTTCCGCCGGGCAGCGCACGGCGAAATGGTCGTATAGTGGGGAGTCATGCACCCACTTGGCTTCGTAAGTGAGCAGGCGCAGCAAAGGGTCTGGGATATGGGAATAATCTTGCTCGTATAGAGGCAGCACATCAATGACGCCATTGCCCCACATGGCTACCGCCAATTCCCGTCCAGGAACAAATTCTTCCACCAGCGCTGGTTGGCGGTAATTTTCCACGATGTGTTTTACCCGCTGCGCCAGTTGATCCAGGTTGGTCACGACCGATTCGAGATGGATGCCCAGGCTGGCGTCTTCAAGCGATGGTTTGACGATCAACGGAAAACGGAGAATGGTAGACTGCGGCGGATGGGCAAAGACCTCGTGCGGCGGGGTTGGCACCCCATGCTCCGCCAGGTAGCGCTGCGTCTTGGGTTTGTCGGTGATCAGGGCGATGGCATGGGAGGGAGCGCCGGTGTGACCAAAGCCTAAGCGTTCAAGGATCTCTGCAATGTATACTGACCCCCAGGTTGCTCCATTGAACCCATCACAGTTGAAAAAGACAAATGTATCTTTCGGGGAGTATTGGCTGATTTCTGCTTCAAATTGCTCAAGAGAATCACGCGCCGCGATCAACACAGTTGGATAACCCAAAGAGATCAGGGTTTCGTAGACATGGCGGGTTGTGTTCGCGGTGTCTTGCAAAGCAATCAGTTCTTTAGGGTTGCCTCTCTGTCCAGTTTCATCATTATAGACCAATACAATTTGAAAATCTCTGCCGCAGCGCCTCATCCATTGTCCTCAACTCATCAACAACATCGTCTGGCGGGTAAAACGCGCCAGACCGGGGAGAATCTTATCACTGATTGGAAGGACGTAAAGAGGCGATCCGGGCGATAAGCGATTAAGAAGGTAAAATGTGGGTGAAAATTTTCGTAAGGAGATGTTATGTTGTATCACTTTGATGTTATGCCCGACCGCCGCGCCACAGAGAGCGCCAAGTGGAAAATTTATCCCGCGGATGTGCTGCCTCTATGGGTGGCGGATATGGACGTTGTTTCGCCTGAGCCAGTGGTGCGCGCTTTGCAAGAGCGCGTGGCGCATGGCGTTTTTGGTTATCCCGTGGAACCGCCGGATCTGCGCGATCTGTTGGTTGCGCGCATGGCCGAGCGCTACGGCTGGAGCATCCAGCCGGATGAGATTGTCTTTTTGCCGGGAGTGATCGTTGGTTTTCACCTGGCTTGCCACACATTGAAGCAGAACGGCAGCGCGCTGCTTTGCCAGCCGCCGGTCTATCCGCCCATCCTGCACGCCGCGGCCACCACCGGTATGATCGCCCAAGAGGCGGCCCTGGTGCAGCGCGCCGATGGGACTTTTGAGATTGACTTCGACGCTTTCGAGGCGGCTATCACAGCCGAGACGCGCGTCTTTCTCCTGTGCAGTCCGCACAACCCGGTGGGGCGCGTCTTCCGGCGCGAAGAATTAGCCCGCCTGGCGGAAATCTGCCTGCGCCACGGGGTGGCGATCGTGTCCGATGAGATCCACTGTGACCTGGTCTTCCCCGAACACCCGCACATCCCTATCGCCTCGCTCTCGCCCGAAGTGTCGCAGCAGGCGATTACCCTCATGGCGCCGAGCAAGACGTTCAACATCGCCGGGCTGGAATGCGCTTTCGCCATCATCCAAAATGCTGAACTGCGGCGCGCCTACCGTCACGGGACGCAGGGTTTGGTCAGCGGGGTCAATTTGCTCGGCTGGACGGCGGCCCTGGCGGCTTATCGCGATGGGCAGGATTGGCTGACGCAGGTGATGGCTTATTTCCGCGAGAACCGCGATTTCCTGGTGGATTTTGTCAACCGTGAGCTGCCGGGCGTCCAGACGACCACGCCCGAAGGCACTTACCTGGCCTGGTTGGACTGCCGCGCGACGGGTTTGAGCGATCCATATCAGTTCTTCCTGGAGCGCGCCCGCGTCGCTATGAATGACGGCAAGAGCTTCGGGCGCGGCGGGGAGGGCTTTACGCGCATCAATTTTGGCTGTCCCAGGTCAGTTCTGGAGGATGGTCTTAACCGCATGAAGGCGGCGCTGCTGTCGCCAGAGCGGTGATCTGTTCTTGGGTGAAATTTGCAGCGCGCCTATCGAAGCGCAGGCATCCTGAGCTTGTCGAAGGACTGCCGGAGGGGAAGAGGCGCTTCGACAAGCTCACGCTTCGACAGGCTCAGCGCGCCTATCGAGACGCAGGCATCCTGAGCTTGTCGAAGGATGATCGGCGCTTAGCGAAACTCAGCGCGCCTTTAGCCACTGCGGAATGGCCGGCCCTGGCTGGCTGCATGTCAGGCGTGCGGAGGAGGCGGCCAGGTCAATCTCCAGCAGCGCCCACTCCTCGCCATGCTCCCAGCGCATGGCGAGGGATTCGTCGCTGGTGGGGGGCAGGCTGAAACTGCCGTTGAAGGCCGGGTGCTGGGTCTCCAGGACTTGACGTGATTCGGCCAGATATGGGGGTCATCAGATGAATAAACGATAACCTTCCAAATCCAGGTAAATGCGTTGGAAGAGATGATTCAGATTGAAGATACCGTAGCAGCGTCGCTTCAATACTTTGATCCGGTTATTGAAGCCTTCAACATAACCACTGGTCTCTCGGTTGATAAAGTAGTTTGTGATCTCTTCCCACCAGTTTTCCAGGGTTTTCAGAAAACCATCAAAGCATGTCAGACCGCTTTCGCGGACGCGAGCTATCCAGGCTCGAATTTTGGCTTTCGCTTTCTCTTTGGAAATCTGCTGTTCGAAGATGGCTGTCAGTTGTAAACGAAGTTCATACGCTTTCTTTGCCGAAGGTGAGTAGGTAAAGAAACGCTTCAATACCTTGCGTTCCTCAGGTGTCAAGTCGCTGCGTTTCTTACGAAAAGCCCACATGCAGCCTTTCAACTCCTTATACTCTTCCTCCGACAACTCGGTCTTCAACCGCCCTAGCTCTTGCTTCCGTATCGTATCAGCAGCATCTTGGTAATGCTCCGTAACATGAAAACGGTCAATGACCAATTTCGCAGTGGAAATTTCTTCTCGCACAGCTTCGGTAAACCCTTCCCACATGTCACTGCAGACTGTCTGGATTGTATCCAACAGACGCTTCGGTATCGAACGCAGAAAATCCACGATCGTGTCTTTTTGGCGATCCGCCAACACTCCCAAGATCACGATCCGTCCGTCTTTCAGGTATCCAGTCACGATCGTCACAAAATCACGATGCCCTTTCTTGAGCGCGATCTCATCCAAACCTATTCTGCCCAACTCATCATATTGTGACCAGTCCACCTGCTCGCTAATTCGTCGCTCCATGACTCCCATAACACGATCATAAGAAAGCTGCTCCTTCATACTCACATCTTCGATGGTCGCATTGACCAATTGCAGCAGAATATGATCTTCATAAACCATCGTCTGCGCACTCTTGCTCTCGTACCACTCCAGTGTTTGGGTCGTCGTCGGGTGACCTTCACAATCCTGACATTGATACCGCTTGGGACGAAAACGGATATATGTCACTCGTCCAAACGCTGGCAAGTGACGTATCATCACCCAATCATCCTGACCATGTGACTTGGTGATCCATCGGTCACATTTCCGACAGCGTGTGCCTGATTTCTTACTTTCAACCGTAATGATTAACTCACCACGTTCATTGATTTCTGTTCCTAATACACGAACATCAGGTATATCCAAGGGTACTGTGACTTGGGTTTTAGACATATCGGACTCCTATGGTCAAAATAATACTTATCTCCCATTCTACCCCACTTGTTCTGCTACCCCCATATCTGGCGGGTATCACGGTCAATCCTGGAGAACCCCCGGACATGGAAAGCACGGCTTTCTTAAAGTCGCACTTTGCCACTCGAGGTGACAGTCTCTTGACTGGAAAATAGACCTACCTTTCTGATCTTCCCGAACTTCCTGTGAAAATAAAAGAAACACAGGAAGATCAGGAAGGTCAGGAAGAAATTTTCATCGTTTGCCAAAACATGCTCTCTGACTTTAAGAAAGCCGTGACATGGAAAGCCAGGCTTCAGCCGGTCGGCGAGCTTTCCAGTGCAGCCACCCGGCAAAAGCATCGAATCCATCGTCCACGGTGAAATGTTAGTTTCGACAAGCTCATGTTTCGACAAACTCAACATGCCTGGGCGGAGGCACCCTGAGCTTGTCGAAGGGTCATGTTTCGACAAGCTCAACATGCCTGAAGGCGTTCGCTAAACGATGGCCTTCGCCCACTGAACAAAGGCGGGGAAGATGTCTTCGGGTTCGGGCAGATTGGCAATCCAACGCTTTTCATGCTCGAACTGCAGCCAGCCGGTGTAGCCATTGGCTTTCAAAATACCGATCGATTGAGCCAACGGCAGTTGCCCCGTACCGGGGAAGATATAACGCCAGCCATCCTCCATCGCCAGGGGATGGGCGCGATCATAGACGGCGTCTTTGACGTGGGTGTAACCGACGCGCCCTTGCAAGGCGTCGAAGGTCTCCTGCGGCTTCTCGCCGCCCACGCGATAGGTGTGGCCCATATCCCACAAAGCGCCAAAGGCCGGGTTGGGGATCGCATCCAGCAGCAGGCGGCAGTTGGCAGCCTTCACCCATAGATCATGCGTCTCAAACAACCAATGGAGGTCGCTCGCGCCGTCGAGGGCAAGGATGCTTTCGATGGCCTGGCGGCCAATTTCAGCCAATTCTTGCTGGCTGTGGGCGCTGAGGTCGCCGCCGCCAAAAATACGCACGTTCGGGGCGCCCAACGCGTGAGCGACTGCAATCGTGCGGCGCGCCTCTTCCAGGTTGGCGGCCAATCTTTCGGGGAAGCAAACGGTGATGCTGGAGGAGATGGCGCTCACTGCCAGACCGGCCTCGCTCAACTGGCGGCGCGTGGCGGCCACGCCGCTGGTAAACTCGGCGCGCTGCGTGATGTCAATGGTATCGAGGTAGCCGCGGAAATCTACCCCATCGAAGCCGTATTCTGCGCCGCGCCGGCAAATGGTATCTAAATCCCAATTGGGGCAGCCAAGGGTCATAAAGGAAAGTTTCATAGGACGCTCCATTTCACTTTTTCGTCTTAGTGGAACGATTTGCTCAGATCGACCTCAGCCTCACGAACGACCTTTTGATAGCGTGAGGTTTTGATTAACTCTTGCAGCCTGGCAGCATAGGCTTCTTCGTCAATGGGCAAATCCACCGGACGCCCCTGGAAGGAGGAGAGCATGATGGCATTGCCCAGCATCAGGCTGTTGAGGCCTTCAGGGGCATAGGCGATCAAGTCGCCGCCGTGCAAAATGGCGTTGGCAAAAGCTTCCGTCACCAGGGAATGACCCCAATCCGCCAGCGACTCAAAAGGCACGTCTTCCACGCGATTCTCGACCGAGTCAAAGGATTTGGTGGAGGTCTGGATATAGTCCAGCATCGAGACCGCGTTGCGGTGAAGCGTTAATTTGCCATTCTCAAAGACCAGTTTACCGTTCTCCCCCACAATCTCCAGGCGGTTGGTGCCGGGGCTTTCCGC
>CAIQJJ010000865.1 GCA_903872065.1 uncultured Anaerolineales bacterium | reverse complement strand
TAACGCACCATTCAACGTTGTTTCTACAATGACTGCTAAAATCAAGAATAACCCGCTCAATTGTACATCTGAAAAGCCAACCCGCGCAAGCTATTCGCACGATAACCCCAGGCAGTCCGCGCCCCGCGACCGAATTCTGCCATGCAAAACCCTTATCCGCCTGAGAATTCTTGGGGTACAATATCTTAACGTATAAAATTGTTATGACTTGAGAACCTTCTCCAGTTCATCTGTCAGCAGGGAAGAAAGCAGTGACTGATATTTCCGACCCGATTGTCCAACTCCAACCCAACGCCATCGTCCAGGGAAGCCTGTTCCCGGAGCCGGTGCAGGTGATTACGACGATTCCGATGGGCGGCGAGGCGGCGCAGCGCCTGGTTAAGCTGATCGGCAAAGGGCTGCGCACCAACCAGGTGTATGAAACGATCCTCTCGCCAGAGCAGCTTGCCAGCCTGCGCATCAGCCCGGTGGACGCGCCCTATAACGGCAGCGCTGCCCGCTTTCGCCTGGGCATTGAAGCCCTGCGCCTGGGATTGGCTTACGAATATGATCCCTACTTCTCACTTTCCATCGCCCGGATTGACCCACTGCCGCACCAATTGGAAGCAGTCTATGATTACTTTCTGAAACTGCCGCGCATCCGCTTCTTGCTGGCGGATGACCCCGGCGCCGGCAAGACGATCATGGCCGGGCTGCTGATCAAAGAGCTAAAAATTCGCGGCCTGGTCAAGCGGGTGCTGATCGTCACCCCCGCCAACCTGACCTTCCAGTGGCAGCGCGAGCTAAAAGATAAATTCCGCGAGCCGTTTGAAGTCGTCCGCTCAGATGTGCTGCGCGCCAATTACGGCGTCAACCCCTGGCAAGATCGCAACCAGGTCATTACCTCTGTCTCCTGGGTGTCACGGGTAGATGACGCCCGCGACAGCCTGCTGCGCAGTCATTGGGATTTGATCATCGTGGACGAATCCCACAAGATGAGCGCCTATTCTGAGGATCGCAAAACCCTGGCCTACCGCCTGGGGGAACAGCTCAGCGAAATGACCGACCATTTCTTGCTGATGACCGCCACGCCGCACAAGGGCGACCCTAAGAACTTCACCCTCTTCCTGGAACTGCTCGACCGGGATGTGTACGGCGATGTCGCCAGCCTGGAAGAAGCCATGCGGCGCAATGAAGCGCCGTTTTACCTGCGCCGGGTCAAGGAGGCGATGGTCACGTTCCCCGACCCCGACAGCGGCAAAGTCAAGCAGCTTTTCACCAAACGCAATGTGCAGACCAGCGAGTTTCGGATTGACGCCGGCGAGTGGGATTTTTATAACGCTTTGACGCACTATGTGGAAGATCAATCCATTAAGGCCGCCGCGGACAACAGCCCGCACGGCCGGGCGCTGGGCTTTACCATGGCCATGCTGCAGCGCCGCTTTGCCTCCAGCGTTTATGCGGTGCGCCGCAGCCTGGAGCGCATGCGCGACCGCCGCCAGAAGATTCTGGATGACCCCGAAGCCTACCGCCAGGAGCAAATTGCCAAAAAGCTGCCGGAAGATTTCGATGACCTGCCGGAAGAAGAGCAGGAAGCCTTGATGGACGAGCTTGAAGCGGTAGCGGCCTCGGTCAACCCGGCCGACCTGCGGATTGAGATTGCCCAGCTTGGCCGCCTGATCCAGCAAGCCCTGCTTTTAGAGCAGCGCGAGGTGGAATCCAAGCTCGCCTGCTTGAAGACGGCGCTGACCGAGCAGGGTCTTTTCAGCGACCCGCAAATGAAGCTCTTGATCTTCACCGAACACAAAGATACGCTCGATTACCTGGCCGGCGATGGCAAGGGCGGCCGCCCGCTGGGCAAGCTGCTTCAATGGGGGCTGCGCGTGACGCAGATTCACGGCGGGATGAAGATCGGCAGCCAGGATGAGCCTGGCACGCGCCTGTATGCCGAACGCGAGTTCAAGAAGTCCTGCCAGGTGATGGTCGCCACCGAAGCCGCCGGCGAGGGCATTAACTTGCAGTTCTGCTGGTTCATGATCAACTATGACATCCCCTGGAACCCGGTACGCCTGGAGCAGCGCATGGGCCGCATCCATCGCTACGGCCAGGAAAAGGACTGCCTGATCTTCAATTTCGTCTCCACCAACACGCGCGAAGGCAGCGTGCTGACCAAGTTGTTTGAGCGCCTGCAGGCCATCGAAGATGATCTGGACCCGCAGCGCACCGGCAAGATTTTCAACGTGCTGGGCGATGTCTTCCCATCCAATCAGTTGGAGCGCATGCTGCGCGATCTGTACGCCCACAACCTGACCGAAGAAGTCATCAAGAGCCGCATCATTGAGCAGGTGGATGCGGAGCGTTTTCGCAAGATCACCCATTCCACCCTGGAGGGCCTGGCCAAACGGGAACTCAACCTGTCGGCGATTGTCGGCAAGTCGGCGGCGGCGCGCGAACGCCGCCTGGTGCCAGAAGTGATCGAGGACTTCTTCCTGCAGGCCGGCCCGTTGGTGGGGATTCATCCCAAAGACTCCCCCTTGCCGGGCCGCGGGGAGAAGCCGGCGGGCCACATCTACCGGGTGGGCAAAACGCCGCGCGGTTTGTGGGCGGCCGGCGAACGGCTGGAGGCGCGCTTTGGCGCGCTGGGCAAAGAATATGGCCGGATTGCATTTGATAAGAAGCTGTTCTCCGCCGATGCGACCCTGGAATGGATCACGCCCGGCCACCCGCTGTTTGAAGCGGTGCGGGAAGAGACGCTGGCGCTGGCCCAGGCCGACCTGACGAATGGCGCAGTCTTCTACGATCTGCACCGCCGGCAGGCCTCGCGCCTGGATGTGTTCAGCGCCGCGATTCGCGACGGGCGCGGCCACGTGCTGCACCGCCGCTTGTTTGTGATGGAGACGCCGGTAACAAACACCGGGGCGCTGGACGGCAGCCTGACCCTGCGCCAGCCGACCTTGTTTCTCGATCTCTCGCCGGCCCCGCCCGGCGTCAAACCTCCCGACGCCCTGCTCCACGCCGCCAAAGACCTGCCCAACGCCGGCCAGGTGGAGCAGGCCCTGGTGCAGCAGGCCCTGCACGGATTCCTGGAGGAGGTCGCCAGCGAACGCCGCCGCCAGGTGGAAGTCGTCAGCCGGCATACAGAGATCAGCCTGAACGCTCTGATTGACAAAGTGCAGTGCCAGTACGCCGGGTTGGAAGCTGAACGTATGGCCGGGTCGCTGGAAGCGGGATTGGAAGGCCGGATGAAGATCGCCGAAGACCGGCTGGACGAGTTGAACGAGCGCCTGGAACGCCGCCGCGCCGAGTTGAAACAGGAAGCCGAATGCACCATCAGCGATGTGCAGCGGATTGGCCGGGCCTGGGCGCTGCCGCATCCCGAACGCCAATCCCCCACCATTGCGCCGCTGGTGCGCGATGACGAGATTGAGCGGATTGCCGTACAAGAGGCGATCCGCTATGAAGCAAGCCGCGGCTGGGTGGTGGAGAGCGTGGAAAAGGACAATCGTGGTTTTGATTTGATCAGCCGGCGGATGCACGCCGAAGACCCTCAGACGGCGGTGGAGGTGCGGTTTATCGAGGTCAAGGGCCGCGCCGGGATGGGCGATGTGCTGTTGAGCGATAACGAGTGGAAAACCGCCCAACGCCTGGGCGATGACTACTGGTTGTACGTGGTGTATCACTGCGCCGCCGCGCCGCAGTTGCACACGCAGCAAAACCCGGCCCGCCTGGAGGCCCAACCGGTGATGGCGGTGGCGCATTATAAGATCAAGCCGGATCAGATTTTGGAGCAGGGATAAAATTCTATCGCTCACAAGAGGCCGTTATGTCTGAATCCATGACCGTACAAGTTGCTCAACGCGGGGTAGTGACCCTACCCAAAAGTCTGCGCGAAGCGTATCGCCTCGAAGCTGGCGACACTCTGACCCTGATTGACCTGGGCGGCGTTTTTGTACTCAGCCCACGGCGGGCTGAAGTGGCCCGCCTATTCCAAACGCCTCACCGAAGTGGATTTGCCCATGCAACCTCTGTTTGACCCGCCCGACCGTGAACAAATCCGGCTGATTGCGCGCCTCGCTCCTGCCCAACGCGTGCGCCTCATGCTTGAGGCGCGCGAACTGGCTGTGGGGTTGATCCGCGGCCGGCTGCATCGCCTTTATCCTGAATTGTCCACCACTGCACTAAATCTAAAAGTCCTGGAGGAATTGTCACGTGCCGACAAAAGAGCAGCCCGATTTTAGTCTTTTTTTGGATATTCTCAACACCCTGGAAAACATCGGCGCGCCTTACATGATCATTGGCGCGTTTGCAGATACGATACATCAAACAAAATCGTTGATATGATATAAAATTAGTTGATGCACGACCAAACGATAGAAGGCAAGGTAGTAGAGCGTGGCTCTGGATCCCCCAGCTATTCTGAAAGTAAGGCTTCAAGAGGTGAGCGATGTTAACTCGATTAAAAGTCTCAGGGTTTAAGAATCTTGTAGATACTGATATACGTTTTGGGCCTTTTACTTGCATTGCCGGGTTGAACGGGGCAGGGAAATCCAACCTTTTTGACGCGATTCAATTTCTAAGCGCTCTGGCAGATGATACTCTGGTCAATGCAGCCATGTCAGTCAGAGATGTAGAGGGGAAAACCAGCGATATCCGCAGTCTTTTTCACCGCGTCGGTGAATATTACGATAGCGAGATGTCATTCGAAGTTGAAATGATCGTTCCTTTTGAAGGCGTAGATGATTTAGGACAAACAGCACACGCCAGCATTACATTTTTGCAGTATACATTAATCCTGGCGTATCGCCCGGATACCATGATTCAATCAAGAGGCGCATTAGAAATCAGGCGTGAAGAACTACACCAAATTAATTTAGGAGATGCACATCGTCACCTTCTTTTTCCACACAGCAACATCTGGCGGCGGTCGGTGGTGCGCGGACGCCGTACATCCCCTCTCATCTCAACAGAAGAAAACGCTTCGGGCTTGATCATCATGCGCCATCAAGATGGCGTTGCTGGCATGCCCGTGCGACGCCTGGCATCCACGTTGCCGCGCACGGTTTTATCGGCGTCCAGCGCGGCAGAAAGCCCAACAGCCTTACTGGCGCGGCGTGAGATGCAATCCTGGCGCTTGCTACAGCTTGAACCATCCGCTCTGCGTAAACCAGATACTTTCAAGTCGCCTACCCATTTAGGAATGGATGGGTCTCACCTGGCAGCCACTCTCTATCATCTGGCGAATCCGCCGGCGCTCCCTAAAGACCCGGAATCTAGCAGGGAAGAAATTTCGGGACAGGTATATGGGCAAATTGCCAATCGCCTTGCTGATTTAACCGATGTGCAGCGCGTATGGGTAGAAAAAGATGATCAGCGCGAATTGTTTACACTTTACGTGGCTGGTAAAGACCAAACCCCCCATCCGGCGAAATCCTTATCCGATGGTACGTTGCGTTTTCTCGCGTTGGCAGTGTTAGAGTTAGATCCTGAAACGCGAGGTCTGATCTGCCTGGAAGAACCCGAAAACGGTATTCATCCCAGCCGCGTCGCATTTATGATCGAATTATTAGAGAACATTGCCGCTGATCCTAAGCAACAATCCAGTTCAGATAATCCGTTGCGCCAGATTATTGTCAATTCTCATTCACCCGTTGTAGTAGGTCAGATACCTGAGGATTGTTTACTGGTAGCTGAATTGAAAGAAATGATTCGAGAGGGTCAACGTTTTCAACGGGCAAGCTTTGCGGCTTTGCCAAACACCTGGCGCAGCGGTGCAGGCGTCGACAATGTTCCCAAGGGGCGATTACTGGATTATCTAAACCCTATTCCCCTATCGTCAGAAAATTCTGCAACGGCCAGAAAATTCGGCCAACAACGCGTGATTGATCGCCCCGACTTACAAATGTTTTTGCCGGGAATAGGTTGAATTTATGTTAAGGTACACACTGCTTTCAGACGGAAGTTCAGATCTTGCATTGATTCCCCTATTAAGCTGGCTACTGCGGGAGGGTGGGGTTTCAAGCGAGATTCAAGCGGAATGGGCGGATTTGCGCAAGCTCAGGCAGCCGCCCCGTGAATTGCCCGAACGAATTCTAACCAGCATCGATCTCTACCCGTGCGATTTATTATTTATCCATCGCGATGCAGAAAACTTATCCCGACAAGAAAGAGTAGAAGAGCTCGAAAGGGCAGTCCATGAAGCTGGTTTAAGGACAGGTAACCTGCCGCCGGAAGTTTGTGTAGTGCCGGTTCGTATGCAAGAAGCCTGGCTTTTGTTTGATGAAAGAGCAATCCGGAATGGCGCAGGAAACCCAAATGGCAGGCAGCCACTGCATCTGCCGGATTTGCACCAAATGGAGAATCTGCCTGATCCGAAAGAGGAGCTTTATGCGCTGCTCCGCGAGGCCAGTGGGCTAAAAGGGCGGCGAAGAAGTAATTTCTCCGTTAGCCGCGCCGTACATCGCACATCTGAATTCATTGATGATTTTTCGCCTTTGCGCATTTTGCCAGCCTTTCAGGCGCTGGAAAATGATCTGCGCCGGCGGATTGAATATCATGATTGGAATTAAAGCGAAATGGCAACTTTATCAAAACGCCTCATCGAAGTAGACCTGCCCATCCGCGCCATCTCGGCGCATGCCCGCCGCGAGAAGTCCATCCGCCACGGCCACATCTCCACGCTGCACATCTGGTGGGCGCGCCGCCCGCTGGCCGCCTGCCGCGCTGTGCTGTGCGCGGCGCTGTGGCCCGATCCGGCTGATGAACACTGCCCGCCCGCTTTCCGCCAGGCGGCAGCCCTGGCCCTGGCGAACTTTGCCGAGGAAGTGCGCACCGATGCCAAACTGGCCGGATTGTGTGCGGCGCATTGGAAGGATCGCTGGAATCGCATTACCTCGGCCAGCCTGCGCCCGGATGACCCGTCTGCCTGGGCCGATATGCGTTATGCCCTGCTCGATTTCATCGCCGATTTTGCCAATTGGGACGCCTCGACCGTGCCGGCCTTCCTCGAAACCGCCCGCCTGCTGACCCATGTCGCTCACCTGGCCCTCAGCGACCCGGCTTTTCACATTCCGAAGACGCCCGCCGCCAGCCTGGCCGAGCAAATTGAAAACCTCCAGGCCCAAATCGCAGCCCTGCCCCGCCCGCTGGTGGTGGACCCGTTCGCCGGCGGCGGCTCGATCCCGCTGGAGGCGCTGCGCGTGGGAGCCGATGCCTTTGCCAGCGATCTCAACCCGGTGGCGGTCTTGTTGAACAAGGTGGTGCTGGAGTACATTCCCAAGTATGGCAGTGCGCGCATCGAAATGCAGGATGCCCAGGGGCAGCCCATCGCTTTCGACGGCCTGGCCGAAGCGGTGCGCTATTGGGGCAGTTGGATTAAAAAGGAAGCGGAGAAGGAACTGGCCGAGTTCTACCCCCAAGACCCGGATGGGGCCACGCCGATTGCTTACCTGTGGGCGCGCACGATCACCTGCGAAGGCCCTGGCTGCGGGGCCGAAGTGCCACTGATGCGCTCGCTCTGGCTGGCGAAGAAGGGGGAGCGTTCGATTGGGCTGAGGATGATACCGGATTTAAAGGCCAAGCGGGTGGATTTCGAGATCATCGCCAGGCGCAAAGGCAAGTGGTATCTCCAGGCGCAGGGCGAAGACCAGGCCGCGGAGATCAAAAACCCGTCCTTTGATGGCACAGTGCGGCGCGGTTCAGCCACCTGCCCGGTTTGCGGCTACACCACGCCGGTGGAACGGGTG
>CAIQJJ010000864.1 GCA_903872065.1 uncultured Anaerolineales bacterium | reverse complement strand
GCGCGTGTTGTCGTCCACAAAAGCTCAAAGTATAGCCAAGAAGAGCTTGATGGGTTTTCTGCTGCGGCCGGAAGTTATCGGATTGAGATGGTAGATCTGCTCAGTCTAGATAAATCTTTCACGCGTCTCTTTAGGAAAGGCTTTTATCCCCCGTTGCGAGGTACTTTTGTCAGTTTAGACGCTCGTTCACATATCCTATATACGCGGGGGAGCATTCATTTCTTTGCCACCTATCCCGGTCAATATGTGCCACGCTCTTTGTTATTCCGATGCGAACAAACGGAGCAAACCCCCGCCTTTTTGGGACGCGAGATATTGGCGCTAACAAAAATGAACTGGAACAACACACAATTCGATGGAATTTTTCCAATAACGATGCGGGCATCCAGGCAAGTTGGCGGCATTTTGAAGTATATTGGAGATAATGATCCAATCGCGCCATATTATAGATTTTACATGTAGCATTTACGCGCCAGACGCTTACCAGGATCAATTCTGGAGACACAATTATGAACCTTCGTTTCAAAGAAATTTTCACGGGCAAAGTCGTCAATAAAAAGCTGACCTTCAATACGGGGATGGATGAGTTCCCGCGCTATGTTCTCGAATATTTGATTGACAATTACTGCTCAGAGGAAACATTTACGGAAGATTTCGAGCGCGTCAAGCGCCGCCTGCGCGAGAACTTTGTGCATGGCGCCGAAGCAGAGCGGATTCGCGCTTACATCCGCGAAAATCGCGAACACGCCATCATTGCCAACCTGGAAGTGCGCCTGGTGGAAACCGAGGATAAATATTGGGGCAGCATCAGCGCCATCAATGAGAGTTTCGTCAACGTACCCGAGCCGCTGGTGCGTCAATACCCGATGCTGTTAGCTGGCGGCATGTGGGGAACGATCAGCATGACGTATGATGAGACCGAGGTGCATGGCAAGAAAATTCGGCCTTTCAAAGTGACCGACTTCACGCCCTTTCAGATTTCGATGATTGATGTGCGCGAATTTATTGACAAGCGCGCCCAGTTCACGGATGATGAATGGTTGGATATCCTGACCAATTCGTTTGGCCTGGACCCTGCCCGCATGAACCGCCGTGAAAAACTGCTCTACATCAGTCGCGCGGTTCCGCTGGTTGAAAGCAATCACAACATGATCGAACTGGGGCCACGCGAAACCGGCAAAACCTATCTATTCCGCAACGTGTCTTACTACGCCCATGTCCTTTCTGGGGGCAAAGCTACTCCGGCGGGGCTGTTTATCAACCTGAACACCGGCAATGTTGGCCTGGTAGGCACACGCGAAGCAATTGTCTTTGACGAGATCGCCAACACCGATTTCACCGACCCCAAAGCGATGGTCAGCATCATGCAAGGCTACATGCAGGATGCCAAGTTCAGCCGGGGGAAGAAAGAAATCCTGGCTTTTGGCTCGCTGGTTTTTGTAGGAAACCTGGATGTGCAAGGCAAACTGCCCCACGAAAAATACTATCACCTCTTTGAACCGCTGCCCAGCTTCTTGCAGGTAGAGGCATTGATAGACCGCATCCACTATTACCTGCCAGGCTGGGAAATCCCCAAAATTTCCCCGGATGCGGCCAGCAAAGATTATGGCTTCATCACTGATTATTTTTGCGAGATCATGCACGAACTGCGGCGGATCGAGGTGCTGGGGCCGCTGAAGAATCGCTTTGAACTATTCGATGGCGCGGGGCAAGGCCCTGGGCTGACATCCCGTGATGTGCGCGCCATCCAGAAAACGCTCTCCGGCCTGTTGCGGTTGATGTACCCGCATGGACAGGTAACAGATGATCAACTG
>CAIQJJ010000863.1 GCA_903872065.1 uncultured Anaerolineales bacterium | reverse complement strand
GGGCAAGTATCCACCCCATCGTACATCCGATCCACTATTTTCCCGGCGATGATCTCTTTGCTGCCTTCAGGCCCAAGGGCCTGCCGATCGGCAACCTGACCAGTCAGTTTTGGGCAAATGTTTACCTAAACCCACTGGATCACTTCGTCAAACGCGAGTTAAAATGCATCGCGTTTTTAAGATACGTGGACGATTGGCTGCTGTTCGCCCACGACAAGGCCACGCTGCATGAATGGCGCAAGGCGATCATCGCCTTTGCCGCAACCCTGCGCCTCACCCTGCACGAAGAGCGCGCCGCGGTATATCCAACCCAAACCGGCATTCCTTTCCTGGGCTGGCGCGTTTTCCCTCGCCATTTGCGCTTGAAACGGCGCAACGGCGTCGCCTTTCAACGCCGTTTCTACCGCATGCGCCGCCAATTTGCCCAAGACGAAATCTCTGCCGATCACATGCAGCGCTCAGTCCAGGGCTGGATCGCCCACGTCCAACATGGGCAAACCTGGGGATTGCGTCGCGCCATCTTGCGCCGTCCCATCCCCAGGCGAAAGGATGTCGCTTCAAATGGTTAAAGAGTCTCCCATCTTTTCCTGCACCTATAACTTGCTGCGCTGGCTGATCCCAACCGTGATCAAATTTCCCCGCCAACATCGCTTCGTGCTGGCCCAGGCCTTGCAAGAAGACGCCATGCGCTTCCACAGTTACCTGGTCGAGGCGGTTCATGATCCCCGTCCGTTAGGAAAACTCAATCTAGCCGACGCCGAACTGGACAAACTGCGCATGCACATCCGTCTCAGTCGCGATCTGGCCCTGCTAACGCCAGGTCAATACGCGCATGTAGCTGAAATGATCACCGAAATCGGAAAGCTGTTAGGAGGTTGGAAGCAAAAATATTCACAAAAACCGTAATGCGGCCTGGAGGCCGCAGTCAAAGCGGAAGCTTTCTATTTGTCTCAGCAATTCATGGCGGAAGGGGCCGCCATTTGGATTGTAGGGTCGGGCAGACAGGTGCGCGGCGGCTCGTTCAACAATCAAAGTAGGAACGTACGGAGCGCGTACCGGAACAGGAACGTACCCGACAACTTCAATGATACTGTTGGGTTTCGTCTTGTTTTCCATGACTTTTTTCCCACAGCCGGTAATTCCTGTCATTGCTGATGCAGGACGGAGCTGTGAATATAAGCCAGCGCTGCCCGCTCCTGGCTGTTCTGGTTTCACCTTACCCAAGTGTGAAGCAAGCAGCCAAATATCTACTGAGGCGATGCCTCTCCCAAGAGCTTCGCCGCCGCCTGCGCCCTCTGGTAACGGTGCGCCGCCACGGTTGGCGCAGGCGGTTTCAGACTGAAAAACATTCCCCCCAAACGCACTTCGAACAAGGATCACCGGCCCAGGCCGCTTGCCCTCCCCACCCCGGTCGGCCAAGCCGGAAAGATAAGGCTTCTTCGCCCTGGCCCTCAACACTCACTGCAAAAGTCAAGTTATAATTAGATACCAAGATAAGGTTGATAGCGAAAACGACAATCAAGGAGATAGGATTGTGACCATACTTCGGAGAATTGTTTTAAGTGGATTTAAGTCCATCAAATCAACGGATATCGAATTGCATCCTATAAATGTTCTCATTGGCGCAAATGGCGCGGGAAAAAGCAATCTTATCTCATTTTTCAAAATGCTCAATGAAATGATGGCCGGACGCCTTCAGGAATATATCGGCGCCTCAGGACGCGCCCAGTCAATCCTCCATTTCGGCCCAAAGGTAACCCCTCAAATTCAAGCCCAACTAGAATTTGAAGCAGAGAATGGCATTGACACCTATGGGATGCGCCTGGTTCATGCGCCTGGCGACACGCTTTTTTTTGCAGAGGAAACATTGAGCTTCTTAAAAACAGGTTACCTTTCTCCCAAGATCGTATCATTCGGCGCTGGGCGGCAGGAGACGCAAATTGCAGAATCAGCGGATGCGGGAGAGCCAGTAGCAAAAACTTTCCGCTATTTCCTAAATCGCTGCCGGGTGTATCATTTTCATGACACATCCCAAACCGCACGGGTTCGCCAGTATTGTTATGTGGGTGATAATCGTTGGCTTATGCACGATGCAGGTAATTTGGCTGCCTTGCTGTATCGGCTGCGAAATGAAAATAAAGGCGCGGCTTATCGTCCAATAGTAAATACGATTCGTCTAATTGCTCCCTTTTTTGACGATTTTGACTTAGCGCCAACTGGGGTAGGACAAAAGGATATTCTCCTAAATTGGCGGGAAAAAGGTTCTGATCAGATTTTCGGACCGCACCAATTGTCCGACGGCACTTTGCGAGCCATCTGCCTGATCACTTTACTCCTTCAACCAGAGAATGAACTGCCAGGGCTGATTATCGTTGACGAACCAGAGCTCGGTCTTCATCCTTATGCACTTAATATTATCGCAGCTTTGTTCAGTAAGGCTTCACACCATACTCAAGTATTGATCAGTACTCAATCAAGCACATTCTTAAATAATTTTTCGCCCGACGATGTGATTGTTGCGAATCGCGATGGGATTGTGTCCCAATTTGAACGACTTGATCCTGGCAAGCTTGAGGCCTGGCTTGAAGATTACAGCTTAGGAGAAGTGTGGGAGAAGAATGTTATCGGTGGAGGGCCACACTAATGGCACGCCTGTATCTATTTGCTGAGGGCCAAACGGAGCAGACGTTTGCATCCAATGTGCTCAGGCCGCATTTGGCTAACACTGACGTGTACATGCATGCTCCACTTCTTATTGCCCATGCAAAAAAGAAGGGAATAGTTCATAGAGGTGGTGGACGCAAATATATCCCGATGAAAAATGACATCCAGAGGTTTCTGGCGCAGGAAAAGGCGAGGGATGTATTTTTCACCACAATGATTGATTTATACGCCATTCATGATGATTTTCCAGGATTAAGAGAAGCCGAAAAACTTCACAATGTACCATACCAACGGGTAGAAGCACTTGAACGAGCATTCGCGGATGATATCGGCGATGATCGCTTTGTTCCATACATTCAATTGCACGAGTATGAAACCTATCTTTTTGCTGATCCTACGCAATTCGGCTTTTTCTACAACCAGGCTGCTCCCGCAATTTCGGCTTTAAAAGCCATCGCAGATAAAACGGAGCCAGAACTCATCAATGATGGGCCTGATTC
>CAIQJJ010000862.1 GCA_903872065.1 uncultured Anaerolineales bacterium | reverse complement strand
CGAACCTGACGAAAATAGACCGGTCGGGCGCTTGTAGTGGCGACTTCAGTCGCTAACCTTGCCCATAACGGCTGAAGCCGTCACTACGAAAGCGTCTTTTTTCATCCTTTGGGGTGTTGCCTAAACATGATCTCTGGCTTAAAATCTGTAATCTGTGGATAATAATGAAAGCCTTACGCAAACTGTTACGCTCCCCCTCGCGAATGACGCTCTCACGCCTCAAGACTGGTATAATTTCTTCTCAGAACTCCCATCAACGCCTCCGGCCGCTTTCTACGCCGTGTGCGTCCAGCCCTCTTTTGTGGATCTGCTCAACCTATGCTTACCCCCATCAAACTCCTCTGTGAATACGCCGCCGACCCCCTCGGCATAGATACCGCCCTGCCGCGCCTCTCCTGGGCCTTGCAAAGCGCCCCGCAAACCTCACCCCGCAACCAGGCGCAAACCGCCTACCAGCTTTTCGCCGCCTCCTCCCTGGAGGCGCTGGCCGGCGGGCCTGATCTCTGGCAAAGCCCCAAAGTCTCTGCCGCCTCCCATTCGGCGCTCTACGCCGGCTCCCCGTTGGGCAGCGGCCAGCGCGTCTATTGGAAAGTGCGCGTCTGGGACACGGCGGACGCCGCCGGGGACTGGAGCCAGCCGGCTTGTTTTGAGACCGGCCTGCTGCATCCCTCCGATTGGAGCGCCCAATGGATCGGCTTGCAGGCGATGTGGAACGGGCGCGCCCTGTACCTGCGCAAAGCCTTTCCCCTCGACCAACCCGTGACCCGGGCGCGCGCCTACGTCGCCGGCCTGGGCTACTACGAACTGCGCCTCAACGGGCAGAAGGTGGGCGATCACGTCTTGGACCCTGGCGCGACCAATTACGCCAAACGCGTCCTCTATGCAGCCTATGACATTACCGCGCAACTGCAGGTGGGGGAGAACATGCTGGCGGCCATCGTCGGCAACGGCTGGTATGGCAGCCCCAAGCTCCTGCTTCAGCTTCAGATCGAACTGGCGGATGGCCGGCAGCGCCGCATCACCAGCGGTTGGCAGAAGGATGAACCCTCGTGGCAGGCCACGATCGGCGCCCTGGGCGAAAACAGCGTCTACGGCGGCGAGATGTACGACGCCCGCCTGGAGCGGCCGGGGTGGGATTGCCCTGGCGGTGAGACCTCCGCCGCGCCCGCCCCTGACGCCCCGCTGCCGCCGTGGGTGATGGCGATGGTCGTGGATGCGCCGGGCGGCAAACTGGCCGCCCAGATGGTCGAGCCGATCCGCGTCGTCGAGACCTTGCCCTCGCGCGCCGTCTCGCAGCCCCGCCCGCAGACGCGCGTCTTCGATTTCGGCCAGAACTTTGCTGGCTGGGCGCGCCTCAGGCTCAAGGGAGCGCGCGGCGACCGCCTGACATTGCGCTTTGCCGAGTCGCTTTACCCGGATGGGACGGTGAACCAGGAGAACCTGCGCGCCGCGGCCGCCACGGATACCTACATCCTGCGCGGCGAGGCGGAGGAAAGCTGGGAGCCGCGCTTCACCTATCATGGCTTTCGCTATGTGCAGGCCGATTGGTCGCCGGCCGGGGCGGCCCTCGACGCAGATAGGACGCTCGATCTGGAGGGCCGCGTCGTGCGCTCCTCGGTGCAGCCGGCGGGCTCGTTCGAGTGTTCCAATGAGCTGCTCAACCAAATTAACAAGATGGTCTGGTGGACAGAAGCCAGCAACCTGCACAGCATCCCCACCGACTGCCCGCAGCGCGATGAGCGCATGGGCTGGATGAACGACCTGGGGGCGCGCTGCGAGGAGATGATCTACAACTTCAACCTGGCGCGCTTTTTGCCCAAGTTCGCCAACGACATCAGTGAGGCGCAGGACGAGCGCGGCGCGATCCCCGACACCGTCCCCTATCATTGGGGCTTTCGCCCGGCCGACCCGGTCAGCGTCTCTTATCTACTGCTGCCCTGGCTGGCCTACCAGCATTACGGCGACCGGCGCGTCTTGTCTGAGCATTACAATGGCTTTAGACGTTGGGTGGACTTCTTGACCAGCCTGGCGGAAGGCTGCATTGTCAGCCACAGTTCCTGGGGCGATTGGGCGCCGCCGTTGGGCGAGACGCTGACCGACGAGCATGGCGAATCGCCCGTCGCCCGCCACACGCCCGGCGCGCTCATCTCCACCGGCTATTATTATTACAGCGCCCGCCTGCTGGCCCAGATCGCCTGGGTCTTGAGCAACCACGAGGACGCGGTGGCGTATTCAGCCCTGGCGGAAAAGATCAACCATGCCTACCAGCAGCGTTTTTGGAACGAGGGGCTTGGCGGCTACGGCTCTAACAACCAGGCCTGCAACGCCTTCTCGCTGTACCTGGGGCTGGTCCCTGAGCAGCGCAAAGGGCGCGTGTTTGCCAACCTGCTGCGCGACATTGAAGCGCACGACTGGCATTTGACCACGGGCAACTTATGCACCAAGTACCTGCTGGAGGTCTTGAGCGACTATCAGCGCGCCGATGTGGCCTATCGCCTGGCGACGCAGACGACGTACCCCAGTTGGGGCTATATGCTGGCCAACGGCGCGACCACCGTCTGGGAGCGCTGGGAGAAGATGACCGGCGGCGGGATGAACTCGCACAATCACCCCATGCTGGCCTCGGTCGGCTCGTGGTTTTACAAGTACCTGGCGGGGATCAATGTCATGCCCGGCGCGCCCGGTTTCACCCACCTGCACCTCCAGCCGCATTTTGTCCCCGACCTGAAATGGGTGCGGGCCTCGCTGGAGACCCTGCCCGGGCGCGTCGAAGTGGCCTGGGAGCGCGAGCCAGACGGCGTGGCGCTCTGTCTGAGCATCCCGGCCGGCGTCCAGGCGACTCTGCGTCTGCCCGGCGACCCCTCGACGCGCATCGTCGAGGAGGGGAAACTGGTCTGGCAGGATGGACAGTGGGCCGGCTGCCTGGACAACTTGATGGATGGCATCCTGGAGGCGCGCCAGGAGGACGCTTACGTCCACTTTACCCTGGCCTCCGGCAGTTATGCCTTTTTGATGTCTGCTCAATAACGCGCGAGGATTTGCGCGTAAGATTTTTAGTTTGGAGATTGGATTATGAAAAAAATTGTCACCTTTGGCGAAATTATGCTCCGCCTTTCCCCCCCCAACTATCTGCGCTTCACCCAGGCGCGCAGCTTTGACGTGATCTACGGCGGCGGCGAGGCGAACGTGGCCGCTTCCCTGGCCCAGTTTGGGCTGCCGGTAGATTACGTGACCCGCCTGCCCAAGAACGACATTGGCGAGGCCTGCCTGCAGTACCTGCGCCAGTACGGCATCGGCGTGGACAAGATCGCCCGCGGCGGCGACCGCCTGGGCATTTACTTCATTGAGAACGGGGCGGTGCAGCGCGGCAGCAAGGTCATTTACGACCGCGCCAACTCGTCCCTGGCGACCATTCAGAAAGGCATGCTCGATTGGCGCGCCATCTTCAGCGACGCCGACTGGTTCCACTGGACGGGCATCACGCCGGCCGTCTCGCAGGGCGCGGCGGAGGTCTGCCTGGAGGGGGTGCAGGTCGCCAGGGAGATGGGCCTGACCGTCTCGTGCGACCTCAATTACCGCAAGAACTTGTGGAAATGGGGCAAGAAGGCCAGCGAGGTGATGCCCGAACTGGTCGGTTACTGCGACCTGGCGCTGGGCAATGAGGAAGACGCCGAGAAGGTCTTTGGCATCAAGGCCGCCGAGGCGGATGTGGAGGGCGGCAAGGTCTCCGCCGAGCAGTACCTTTCCGTCTGCGAGCAGCTTGCCGGCCGCTTCCCCTCGCTCAAGACCGTTTCGATCACGCTGCGCGGCTCGCTCTCGGCCAGCCACAACACCTGGTCGGGCGTCCTGTGGCAGCCCTCGGCTTTCTACAGCGCCCCCGTTTACGACATCACCCACATCGTAGACCGCGTGGGCGGCGGCGACTCGTTCATGGCCGGCTTGATCTACGGCCTGCGCACCTCTCCCGCCGACCCGCAAAGGGCGCTCAACTTCGCCGTGGCCGCCTCCTGCCTGAAGCACACCATCTTCGGCGACTTCAACCAGGTCAGCGTGGCGGAGGTCGAGGCGATCATGGGCGGCAACACCTCCGGCCGCGTCTCGCGTTAACGGTTGGCTTGAAACCAGGGAGAATACCGGGGAAAATTTAACCGCGAAAGCGCCCCTCCCCAACGGTGGTTTTCCGTTGCGGAGGGTAGCGGGAAAGACCACCGCGGGGTGGGAGGTGGGGTCTCGTTTCGCCGGAACCATCTCCCGCCCCAGCGAACCCCTCTCCGCATCCCGTTTAAAATACAGACAGCATTTGTCAAGGAGAGATGATGGCGCGCTGCTATCGTTTGCATCGAGTTCCGGATAGCGAGGGTTTTTGCACTTACTGCGGCTCGCGGGTTGCGCCAGACTGGGCGCTGTGGGCGCTTTATGTCTTGTTTCAGCTTTGTGGAATT
>CAIQJJ010000861.1 GCA_903872065.1 uncultured Anaerolineales bacterium | reverse complement strand
ATCGCTCAATTTGACGTGGTAGCGCTGATCCCAATTGCAATCGCCGCTGTTTTGCACTTGCCAGCGTTTATCCAATGCTTCGCCCGACTTGACCTTCGTTCCATCAGGGATGGTTGCATCCTCGATGAATTTGAGGTTATTGGCGCATGGAGGGGCTGTGGGGGTCAGGGTAGGGGCAGCGGTGGGAGTAGGGAGAAAGATTTCAGGCGTGGAGGTCGGGGTGGAGGTGCTGGTTACCAGGCGGGTGGGCGGCAAGAAAACAGCCGCTTCGGTGGAGCGGCTGTTGCAAGAGGATAGACAAAGCAAAGAGACGAGCAGAAGCAAGCCGCGCCAAAAGGCTGGCGGCGGACAGCGCTTCAACAAGAGGAGCGCCAACCTGATCGGCATGCGCTCACCTCCAGCGATCACATTTCTTCCTCGCCCAGGCCCTCATCTTCCCCACCGAACGGCATGGGTAAATCGCCAGACATGGCCTTCTGACGCACCGCGGCTTCGACTTCCGCCATCAGAATTGGGTTGCTGCGCAAGTAATCTTTGGCGTTTTCGCGGCCCTGGCCCAGGCGCACATCGCCATAGGAGTAAAACGCGCCGCGCTTGGTGAGGATTTCCAGGCTGGTAGCAAGGTCAAGCAGGTCTCCGGCTTTGGAGATGCCTTCATTATACATGATGTCGAACTCGGCGGTGCGGAAAGGCGGGGCGACCTTATTCTTGACTACACGCACACGGGTGCGGTTGCCGATCACATCCTGTCCCAATTTGATGGATTGAATGCGACGCACATCCAGGCGCACTGAGGCGTAAAACTTGAGCGCCATGCCGCCGGTCGTCGTTTCGGGGTTGCCAAACATGACGCCGATCTTCTGACGCAGTTGGTTGGTGAATACGACTGAGGTTTTGGTTTGATTGATGGCGCCGGATAATTTGCGCAAGGCCTGCGACATCAAGCGCGCTTGCATACCCATCGAGGCGTCGCCCATGTCACCTTCGATCTCAGCCCGCGGCACGAGCGCCGCCACTGAGTCCACAACCACGACATCAATTGCACCGGAACGCACCAATGTCTCGGCAATTTCAAGCGCCTGTTCCCCCGTATCCGGTTGGGAGACCAGTAGTTCATTAATATTTACGCCGCAGCGTTCGGCGTAAACGGGGTCGAGAGCATGTTCCATATCAATGAAGGCAGCCGTCCCCCCCATGCGCTGCGCCTCAGAGACAATGTGCTGACAAATGGTTGTTTTGCCAGATGACTCAGGGCCGTAAATTTCGGTGATGCGTCCGCGCGGGATGCCCCCCACGCCCAGCGCCAGATCGAGAGAAAGAGAGCCAGTGGGGATGAAGTCCACTTTCATTTGATGCGCTTCGCCCAGGCGCATGATTGCGCCATCGCCATAACGCTTGGTGATATCGCCCACTGCTTTATCCAGGGAGGCCAACTTGGCCTGAGAACTACTATCGTTCGTTTCCTGAGGGGGCGGGGTAGATTTAGAACCTCTTGGCATACGATACTCCTTCAGTGGCAGAAATTAATTTAGTTTAGTTTAGCACAAATGTTCAGTCTGTCAAGAGGGAGCGAGGAAAATCCTATCGGGCGGATTTATGACGATCTCACAAAAAACTACCCCTTCGCAAGGCGGCTTGTTGTATAATAAGTACAACCAGAATAAATTTTTTCTGTCACTCGCTACAAAATTTTGGAGAATGATCATGAAGATCGCTCAGAAGCCTCGAAAAATCTTGATTGTAGATGATGATACGGATACAGTTGGGTTATTAAAGCTGGTATTGCAACGTCGCGGGTATCTCGTCAATACTGCAACCTGTTGGGAAGAAGTCACTGAACGCCTCCGCTCCCCGGAGACCGAAAAACAAGGGTTTGACTTGATCATTTTGGATGTGATGATGCCAGAACGATCCGGTTTTGATGTCTATAACGCGCTCCTCATCGCCATGCATCCCATGCCGCCAGTCATCTTCCTCTCAGCCAAAAGCTCGATGGAAACTATGGTGCAGGCGCAAGAAATCGGCGCAGCAAAATACCTGGTCAAACCAACGACCCCAGATAAACTGATTGCCGCGGTCGAAAGCGTACTGCAAAAAAGTTCCAGCTAATCATCTCCTTGCTCGCTGAGTAGATGGAATTTGCAGCAAGCTAACTGTCCATCATCATGAATATCCTTATCGTAGACGATGACTCTACTTATCGCCGTTTGCTTGCTACCATTTTGAAAGCCAAGCATCATGAGGTTGCCGAAGCTGCTGATGGGCTGGCTGCCTGGGATTTGCTTCAACACGATCAATATCCATTTGTAATCAGTGATTGGATGATGCCAGGGCTGAATGGGTTGGAACTGGTGCAGCATATTCGCGCAGCCAATTTTTCGAACTACACTTATATCATCTTGCTGACGGCGCGCAATACACGCGCCGATATCGTCGGTGGGCTGGAATCGGGGGCGGATGATTACCTGACCAAGCCTTTTGATTTGGATGAGCTGCGGGCGCGGGTTGCAATTGGTGAACGCATCCTGGATCTGGAGACCCGCCTGCGCCATACCATGGAGCAGCTTCAGATCCTGGCGACTTATGACAGCCTGACAGGCTTGCTGAACCGGCGCGCGCTTTATGAGGCCATCAACAATGAGTGTTCACGGGCGCGGCGGGGAGATACACCGATCAGCCTGATCATGCTGGATATCGATCATTTTAAGATGATCAACGATCAGCATGGGCATCTAACAGGCGATCAAGCGCTTTGCCATGTCACTCATACGATTTTGCAATACAAACGCTCGTATGACCTGGTGGGACGTTGGGGAGGGGAGGAATTCTTGATGGCGCTGCCGGGGGCGGATCTGCCTGAAGCAGGGTCTGTGGCCGAACGCCTGCGGACAGAGCTGAACGCCAACCCACTGCCGATCGCGGAGGGCAAGCTTTTGCACATCCATGCCAGTTTTGGCGTGGCGACGCTTAATACTGCGGAGAACAGTTCGTTGGATCATTCGATCCAACAGGTGGATCGAGCGCTTTACCGGGCGAAAAACAATGGACGCGATCAGGTTTGCTTTTATACCGAAGAAAGTTAAGGCTTAGAACGGCAGCCACAGCGCAAAGAGCATCACCACACTGAGCGCCGCGCAATAGATGACGAACGCATAGAGAGAGCGGCGCGCCAAAAAAGCCAGGAGCCAGCGAATGGCGAAATAGCCCACGACCGCCGCGGTGAGCGCGCCCACCAACAAGTTGGGAATGAAGGCCCATAGGTTGGGAATGTAACGCAGGCCGAACAATTCGTAGACCCCGGCGGCAAAAAGCACCGGCGCCGAAAGCAAGAAAGCAAAACGCGCTGCGGTAGGGCGATCCAGGCTGCGCGCCATGCCGCCAAAAAGGGTGCTTCCCGAACGGGAAGCGCCCGGCAAAATGGCAAACACCTGGGCAAGCCCCACCCACAGGGCATCCTTCCAGGTAAATGTCTCCATGCCGCGGGTGCGCTTGCCAAAACGTTCGACCAGGAAAAGCAGAAGCGCCGTCAGGCTGAGGCGAATGACCGCTTCGAGCACCGGCGCTTGGAAGAGCCAGGCGACAACCGGTTTGAAGATGTAGCCAGCGACCAAGACTGGCAGCGTAGCCAAAATCAGATACCAGCCCAAGCGCGATTCAGGATCTTCAAAGGGTTTGCGCCGCCGCAAGCCATCCACCCAGGAGCGGGCAATAGCCCACAAGTCAGTCCAATAATAGACAATGACCGCCGCCAGGGTGCCCCACTGCACCAAAACATTGAAGGCAAATATGCCGGGGTCGTCGGGGGCAATGCGCAAAAGATGCTGCGCAAGCAATAAATGAGCAGTGCTGGAAACAGGAATAAATTCGGTCAGGCCTTGAACAATACCCAGCAGAAGAGCGTAGAAAAGGGACATAATTAAAACTTCTCAAAAGCGTCAGTCAATGAATTCAGGGATGGATCTTGCATGTCTTCCACGTTCAGTTGCGCCAGGTAGGCGGCGGCGAAATTTTGAAACTGGCCGGCCAAGATCAATTGGCGAATATGGCGCGCAAGCTGTACCAGAGTATACAGGTTATGAAGCGAGAGAAGCGTGGCGGAGAGCATTTCTTTGGCGGCGATCAGGTGGCGCAGGTAGGCGCGCGAGTAGTGCTGACAGGTGTAACAGGCGCAAGCCTCATCTATCGGACGCGGATCGCGGGCGTGGACAGCGTTGACCAGGTTGAGGCGGCCTCCAGAACGAAGCAAAGCCGCATTGTGGCGCGCCAGGCGCGTTGGCAAGACGCAATCAAAGATATCCACGCCGCGCAAAATGCCGTTCACCAGGTCTTCGGGGGTACCTACCCCCATCAGATAGCGCGGTTTTTCGGCCGGCAGCACGGCATCCATCACCTCCAGGGTGGCGTACATGTCGGTTTTGCTCTCACCGACCGAAAGCCCGCCGATGGCATGGCCGGGAAAACCTAATGAGGCGATGAACGCGGCGGACTGCTGGCGCAGGTCGGGGAAGACCCCACCCTGGACGATGCCAAACAGCGCCTGGTCGGGACGTCGCTTGGCCTGCAAGCAGCGTTCAGCCCAGGCGTGGGTGCGCAGCATGGCGCGCTGGCTGTAAGGGCGATCTTGGGGCGGGGCGCATTCATCAAAAGCCATGATGATATCGGCGCCCAGGTTTTCCTGGATGGCGATGGATTTTTCGGGCGTAAAGCGGTGCTGCGATCCATCGGTATGGCTTTTAAAGGTGACGCCGTCATCATCAATCTTGCGGGTCGCGGCCAGCGAAAACACCTGAAAGCCGCCTGAATCAGTCAGGATCGGGCCGGGCCAATTCATAAAACGGTGCAGGCCGCCCATTTCGGCAATCAGTGGATCGCCAGGGCGCAGATAAAGGTGGTAGGTATTGGAAAGCACCAGGCTGGCGCCCAATTCATGCAACTGCGCCGGGGTAACCGCCTTGACGGTGGCCTGGGTGCCAACCGGGGCAAAGACTGGCGTTAGCAAATCGCCATGAGGGGTATGGAAGACGCCGGCGCGGGCGCGGCCATCGGCGGCTGTCAGGTCAAAAGAAAAGGGAGTCATTTCGATATTCACGGGGAATGATTATACCCTATGGTATACTTTCTATCCGTGAAACTGATTATCCAAATTCCTTGTTATAACGAAGCGGGTGTGCTGGCGGCGACGATCGCTGCTTTGCCCAGGCAAATCGCCGGCATTGATGAGATCGAGTATCTGATTATAGATGATGGCAGCCAGGATAAAACGGTGGAGACAGCGCGGGCCAATGGGGTGCATCATATCATCCAGATTTACCACCAGGGCCTGGCGGGGGCGTTTACCGCCGGCCTGGAAGCCTGCCTGCAGCGCGGGGCAGATATTATTGTCAATACGGACGCTGACAATCAATACTGCTCGGACGACATTGCGAAACTGGTGACGCCAATTGTGGCCGGGCGCGCCCAACTGGTGATCGGCGACCGCGGCGTAGCCACTCTGCAAGCCTTCTCGCCGCTCAAACGGGCGCTGCAGCGCCTGGGGAGTTGGGTCATCCAGCAAATTTCGGGGGTGCGCACGCCCGACGCCACAAGCGGCTTTCGCGCCCTGAGTCGCTCGGCGGCCATGCAAACGCTGGTCTTGAGCAATTATTCTTACACGCTGGAAACGCTGATCCAGGCCGGGGCGCGGCGGATGGCGGTCGAGTATGCGCCGATCAGGACCAACCCTCCCACGCGACCGTCGCGTTTAATGCGCGGCATTCCTGATTTCATCGCCAACTCGACAGCGACCATTTTACGCGCCTACACCATGTACCGGCCGCTGCGTGTGTTCACGACGGCCGGCATCCTGCTCCTGCTGGCGGGCCTGCTGCCAGGGCTGCGCTTTTTGTATTTCTTTCTGCTCGGAAACGCCACCGGACACGTCCAATCGCTCATCCTGGCGGCGATCTTGTTAATTGTTGGATTCCAGGTGCTGCTCATTGGGGTGATTGCCGACCTGGTCAGTTTCAATCGCAAAATTATGGAAGAAGTGTTATTTCGTGTGCGCAGATTGGAATTGGATGAAACGCGCCGCCTGGCGCATGAAAAGCCAGAAACGCCCGCCAGAGACAAGACTGTGGACAGCCTCTAATGGATCGTTTGACTTCACGAAACCGTCATTGGCGCGATGCGTCTCGCTGGTTGATCTTGGGTTTGCTGGCGCTGTTGAGCGCCGGCTGTGCGCCGCTGCTCAAGCCGTTGATCGAAACAAAGCAGCCGGCGACGCCCCTGACAGCTTCTTTGGATGAAGGGCAAAGTGTGGGGCAAACCTTTGTGGCCAATTATGACGGCCTGGCGGGGGTATTCTTTTACCTGGGGCCTGATCAAACGGGAGATGGCGAGATACGGCTGCACTTGCGCAGCGAGGCGCAAGCCGCCGAAGACCTGGCCGTATCCCTGAACACGCTGCGGGTAGACGCGGTCCATGGGCCAGGCTGGTATGAGTTTTATATTCCAGCGCAGGCGCAGTCCAACCAGGTTTATTATTACGCCTTTCTGGAAGTGCAAGGGAGCGGGCGGGTGCAGGCGCATCACGCGGCCGGGAATGCGTACCTGGACGGAGGGCTGTACCTTCGAGGCGAACCGCAAGAGGCGCAAGCCGCCTTTCAATTGAGTTATTCGCGGCGAGCGGCCGCGAGCGGCCTGGCCAGGGAGATGATCGGCTGGTTGGGTATTCTGGTGGTCAGCGCTTTTCTGTTCATCCTGCCTGGTTGGGGATTGATGGCCTGGCTGTTGCCGAATTGGGATGGACTGCGCTGGCCAGAAAAGACCGGGCTTTCTGCCGGATTGAGCCTCGCGCTTTACCCCTTGCTGCTGCTTTGGACAAACGCCTTTGGATTGTCGCTGGGCGCGGCGTATGCCTGGATTCCACCCATCGGCGGGGCGGCGCTGCTGATCTGGCGCGCCGGCCGCAAATGGCGGAGCGGCTGGCGGCCAGCGCTGTACAGCGCTAAATCAACGCTGTGCAGCGACAAAACAACGCTGCCGGCCGATCTGGCTTTGGCAGGCATTCTCCTGCTGCTCATCTTCAGCCGCTTTTGGGTCATCCGCTCCTTTGAAATACCGTTATGGGGAGATTCATACCAACATACGATCGTTACCCAATTGATCATCAATCACAACGGCCTTTTCGATCAATGGATGCCCTACGCGGATATTCATACTTTCACCTATCATTTCGGCTTTCACAGCGCGGCGGCTGTGTTCCACTGGATGACCAAATTGGAAAGCATGAAGGCGGTGTTATGGAGCGGGCAAATCCTGAACGTTTTGGCTGTATTGGCGCTGTATCCTTTGGCAGCGCGCCTGAAACGCAATCCGTGGGCGGGGACTATCGCGGTTCTTGTCAGCGGGCTGCTGACAACGATGCCCATGTTTTATACCAACTGGGGCCGCTACACACAGTTGGCCGGACAGGTGGTTTTGCCGGCGGCGGTGTGGATCATTTGGGAGTATCTCGAACGACCGGCGCAAACGCTCAAAGAAATGATCACGCACGCGGAGCAGCGTGCGTCGTTCTCCCTGGCCAGCCTGCTCGCCGTTGGGCTGGCGCTCAATCACTACCGCATCACCGTTTTCTTGATCATCTGGCTCATTCTGTTTTGGCTGATAACGGCGGCGGATGTCGCAAACCTGCGTCAACAATGGCGAGGCCGGCTCTTAAAGACCGGCTTGCTGGCAGTCGGCAGCGCCATTCTCTTCAGTCCGTGGCTGCTGCGCATATTCGCAGGCAATATCCCACACGTGTTGAGCGTCCAATTGAACATGAGCGCCAGCGCCGCCGTCCAACGCTCGCCTGAATTCAACAGCATTGGCAATTTATTCTTTTACCTGCCGGCCGGCGTCTGGCTGCTCTTACCGTTCGTGGTCGGGTGGGGATTATGGCAGCGCAAACAGGACTATGCGGTCATGAGCGCATGGTGGTTGAGCACTCTGTGGGTCGCTAATCCACAGTGGCTGAATTTGCCAGGCGTCGGCGTCATCAACGGCATGACTGTGCTGATTGCGTTCTACATCCCGGGCGGCATTCTCCTGGGATGGGCAGCCGTTGATCTCGCCGCCAAACTGCCCAAACTACACCCAGGCTGGCGGTGGGGACAGTTGGCCCTGGCGCTGTGCAGCCTGGGCGCCGCCCTCTGGGGCGTCCCGGCCAGGATACAAGAGATTCATCCCGAATATTACACACAAGCCACCCGCCCCGACCAACGAGCCGCCGCCTGGATTCAAGAAAATCTGCCGACCGAGGCGCGCTTCCTGGTCAACACTTTCATCGCCATGGGCGGCAGCCTGGCGGTCAGTTCGGATGGCGGGGGTTGGCTGCCTTACCTGGCGCAGCGCTCGACGCTGCTGCCGCCCACCATTTACGGCTTTGAGGAACGCACCTCCTCCGGGGAGTGGTTGAAACAACTGACGCTTGAGATCCACGAGAAAACATTGACCAATGATGAAGTGTTGAACCGTTTGCGCCAGGCGGGCATCACCCATTTCTACATCGGACAACAACAAGGCGCGATCAATTCAGGAGGGGCGTTGTTTTCGCCCGCTACATTGAGCCAGAACCCTGCGTTCAAAGTGGTTTATCACCGCGACCGGGTGTGGATTTTCGAATTGCTGGCAGGACAGTAACCATGCGCGTTTGCTATTTTGGAACGTATCGCGAGGAATATTCGCGCAACCGGATCATGATCGAAGGCTTGAGGCAGGCAGGGGTTGAGGTCGTTGAGTGTCATCAGTCCCTCTGGCAAGGGATTGAGGATCGCGTGAAGGCGGCCAGCGGCGGTTGGCTGAAACCGGCCTTTTGGGGCAGGGTGATCAAAACTTATCTGCAACTGTTAAAGCAGTACCGCCAGGTGGGGGATTATGATGTTTTGGTGGTCGGCTATCCTGGACAGTTGGATGTTTTCCTGGGACGCTGGTTGAGTTGGCTGCGGCGTAAGCCGCTAGTGTGGGACGTTTTCATGTCCATCTATTTAATCGCCCTGGAGCGTAAACT
>CAIQJJ010000860.1 GCA_903872065.1 uncultured Anaerolineales bacterium | reverse complement strand
GGTGGTAAACCACAAGTAGCTGACGAAAAGGGCAAAATCGCCGATGCTGAATGCGCCGTCGGAGATCGCCGCGCCCGCCAGCAGCAAAATTACCCCGATGCCAAAAGTGACGATGCTGAGGTTGAGCGAATTCAACACCCCGCGCAGCACCGCCTGCCGTGTCTCTACCTCGGCGCGCGCTTCACCCAACTCGTGCAGATGGGCGGTGACATGCTCTTCGGCGTTAGCCACTTTAATCGCCTGCACCGCGCCGAACATCTCACCCAAGAAGCCGCTGACGGCATCCGAAGCCAGGGCGCTGGCCTTGCGGTAGCGCAAGATATACTTCCATGTCCAACGGGTGAGAAAGCCTACCCCCAGCAGCGGCAGGAAGACGATCAACGTGATCGTCAGGTGGATGCGCGCCATAATCAACACAGCAATCGCGGCGGCGATCCACTTGCCCACCTGATCGGGGATCCAGGTCGGGAAGTCGCTCACTTCGCCGATGTCTTCATCAAAGCGGTTGAGCGCCTCGCCGGAGGAAACCGGCAGGGGCAGATCGCCGGGGCGGCGCAAAATGCTGGCGAACAGGTTGCGCTGCAGCAGCGCGCCGACCGCCAGGCGAAATGTCCAGCCGAACCACTCCGAGCCAATCGCCAGAAACAGGCGCGCCACTTCGGCGGCAATGTATAGGCCGATCAGCCACCACAAAGCCGCTTCGCCAGGCGCAGCGGTTGGCCGTTCGATGGCGTCGAACACCTGCTTGACAATCAGGCCAGGGACAATCTGCAGGCCGAAAACGAGCAGCGTAAACAGGGAATGCAGCAGAAAATCGCCGAGTTGGTAGCGGATGATGCGCAAATTAAACGGGATGGTTTTGAGCGTTGCGACAGCGGGAGCATTCATGCCAGCGCCTCCTCCAGGCCGGTTTGCAGCAGCCCATAGAAGCGCGAGGCGGGGTCAGCCGCCAGCGCCTTGCGGCTGCCGGCCTCCACCACACGACCGTTTTCAAGAATGATGATCTCGTCGGCGCGCTGCAAAGTTTTCAGGCGGTGAGCAATCAAAATCCCCGTGCGCCCGGCGAACAAGCGATCCACCGCCTGCTCCATGCGGGCTTCGGTCAGCGGATCGAGGCGCGAGGAGGCTTCGTCAAGGATAATCACGCCGGGGTCTTTGAGGAAAACGCGGGCGAAGGCCAGGAGCTGCGCTTCGCCGGCTGAAATCTGGCCGGCCGAAAGGCGCGTCTCCAGACCATGAGGCAGAGCCTGCACCCAATCCCACAGGCGCAGCGTCTTCAGCGCCGCGGCAAGCTGTTCATCGGCGACCGCCGGGTCAAAAAAGGTCAGGTTGGCGCGCAGCGTGGCGTCGAAAAGCTGGACATCTTGCGTCACCATCCCCACCCGCCGGCGCAGTTCGGCCGCACTCACCTGGCGAATGTCCACCTCACCCAGGCGAACCGCGCCCTGGTCTGGCGCGTACAGGCGAAAAAGCAAGCGCGCCAGGGTGGATTTTCCGCTGCCGGTGCGCCCGAGGATGCCCAGCACTTTGCCGGCCGGCAGGTGGAAAGAAATCTCGTGCAGCACACGGTTCTCCGCGGCCTCCCCGGCTTCATCGCCGCCGCCGTTTTCATACGCAAACGAAACGCGGTCAAACGTCACCGGCAGGGCGGTCGCCGCGGCAAGATGCGCCGGGCCGCCGGCGGAGCGCGACGCTTCAACGCTGTCCGCCTCGCTCTGGATGGCGAACAACTCGCCCACCCGCTGCAAGCTGGCGCTGGCCTGCTGCAAATTTTGCATCTGGCTGCGAATCCCTTGCAGCGGTTCCGCAAGCATGCCCACATAATACACCACCAGGTAGGCCGTACCTAAAGTGGCCTGCCCCTGCGTGTAAAGATACACACCCAACCCCAACCCAAAAGCGTATCCAACAGCGTAGACCAGGTTGGTCAAGTTGTGCGCCAGGCTGCTGACCACAAACGCCGCGCGCAGCTTCTCGAGATAATTGCGCAGCAGCAGCAGCAGGCGGCGGATGGCGTAGTCCTCTGCGCCCACGGCGCGCACATCTTCCACGCCGGCCAGGTGTTCTTCAATGAAGCTGAATTTATCGGCGCTGGCCTGGCGTTCAGCCGCCCAGCGAGCCGCCGCCGGGCGCTGGATCACCCCCAAAACGGAGACCGTGATGGCGGTATAGAGCAGCATCCCACCCCCTAGCAAGAGGTCTTCACGCAGCAGCAGCGCCAGGATGCCCAGCACCAGCAGACTGTTGCCAACCAGCCGCGGGGCGAATTGGGAGAAGAAATCGCCCATTTGGCGAATGTCGCTGTCCACGCGCTCGATCAATTCGCCCGGAGTATGCTTTTTGTGAAAAGCCATGTCGAGTTTCAGGCAGTGCAGCGCCAACTCAGCGCGCAGGCGGTTGGCGGCTGACCAGCTTACCCGCTGATTGAGATAGATCACCAGCAGGTCTACTCCCTGCTGCAGCAGTGCGACGGTCAAAAACAGGGCCGCCGCCAACAGCAGCGCCCGCCGCGATCCACCCGAGCTGGCCGTATCCAGAAAATAGCGGATCACCTGCGGGTTGAGCAACTGTAAGGCAATGCTGAACAGGATTAACGCCGCCAGCGCTGCTGCCCGCCGGCGCTGCGCCAGCAGAGAATGGGCCAAAAAGGATAGGTTTGCCCGCCAGGGCGGCGATGAAGATGGGGTGTTTAACGTAGACTCGCGCATGGAGACTCCAGAGAAAGGCGCATTCGGTTTTAGAACTGCATTGCGTCAAAGTCTATTTTAACCCCAAACTTCACTTTTCCCCACCGAGGGTTACAGGGATGAATCCATACGCGGCCAGGATTACCTGTCCATCCGCAGACAAGACGTACTCCACAAAGGCCCTGGCCAGGTCTGGATTGGCGCTATCTTGCACCGCGGCAATCGGGTAGTGAGCAATCACATTCAACGCGTCGGGGATTTCAATCTGGCCGACTTTCGCCGCGCTGTCCCTGGAGATGTCGCTGCGATAAACAATGCCGGCGTCCGCCTCGCCCAAAACCACTTTGGTCAGCACTGCTTTGACATCGCTCTCGTAGGAAACGACATTCTTGATCACTTCGTCTCTGAACGCCGCGCCGAAAGCTTGATCTGCAGCGGCTTTGGCCAGAAAATCTAAGGCATACTGCCCGACAGGAACTTCTTTCGCCGCCAGCGCCAGTTTTAACCCCGGATGGCCCAGATCCGCCAACTGCGCCAGGCCGGCCGGGTTGGCTTTGGGATAGATCACCACCAGGCGGTTGTTGGCAAATGTTTTGGCCGCGCCGGAGAGAACCCGCCCGTTTTGGATCACCGCCTCCATCTGCTTCCAATTGGCGCTGGCAAACACATCCGCCGGCGCGCCGTCAGCCAACTGTTGAGCCAACTGCTGCGAGCCTACAAAATTGAAAACTACCGCCGCGCCTGGATGTTGGGATTCAAACTGCTCGCCAATCGCGCCAAAAGCCCCGGTCAGCGAGGCTGCGGCGAAGACGTTCAAGGTCGCTGCTTTCCCACTTTCATCGCCGCCCCCAACCGACGCCGGCGAGGCGCGGCAGGCGGAGAATACGATCATCAGAAGCAGGCCGAGAATGAAGTGCGGCGCGGGAGGCAGACAGCCTCCCGCGCAGAAATGATCAGCCGCGCCCATTGGCGCAGCGATAAAACGTTCCATCTACCTGAGCCGATCCACGGCGGCTCTTTCAATGGGCAGCCCCTTTTTGTAACGTTCCATAAACGCCATAAAGCCATTGACATCGGTTGGATCGGGGGCGATCGTCGAACTGTTTTCGCTGGCAAAGACCTTGTTGACAAGATAGGCTTCCAACGGTTCGTTCTCGACCTTATACCGCAGATAAGCGGCCAGCAGCGCGATGCCCCAGGCGCCGCCCTCGCCGGCGGTCTCCATCACCGAAACAGGGACATTCATCGCCGCCGCCATCATCTTTTGCCCCACCCCCTTGGTCTTGAAGAAACCGCCATGACCAAAAATCTGGTCAATCTTCACCTGCTCCTGGTCAAACAAAATATCCAGGCCGATCTTCAACGCGCCGAGCGACGAGAACAGGTGGACCCGCATAAAATTGGCCAGGGTAAAGCGGCTTTCGGGGGTGCGCACGAACAGCGGACGCCCCTCTTCCAGGTGCGTGATGTGTTCGCCCGAGAGATAGTTGTAAGCCAGCAGCCCGCCGCCATCCGCATCGCCGGCCAGGGCCTGCTGGTACAGCGTCTCAAACAGTTTCGCCTGGCTGACTTCCACCCCCAAGGCCTGGGTAAACTGCTGAAACAGATCAACCCAGGCATTCAGATCGGAGGTGCAGTTGTTGCTGTGCACCATCGCCACCGGTTTGCCCGTGGGCGTCGTCACCATGTCTATCTCAGGGTAAACCCTGGAGAGCGCTTTTTCCAAGACGATCATCGCAAAGACAGAGGTGCCGGCAGAGACATTGCCCGTGCGCTGGGCCACGCTGTTGGTCGCCACCATACCTGTGCCGGCGTCGCCCTCCGGCGGGCACAGCGGGATGCCGGCCGGCAGGCTTCCCGTGGGATCGATCAGTTTTGCGCCTTCTTCACTCAAGACGCCCGCCGCATCTCCGGCGACCAGCACCGTGGGCAAAATGTCCTGGAGTTTCCACGGCATTGTTTGCATTTCGGCGCATTCGTTGAACAGGGCCAGCATGCGCGCGTCGTAGGCATTAATTGTGCTGTCAATGGGGAACATGCCCGAAGCCTCGCCAATCCCCATCACCTTTTGCCCGGTCAGCTTCCAATGCACATAGCCGGCCAGCGTCGTCAAGTGGCTGATCTCCGCCACGTGCGCCTCTCCGTTCAAGAGCGCCTGGTAGAGGTGGGCAATGCTCCAGCGCTGCGGGATATTGAATTGGAGCAGCGCGGTGAGTTTCTCGGCGGCCTGCCCGGTCATGGTATTGCGCCAGGTGCGGAATGGGGCGAGCAGTTTGCCGTCCCTGTCAAATGGCAGGTAGCCGTGCATCATGCCGCTGAAACCGATGGCGCCGATGGTCTTGAGCGGGATGTTATACTTTTCCAGGACTTCGCTGCTGAGCCGGCGATAGCTTTCTTGCAAGCCCGTCCAAACGTCCTCCAGGTGGTAAGTCCAGACGCCGTTTTCGAGCCGGTTTTCCCAATCATAGCTTCCCGATGCGAGCGGCGCGTGGTTCTCGCCGATCAGCACCGCTTTGATGCGCGTTGAGCCGAACTCAACGCCGAGAACGGTCTTCCCGCTCTCAATTGCTTTTTGAATGTCATTTTGATTCATGCTCATCTCCCAGGGTTTGATCTGCTTGTGTCGAATATCTTAGGGTTGCTGGCATATTATAAACTGGAGTCTGGTCAAAGTTGAGATGAGCAGTGGTGGAATCATCGAAGATATTGCCTGTTTACAAAGAACTATTTGCGTCTTTCAACTCGAAAAAGCCTCAAACAGATGTATACTTGGATTCACCATGCACTCTCAACCGTCCATGCC
>CAIQJJ010000859.1 GCA_903872065.1 uncultured Anaerolineales bacterium | reverse complement strand
GGGCTGCCCACGGCGAGGTCATCGCCATATTCAAAATCGCGTGCAGCTCTGCTCTTCACAGCGCCATTGGCATCCAGGATGATAATCTGGTCGGCGTCGCGGCTGGCGACGATGATTTCCTCGGCCTGGTAGCTGTCAATCACATTGCCAACTGCGACTTTATCGCCTTCCATGAAGTCAATCGCAGGAGTATACGTAGCCAGGTCGAACGTCTTCAGCACCGCGCCCGTCCCGGAAAATACATAAATGGTATCATCGCGGTCAGCCATAACGATTTCATCGCCGGGATTGGCGTCAATGACATTGCCCACGGCAAGCTGGTCGTAGGCCATGAAATCCCAGGTAAAGGAACTGGAACCGGCGGTGTGATAATCGAGGATGTAGATTTTGTCGGCGCGGTCGCCATGCACAATCTCATCATAGCCATCGTTATCCACATCCCCGCAGGTCAGGCCATCGCCTTCTTCGAAATTTTGCACAAGGAATCCGAGCCTATTTCCATCGGTTGGGTTGTAGATGCCAATCCTGTTCGCACTGCGGTCGCCATGCACAAGCTCATCATTGCCGTCGCCGTTGAGATCGCAGGCGGCCGCGCCATCGAATTGTTCAAAGTTAAAATCGTAATACCAGCGGGCAGATTGGTAGTCGAAGTATAGCTCGTTATGGGCGTGGCCGTAATCTTCTGCGGTATCGCGCAGCTCGCGCACAGAAGACTCGAAAGCATCATCACGAGGTTCAGAGCCGCTGACAAACGAAGCGTCGGCTTTATTAAACAGCCGCCCCCCAACGCCGTTGTACACATCCAGGCTGGTTTGCAGGCTGGTAATCATGGTGTCAATGCTGCCGATCAGGCGACCAACCACCAGGTCAGGGCGTCCATCGCCCTGCGTCTGAGCATAGATATTATCTGTATGGTGGACTCTGCGATAGTCATCGGTTTCTAAATGGGGCATGTATAAAGACATGGATCGGTCGCTGGCGATGATGCGCAGATCACCCACCAGGAGCACATACCCGTCCACCAGGTCTTCAAAGACACCGTTGAGGCGGCCTAGCCAGGAGCTGTTTTCGGAAATCAGGTGGTTCAAAATGGAACCGTCATCGTAGGTATCCAGGTAGCCCAGAACGCCCTGCTTGGTGATGGCCAGTTCGCCCATCTTGGCGAGCAGTTGGCTCACCTTGGCTGCATCAAAGGCAGCGAAAAGCTGGGCCGGGTTGGTCACGATGAGGTAGTCGGCGTTTTGCATCATCTGGTTAACGGCCATATTGAAGGTGGCCACGCCGCCGGGCGTGGTCAGTACGGCCAATTCACTGGGTACGCCGATGATGGCGGCCTGGCCCTGTGCGGTGTACTCCACAACCGTCAGCCGTTCCTTATTCAGCCAGTAGGTGACATTCTGCATGTCCTCGTACAGGATGGGCGCCAGCTTGTAGCGCAGCGCCAGGCTCTGCCCCGGATTCAGTGTATTGAGGGAGCTGCGTTCCAGAATGATCCAGCTATTGCGCGTGGCGGGGTCATATTCGCCGCTGAGCGCCCCATAGGGGAAAGGCTGCGTCGCCCACTGCATGCCGTGGGCGGTCTCGTAAACCTTGTTCACTGTAATCGGAAACGGCGCGTTGCTCGGATTGAGGATGGTAACATCTACCACCACATAAGCGCCTTCGGTGAAACCGCTGTGTGTCACCTGGGGGACGGCGGCGCTCTTGGCGACGTTGAAGTAGAGATCGACGGTTTTCTGCGTACCATCAGCGGCCACGCCTACGGCAGTTATCTTGTGCTGTCCCGTGACCAGGCCGCCAACGGCCAGATCATAAATAAAATAGGAGCCGATAGGGGTATCGAAGGTCTTGACCAGCGCATTGTCCAGATAGATCATGAGCTGATCAAGCGGCTCGGCCTGGTCGCCGCAGAGGACGGGCGAGCCATCCGGGTTGATCACAGGGCCTGCGC
>CAIQJJ010000858.1 GCA_903872065.1 uncultured Anaerolineales bacterium | reverse complement strand
GGCATCCTGAGCTTGTCGAAGGACTGCCGAAGGACTGCCAAAGGATAGCCGAAGGATGCTTGCATGGTAGAGGCGCTTCGACAAGCTCAGCGCGCCTACCGAAACGCAGGCATCCTGAGCTTGTCGAAGGATTGTCGAAGGATAACGCTTCGACAGGCTCAGCGCGCCTGATTATGGTAAGGAGCTGTTTGGATTATAGCATTAATAGTGGTTTATAATCTTCATAACTCCGAGAGCGTAACGGTTTGTGTAAGGCTTTCAAAACAATCCACAGATTACGCCGATTACACAGATTTTAAGTCGGATTTGCAAAGATTAACCACGAATAACACCAATTTTCACGAATAAGAAGACTAAGAAAAAATTTGTGCAGCTTAGTGGTTTTAACTGGCTTTCCAATCTGCGAAATCTGTAATCTGTGGATAGATCGCTCCTTTTTACAAATTGTGATACGCTCCTAACTCACCGAGTAAGGATTCGTATGACTCAACCTTCCGGCTTTACCGCCGATTTGCGCATTTCACCCCGTCCGGCCAGCCTGGCGCTCTTTCTCATCGCCGTCGTCATCTTTGTCCTATCCTATCAACCGTCGGCCCTGATCGCCAAAATCGAAGTTGCTGCATTATCTGCCAGCCTGGTCTTCATCGCAAGGCTTGCCTGGTGGTTGGACAACCAGCAATCGCCCAATGAACCGGTCGGGTCGCTGCGCGCCTGGCTGCCGCAGCTCAGTCGTTGGATACTCCTCCTGACCTGCGCGGCTTTGTTCCCCCTCAGCGCCATCTGGATCGGGTGGCCGGCCGCTCTGCTGTTTGCCGTTCTTCCGGTGGCCCTGGCGGCTGTCTTGGTTGGCCTCAAAGCTTCGCTGCTGTTTGCGTTCGCCGAAAGCGTCCTCATTGGGGCCATCTTTGTGCGTTACCAGGCCATTTCCGCGCTCATGTCGGTCAGCGCCGTCATTTCTATTTGGGCTTTATGGCTCCTTTTGTTGGCGGCCTATCGTCCCATGCTGGATACTTCTCAGTGGGCGCAAGAATATATTCATTCGGCCAGGATATTGCTGGATGATGCACGCGCCCGCAAAGCAGAGTTGGAAAGCGCCTTGAAAGACCTGGCCGACGCCAATCAGCAGCTTGCGCGTTTGAACCAGCTCGCCCACGGGCTGCGCCAGGCGGCTGACGATGCCCGCTCGGCCAAAGAGCAGTTTGTTGCCAACGTCAGCCACGAACTGCGCACCCCTCTGAACATGATCATCGGCTTCACCGAGATGATCCTTCACTCCCCGCAAACCTATGGCAAAAAAATCCCTGGCGCTTTGTTGGCCGACCTGACCGTGATCAAACGCAACGCCGAGCATCTCTCGCATCTGATTGATGATGTCCTCGATCTCAGCCAGATTGATACCGATCAGATGGCTTTGACCAGGGAGAACCTGCCGTTTCAAGAGATTATCGAGTTTTCGCTGGCGGCGGTCATGCCCCTCTACAGACTCAAAGGGCTGTATTTGAAGCGGGAGGGGGATGAGGAACTGCCAGTGATTTTTTGTGACCGCACCCGCATCCGTGAAGTCATGCTTAATTTGTTGAGCAACGCTGGCCGCTTCACTGAAAAGGGCGGCGTAGTGGTCTGCGCCCGCCGGGTGGGGGATGTGTTGGAAGTGGCAGTGCGCGACACTGGCCCTGGCATCGCGCCCGAAGACCAGGATAAGCTCTTTCATCCTTTTGAGCAGCTTGACGCCAGCATCCGCCGCCGCTACGGCGGCACTGGCCTGGGGTTGGCGATCAGCAAGCGCTTTATCGAACTGCATCATGGGAAAATTTGGGTGGACAGCCAGATTGGCGTCGGCACCACCTTTAGCTTTCAAATCCCCTTGAACACGCCGCCGCCGCTCGCCAGCGGCTTGCCGCGCGGCATCAATCCTTATCTGCCGATTGAACAGCGCGCTCATTTGCCGCACCTGCCCAAAAAGAGCGCCCCGCCGCGCTATCTGGTCTTTGAGCAAGGGAGTGTTCTGCAGCACTTGCTGCGCCGTTACCTGGGAGAAATTGACATCGAGCCGGTCTCCAGCCTGGCTGAGGCCCGGCAGCGCCTCGCCAACCACCCGGCCCGCGCCTTGCTCATCAACGGCGTCTCCATCAATGAAACCCTGGAGAGTCTCAAGGGGCAAGTCGATCACCTGAAAGGCATCCCAATCATTACCTGCTCCCTGCCCGAAGCCGCCGGGCAGGCCTCGGCTGCTATGGGCGTCGCTGATATCCTGGTCAAGCCAATTACCCGCCAAAGCCTCCTGGAAAGCCTGGAGAAGCTGCAAGTTGATTCGGGCAGTGTCTTGATCGTAGACGACGAACCAGATGTCTTACAGCTTTTTAGCCGCATATTGGCCTCGGCCGGCAAGAATTACCGCGTCCTGCAAGCGCAGGATGGGGTTGAGGCGCTGCACATCCTGGAAGAATGCCGCCCGGATGTCATCTTACTCGACCTGGTGATGCCCAACCTGAACGGTTTTCAGCTTTTGGAACTGTGCAAGCAAAAACCGGAGCTGCAAAATATCCCCATCATTATCATTTCGGCGCGCAACCCATCGGGACAGCCGATTG
>CAIQJJ010000857.1 GCA_903872065.1 uncultured Anaerolineales bacterium | reverse complement strand
GTTGCTCTGCAGGGCTTAGACCTGGCGGTGGCCGAGGGCGAGATACTCGGCATTGTCGGCGCATCCGGCTCCGGCAAATCCACCCTGCTCAACGTCTTGGGTGGGCTGGATCGCCCCTCCGCGGGGCGTGTGGCGGTCGGCGGGCGCGACCTGCTCAAAATGTCGGATGCCGAACTGGACGCCTACCGCCGCACACAGGTGGGATTCGTCTGGCAGCAGACCACACGCAATCTGGCCCCCTACCTGACCGCCCTGGAAAACGTCGAACTGCCAATGCGCCTGACACGCCTGAGAGGCCGTTCGCGCCGCGCCCGCGCCAAAGAGCTGCTCGACCTGGTGGGTCTCTCGCACCGCCTGAAACACCGCCCGGCGCAGCTTTCCGGCGGCGAGCAGCAGCGCGTCGGCATCGCCGTCGCCCTGGCCAATCAGCCGCGCATCCTGCTCGCCGATGAACCCACCGGCGAGGTAGATACCGCCACCGCCCTCGAAATTTTCGCCGCCCTGCGCCGCATCAACCAGGCCGCGGAACATCCGGTGACGATCTTGATTGTCTCGCACGATCCGCAAATCAGCCACCATACCGATCGCGTTGTCGCCATTCGCGATGGCAAGACCAGCACTGAAACGGTGCGCGCCGCGGCTTCCAGTGCGCCGGCCGTGGCGCCCGGCGAAGCGCCGCGCCATCCATCCACCCATTCAGCGCCAGCGCATTTCGAAGAGCTGATCGTACTGGACAGCGCCGGGCGTCTGCAAATCCCGCGCGATTACCTGGAGGCGCTCAACATCGGCGACCGGGTGCGCCTGGAATTGAGCGGCGAACACCTCACCATCCATCCGGTGGCGGGGCGTGGGCGCGTGGCGCAGGCCGAGGAAAAACTGCCCGGCGCCGAGGAACTCTATGTGGAAGAGGATGCCGCCCCCGATCAAAAACGCCGCTCGCTGAAAGAAATTTTCCGCCGGCAGCGCAGCTCTTCCCCAAAACGTTAGTTGTATGATGACCGATTCCCCGAATTCCCCTCTCTTACGCATTGAGGCCGTCACACGCACCTACACCACGGACGGCCAACCCGTACCGGCGCTGCGCGGGGTTGACCTGGAACTGCCGCGCGGCGTTTTTGCCGCCCTCAAGGGACGCTCCGGCTCCGGCAAGACCACCCTGCTCAACCTCATCGGCGGACTGGATCAGCCCAGCAGCGGCCAGATTACTTTCGAGGGCCAGTTGCTCTCCGCCTTGAGCGAGACGAAGCGCACGCTGCTGCGCCGCCAGCGGATGGGTTTCATCTTCCAATCCTTCGCCCTGCTGCCCACTTACTCAGCCTTTGAAAATGTGGAGTTCATGCTGCGACTGCTCGGCCTGGGACGGCGCGAGCGCCTGGCGCGCGCCCAACGCTGCCTGAAGGTGGTCGGCCTGGCCAGGTGGATGCACCACCGCCCGGATGAAATGTCCGGCGGGCAGCAGCAGCGCCTGGCCATCGCTCGCGCTCTGGCCAACCGCCCGGCGCTGATCCTGGCGGATGAGCCAACCGGCGAACTGGATACGACCACCACCCGTCAGATTCTCGATCTCTTTCGCCACCTGGTGGAGCGCGAGGGGATCACCATCCTGGCCACTTCCCATGACCCGATCATTGATGAGTACGCCGACCAGGTTTTTACACTGCAAGATGGAAAAATCGCTGCCAATCCCTGAACATAGGCCATTTACCCTGGCGCTCGAAGATTTCATCAAAGGTTACCAGAACCAGGCTTTATTGGCGGCCATCAATCAGGCTTACGAAGATCAACCTGATCCCGATGAGCAAGAGCGCCTGGCCAAAATGCGAGCGCAGCAGCGCAAACTGGTGGAGGGGGAATGGTGATCAACCAGGGTGATGTCTACTGGATCGAGTTGGAAGAACCCCGCGAGCGATTTTTCACCAACTGATCTCCACTGCCGTTCCTCCCTCCTGATGAGGGAAAGCAAGCAGGACAGTACGGGAGGGAGCATCCCATTCATACTGCGCGGCAGCATCGTTGGCGACAACGCGAAGCGGCGGCTGGGGCAGGCGAGCGCGCAGGCGGCACTCGGTATTGCCCAACCCGCCGATGTGGAAGCGCAGGATACGACCAGCCACGGTTTCGCCCTCAACCCGGCCAGCAGAGGCGATCACCCACGCCTCCTGCGGGCAGCGGGACAGATCGTAGAGCAGCCAGCGCGTGTCGCTCAAAATCTGCGGATCGACAATCACCGCCAGGCGCGAGTCGAAGAGATTGACCCATTGACCGCGCAGAGTGTAACCGGCTTCATCCAGGCCCTCATCCATCCCGGCTGCGATCACATAGGGGCCGCGGCGCAGGGCGAGGATATGGGTTGGCTTAAAGGATAGGCCCGCCGCTTCCCCGGCCTGCTGCAAACGACCAAAGACCTTCTCATCGCCGCGCGGGTCATGCGCCAGGGCACTGGGCGATTCGTGGGTCAGCAGGAAGCCGCCTTTGCCGCAAGGGTGCAGCCCTTCCACAGGAGCGCGACCCAGCCCGGCCAGTTCAGTGAGATGATCCTGAGGATGGGCATAATCCAGCCCGTCCTGGTTCCACCATTCACGCACCCGGTCATAGACGTCGCCCTGCCCGTAAAGCGCCAGGACGCCGCCGCTTTTGACCCAATCCACCAGGGACTGGTGGACGCGGGCAGAAGGAGGCTTCTGGCCTTCGTAAGTCAGGAAAATGACGCGCAGCGCATCCAGGTAGCCGGGGTCATTCACGCGTTCGAGATGAAGCATGGACAAGGCAATGCCATTTTTGACCAGGGGCATGGCAAGGCCATAAAAGGAGGACATATCCTCGTCGCTCACATCCGGCTCGCCGCGTTGGAACATCATCGAAGAGGCGAGCGCCACACCCACGCCAGCCTGCCCGGAGAGCCATTCCATTTCGCCGGGCCAGGCCATATCGGCCTGAACATTGAAGATCACTTGCAATTCGGCGGCGTAATCGAGCGGAATGGATGAGCGTTCGGTGTAGGGGTGATCGTAGAATTCGCTCAGCGCCTCTCGAATGCGCTGTGCGGCGGTTTGATCTTCCCAATCACTGATCTTCTTGTAAAAACCGTATACGGTATTCCAGATATCGCCATAGCGCAGCTCGCTGGAGGTATCGGTGAGGTTGGTGATGCCGGTTGTTTCGCCGGTCGGTTCGTTGGAACGCTCCCGATAGTAATCCATAAACAGATCCAGGGCGCGGCGGGTCTGGCCGGCTAATTCCTGACGGCCGGTTTCCCGCAAGTGCTGCATATAACTTTCGGCAAGCGGCAGCGCCGGCAAGCCATCCAGGTTCACAATCGGGTATTGCCCGGTGAAGATGCGCCCCGGCCAGGGCATGATCTCCCAATTCTCGTTCTCAGGGACCAGCATGGAGGCGGCCAGGGTGCATTCCCAATTGACGCGGTAATCATCCCAGGAGTAATGGGGGTTGTCTTCAATCGGGTCGCCGTTCTCCCAGACTTTCTTACCCGACCCACGCACCAAGCCGGCGCAGGAGGCATACTCGCATAATCCGGACTCGAAGGTGCGCTGGCGGCGCAGACCGCGGAACACCATGGGGGTGCGCGCCGAACCGGTCCATACCTGGCCGATGATGCCATCGCATTCGGGGATGAGCATCAGATTGCCCTCCGGGCTGACGATGTGCCAGTGGGTATAGTTGATCAGGCTGTGCGTTGGCACATAGCATCGAAAATCGGGACGATCTTTTTGGCGGGCATAGGCTTTGATTTCAGCAAAGAGGAAGGCCAGGGAACGTGTGTACAGGTGCTGCATCAACTTGGAGGCGCGGTAGCGGGCGTCGTGCGACGAATTCGGCGCCTGCCACGGCTCACCATAGTAATCAGCCCACTCGCGTTCAAAACCCGGCCCATAGCCGGCCCTGGCCCAAAATTCCGGCTCTTCCATGTGGATGGCCAAAGCGCCAGCATCCACCACGCGACGCAGTTTTTCGAGCAGATAACGGTTGTAGGCCCTACTGGGGATCATATAAAACGAGTCATGCCCCTGGGAGATGCCATGCTCAATGCGGAAACCGCCGCTGCCCTCCTGAGCGTCATCGTAATGCTGGACGCCATCCCATTCGCCGCGCACATAATCGGTGTAATCTCCCCAGGCCACCCCAGTCATCACGTGGATGCGGTAGCCGGCCTGGCGCCAATGCTCAACCCGCTTTTCAAAGGTGGAATCGATCCCATAAACAATGGCGACGTCCGCCTTCGAATCGATCAACGGGCGAAAATCTCCGCCCTCCTGGAAACAGGTGCGTTCATATTCGGGTTTTCTGACGCGCATTATAGACCTCCTTGATCAAGCTGTGACGATGGCGACATCCGCCAATGACTTACCCCAAAAGACGCCGGCGGACAGCGGCCAAATCGGCTTCACTTACTCCGCCCGCATCAAGATAACTATCCATGTTAAAACCGGCCAGAGTCTCCAGGATGGCTGCTCGCACTGAAGAATGATGGCGCTCAAGAATTTCCTCACGGTATGGATCGGGACTTAGCGCATAATCAGCAGCGATCTCATCCGGCGTAACGCCGGCGATGGCAAGCAGTAGCAGCGCGATAATGCCTGTGCGATCATGACCACGAATGCAGTGGAAGAGCACACCGCCCGGCTGCGCCTGCGCCACCGCCGAAACGACCGCCGCATGCCGTTTCGGCCAGCGGAGCAGGGCGTCCTTGTAATAGAGCGGCGTCCCCCACAGGTTGTTGTTGACCCACTGCTGCACAAATTCCACATCGGTCACGTCTTCAATCGGCGCTTGCAAAATGGCAATCTCAGGATAAGGCGATGTAACGTTAAGCTCATCTTCTACCATGCCATGCGTACGCAGCGTAATGATCGTGCGGACGCCATAGGCATAGAGCGCCGCCCATCCGGTCGCGGTCAACCGGCCAGGGCTATCCGAACGGATCACTGCTTTCCAGCGAGTCGTGCGACCATCTGCCGTGGCCAGGCCGCCAAGGTCGCGCACATTGTTACAACCTTCCCAGGCAAGAATGCGCTGCTCCATCGTTTAATCGCCCTCTATTCTTCTTCGTCTTCCAAAGAAATGCGCAGTTTACTAACGATAGTCCACTCCTGCGAACCATCTTCGTATTCGACCTGCACCTTCTCGCCGTCAATGCTCACCACCACAGCCGGGTAAAACGTATCATCTTTCGACGATTTGCTTTCCACTTCGTCGTCCACATCCAGGATCAACTCTTCCAGGTCCTCCCAGGCAAGAGTGGCCGTAGCGCCATCATCAAAACGCACCGCAATGTCATCCTCATCCACACTCGTGACAGTAGCCGGGTAGTAATAGCCATCCTCATCCCAATAGGCAAAGGCGCGCTCGCCGACTTCCCATTCTTCGCCGTAACGCAGATGAGCAATATCGGTCCATTCGCGTTCGCCATCATCATCGTATTCAACTTCGACGCGCTCGCCCTTGACCTGTCTGACTACCGCAGAGTAATACTCATCCTCTGGCTCATAAAAGCACTCCACCGCATCATCCACTTCCACCTGCAGATCGGACAAATAAGATTCATCCACGGTTTCTTCTTCATTATCAATCAGGTAGCGGATGCGGAAATTGCCACGGCTGAGCTGGATGATTTGCGCCGGGTACCAGTAGCCGTCCTCATCGAAATAGGCCAGGACTTTCGCGCCGGGCCGCCAGTTATGACCAGCAGAGTTCTTAAAGATGGACATTGCTTTTCTCCATAGAAAAATCGTCAGCAGAGAAGCTGAAGTTTACAATCAATCGCTTAAGTGTACCACCACTTTGTGTTTCCGTCTGAAAAAGAAGAGGCTCGTTCTCTTGACAAGCCTCTCTCATGCTTTTATACTCAGGCGCACTGTAAATTTTCATCTCATGTTGCACGGGGAGCCGTTTCGGCTGAGAGGAGCGCCAAAGAGCTTAAAGGCGGCGCTCGACCCGCAAACCTGATCCGGATAATGCCGGCGGAGGAATCGCTCTATATCTCATCTTGCCCCTCCACCCATCCTGGTGGAGGGTTTTTGTTTTTTTGACCAGGATGGTTTACCCATGCGCGCGCTTGTTTTTGCCAATGGAACATTGAATGAGCCGGGCGGGATTCGAGACCTGCTGCGGACGGATGACCAGATTATCGCTGCAGATGGGGGAGCGCGCCACTGCCAAAGGGCAGGCCTTCTGCCGCAGGTAGTGATCGGCGATTTCGACTCATTGAGCGCGGCGGAACTGATGGCGCTCGAATCCGCCGGGGCGCAAATCTTGCGCTACCCAGAACGCAAGGATTTCACCGATCTGGAACTGGCGCTGCAATATGCAGTGTCCGTTGGCGTCAGCGAGGCGCTGCTCTTTGGCGCGCTGGGTGATCGCTGGGATCAAACCCTGGCCAACCTGCTGCTGCCAGCCGCGCCCGGCTTGCAAAGCTTGCAGATCCGCCTGGTGGATGGCCGGCAGGAAATCAGCCTGCTGCGTCCGGGCGCGCCGCTGGCGATCCAGGGCAAAGTGGGTGAGACGGTTTCGTTAATCCCGCTCGGCGGCGACGTGCAAGGCATTACAACGAGCGGCCTCGAATACGCGCTGCATGGCGAAACGCTCTATTTTGGAGCGACGCGCGGCATCAGCAACCTGCTGGTGCAAGAACAAGCCACAGTGCAGGTTGAAGAAGGCTTATTGTTATGTATCATCATTCACACGAGGAACCTATGAAAAAACTTTTCTTTTCTTTCTTGATTTTGAGTCTGCTGCTGGCGGCCTGTCAGTCTGCTGCGCCGGCGGCGACAAATACGCCGCTTGCTACTGCGCCGGCGCCCACGAAAACGCCCCCCGCCGCGCCGCGTACGCTAACGGTGATGACGCACGACTCCTTTGCCGCTTCTGAAAGGCTGCTCCGAACCTTTGAACAACAATACAATGTCAAGGTGCAGATTTTGACTTCCGGCGACGCCGGTTCGGCGCTTAACAAAGCCATCCTGGCCAAGGGCAACCCCCTGGCAGATGTGTTTTATGGCGTGGACAACACCTTTTTGAGCCGCGCGTTGAAGGAAGATATTTTTGAGCCTTACGCCTCGCCGGCCCTGGCGGGCATCCCGGCGGAGTTTCAACTGGACGCGCAGCAGCGCGCCCTGCCGATAGATTACGGCGATGTATGCTTGAACTACGATAAGGCCTTTTTCGCCGCCCAATCGCCCAGCCTGCCGCCGCCGCAATCGCTTGAAGACCTGCTCAAGCCGGAATACAAAGGGCTGTTGGTGGTGGAAAACCCGGCCACTTCTTCGCCAGGGCTGGCCTTTTTGCTGGCAACGATCGGCCATTTTGGCGAGGATGGCTACCTGGACTTCTGGAAAGGTTTGCGCGCCAATGATGTGAAGGTGGCGGATGGGTGGGAGACCGCCTATTACACTGAATTTACCCGCGCCGGCGGGACGCGCCCGATCGTCGTTTCGTACAACTCCAGCCCGGCCTTTGAGGTGATCTTTGCCGAAAAACCGCTCGATGAGCCGCCGACCGCCGCCCTGCTGGCCGATGAGACCTGCTTTCGCCAGATCGAGTTTGCCGGTATCCTTAAAGGGAGCAAAAACCGCGACCTGGGTGAAAAATGGATTGACTTCATGCTCTCGGCCGCCTTTCAACAAGAACTGCCGCTGCAAATGTTCGTCTTTCCGGTCAACCCGGAAGCCAAGTTGGGCGGCAAGCTCAGCCAGTACGTAGGCTTCCCCAATAAAACAGCTAACGTCAGCCCAGATGCGATTGACGCCAGGCGCGAGCAGTGGTTGAGCGCCTGGAGCGAGACCGTCTTGAAATGAGACCAGGCGGCGTATTGAGACGGGCGATAGGGGCCGGGGGACGCCTGGCAGTGTGGTCGGCCCCGCTCGCTTTTCTCGGCCTGTTTTACTTTTACCCACTGGCCAGCATCCTGGCGCTGAGCTTTGGGCGCGGGGAGCGCGGCTGGATGGAGTTGTTGTTCGAAACGCTGGCCGCGCCAGCTACTCAGCGCGTGGTGGGCTTTACCATCTGGCAAGCGGGGCTCTCCACCTTGCTAACACTGGCAGTCGGCCTGCCAGCGGCTTACCTGACCGCGCGCTACCGCTTCCGCGGCAAGGCGCTGCTCATGGCGCTGACTGCTATCCCATTTGTCATGCCCACACTGGTCGTAGCCGCGGCCTTTAACGCGCTGCTTGGCCCGCGCGGCTGGCTGAACCTGGGGCTGATGGCGCTGCTGCGCGTTGAAACGCCCCCTATCGAGTTTAGCGGCACGCTGGGGGCAATTTTGCTGGCGCATGTCTTTTACAATACCACTATCGTTTTGCGCACTGTAGGAGACTTCTGGTCACGCCTCGACCCCCGCCTGGAACAGGCGGCGCGCGTGGCAGGGGCAGATCGCTGGCAAGTGCTGCGCCGGGTCACCCTGCCGCTGCTGTCGCCGGCCATCGCCGCCGCGGCGCTGCTGGTCTTTCTGTTCGACTTCACTTCCTTTGGCGTGATCTTGATCCTGGGCGGGCCGCGCTTTGCCACATTGGAGGTGGAGATTTACAATCAAACTGTGGGGTTGTTCAATTTGCCGCTGGCCGCCGTTCTTTCGCTGATCCAGTTAGCCTGCACCCTGGCCCTGACGATCGCCTATACGCGCCTGGCAGAGCGCATCTCCCGCCCGCTCTCGCTGCGCCCACAAACCTACACCCAAAAGCCGCTCACTACGTGGCGTGCGCGCCTGGCGGCTGGGACGATTTTACTGCTGCTGAGCGGACTGCTGCTCCTGCCGCTGGCTGGTCTGGCGGCGCGCTCGGTAATCCGCCTGGAAGCCAACCGCGGCGAGAGCAGTTTCACGCCCGGGCTAACGCTGGATTTCTATCGCGAACTGACTATCAACCGGCGCGGATCGCTGTTTTATACACCGCCGGCGACCGCCATCGGTATTTCACTGGCTTACGCCGCGGCGACGGTGGGGCTGTCCCTGAGCCTGGGGCTGCCGGCTGCCTGGGCGCTGGCGCGCCAGCCGCAGGCGGCGCTCAGCCGGCTGTTCGACCCACTGCTGATGCTGCCCCTGGGGACTTCGGCGGTCACGCTTGGCCTGGGCTTCATTATCAGCCTGGGCCGCCCGCCGTTGGATTTGCGCGCCTCGCCGCTGCTGATCCCCCTGGCGCACACGTTGGTCGCCTTTCCCTTTGTTGTGCGCAGCTTGACGCCAGCTTTGCGCAGCATCCGCCCACGCCTGCGCCAGGCGGCGGCGATGGCCGGCGCTTCGCCGCGCCAGATATTGGTAAAGATTGACCTGCCGCTGATCGGGCGAGCGGTCTTCGTCGCGGCGACGTTCGCTTTCACCATCTCCTTGGGAGAATTTGGCGCAACAGCGTTAATTGCCCGCCCGGAATACCCCACCCTGCCTGTCGCCATCTACCGCTTTCTTTCCCGCCCCGGCGCGCTGAACTACGGGCAGGCAATGGCGCTGAGCGCCATTCTGATGTTGGTCTGCGCCGGCGGCATGCTGGCGATCGAAAGTTTGCGCGGCGGACAAAGTGAATTTTGATGAGCAAAGGAGGCGAACATGTCGCTTACGGTCACACAAATCTCAAAATCCTTTGAAAGCGCCATAAGCAGCGGTCCTGGCGCTGCCGCAAACGTCTTGCCGGCGCTGCGAGGCGTCTCTTTTGAGGTGCAGCCAGGCGAGATCGTGGCTGCGCTGGGACCAAGCGGCTGCGGCAAGTCCACCCTGCTGGCGATCATTGCCGGCCTGGAAACTCCAGACGAAGGAGATGTGTTGTGGCAGGGGAAGTCACTGCGCAGCGTTCCGGTGCACCGCCGCGGCTTCGGCCTCATGTTCCAAGATTACGCCCTTTTTCCCCATCTAAACGTCTTTGAGAACGTGGCCTTTGGGCTGCGCATGACGCAGCCTAAAGGCCACAACCGCCTCGTGACCGATACTGCCCTGGCAAGCCGCGTGGCTGAGGTCTTGCAACTGACCGGCCTGGCGGGTTTTGAGCGTCGCGACGTGAACACCCTCTCCGGCGGCGAGCAGCAGCGCGTCGCCCTGGCGCGTTCGCTGGCCCCCCGCCCGCGCCTGCTGATGCTCGATGAGCCGCTCGGCGCGCTGGATCGCAACCTGCGCCAGCGCCTGATCGGCGAATTGCGCAGCATTTTACGCCACCCCGGCCACGACGAGACTCCACAGACCGCTATCTACGTTACCCACGATCTCGAAGAAGCCTTCAGCCTGGCCGACCGCGTGGTCTTAATGAACGCGGGGCAGGTGGAGCAAATTGGCGCGCCGCAAGAGGTTTACTGCCGCCCGGCGACGCGCTTTGTGGCCCAGTTCTTGGGGCTGACCAATCTACTGCCGGGCGCAGTGTATGGCGCAGGGATGGAACGCCGGGTGAAAACCGCGGTCGGCGAGTTCCCTGCCCCTGGATGCGCCGCGACAAACGTCAGTGTCCTGCTGCGCCCTGACAGCGTCGCCCTCAACCAGGGACGTTCCCGCGCGCAGACGCATCACCTGGATGGCCGGCTGGCAGCTTGTTCTTTCCGCGGCAGCACGTGCCAGGTTGAGGTCGTGATCCAGGGCCAGACCTTGGGTTTTGAGTTTTTAGCAAATACATCCCTGCCGGCAGTCGGAGAAGAGGTGAGTCTGTGGTTCGATCCCGACCAAGCCCTTCAAATCATTCAAGGATGATCTGATCACGGTCAAGTTAATTCTAAACCGGTTGCGAAAAATGCCATAGAGCCGGGAACTTTCTCTCAGCCTCTCACGTTAACATTTCCAGGTAAACCTTCCTATGTCTGTTGCCATCCTTAAACTTAACCCTCAACGCCAGGAAACCTGGCGTTATAACGGCCATATCCTCCTGCAAGAACCCACGGTGAGGGTGATTGAAGCGCGCTTCAATCGCGCCGATTTGCCGTTTCACGGCATCACTTTTCGACAAAACGACCGCTTTGTCGAAATTTACTACAGCGACCGCTGGTACAACATCTTTGAAATTCATGATCGCGACAGCGACGCCCTAAAAGGCTGGTACTGCAACATCTGCTGCCCAGCCGAATTCAGCCAGGAGGCGATTGCCTTCGTAGACCTGGCGTTGGACTTGCTGGTCTATCCGGATGGCCGCCAACTGGTGCTGGATGAGGATGAATTTGCCGCGCTGGCGCTTGCCCCCGACATCCAGGCGCGCGCCCGCCATGCCCTGGCCGAATTACAGACATTGTTCCAACAAGCCGGGCCGGGTCAACCCCCTGACCCGGCGCACGCTATCCGGCCAGTGACGCTATAACAACAGTGGGAGATGCAGCGCGCCAAACTCGCTAAGCAAGGCATCTCCATTGTTCCACAGCCACCACAAACTCATGCTGATACAGCAGCAGCAGCACAACAAGAGGACTGCCACCACAATCACAATGATCCAGATCGTCTTTTTCTTGTTGTCTGTAGGAGCAGGCATTTCCGATGAATAATTTATATCTGTCATAGAGGTCTCCTGAAAAGTGGTTCGATCAAGTTTTTGCTGAGCGGAAATCCCGCCCAGGAGCCGGTTAACCAGTAACGAACAGCGTCCAGAAACGCAATTTGCAGCAGCGCCACTGTGAACCCTGCCGCCAGAGGCAAAGCCAACTGCGCCAAATGATGGTAACGATTCTCGCAACGAAAGACCATTACCCACACCATCGTATACACTAAGGTTAAGATGACTACAACCCCCAAAGAACTGATTAAAGCCAGAGGATATAGCACCCACGGATTGTCAATCAACACCAAGATATTTAGCAGCGCGGTCAGAGCCAGCAAGACGAAGAGCGTGCGCAAGTCGCTGATGGCGGGCAGAGCTTCGGCCGGCCGCTCGCCATCCAGCGCCCAAATCGTCTGGTTGAAGACCGGCAGCAAGGCCAGGGCAATCGTCACGCCCATCCCTGAACCGGTAAACAGACGTAAAGAATTGCTTGGCTCATACAGGTGCGGCGCCCAGGGCAGCAAAGTCTGCATCATATTCAAATGCAAATAGGAATTCAGACCATCTACGCCAAAAGCCAGGAACAAGGCCCCCATCACCGCCCAAACCCGTAAGGGCGGCAAAGCGCTGCGGCGCGCCCCAACCACAAGTTGAAACACAAAGGCCAGCATCGCCCCCAGGTACATCCCCGTACACCGTGCGCAAAGAGGCAACTGGCGGCCAAACCAGTGAAAGGAGCGAACGTCAATCCGATGACAAACGGCATACCCCACTGCATCCGCTTTGCCAAGCAAGCCAGGCGGCGTACCCCACAGCCAGCCGACCAGCAGCAGGGCCGCTACAAGCCAGACTCCTTTGTTCCATTGCTTCATAGACTTGATTATAGGTTTTTTTGAGAAAAGTGCAAGGAGGCTGTTATGATCAGCCTGTCCAAGATCAGCCACGGACGAGTAATGTCCGAGATTTTCACCGTCTTTTTGTTATGGAGGTTCCCTTATGTTTAAACGTCTCTTTTGGGTTTTCCTGGTCGCGGCGCTGCTGGCAGCCTGCAGCGGCGAGCAATCCCAAACAACTCCCACCTGGACTCTGGTTCCCACCCAGGCTCAAAATCAAGCTCAGGCTCAAGGCCAATCGGCGGCGCAGGAAAACACAGCAACGGTTGCGCCGGCGAGCGCCACGCCCAGCGCGACGTCCACCCCCGCCGCCACCAACACCCCTAAACCCACCTTTACCCCTTCTCCCACCCAGCCGACGGCTACCCCGACCTCAGATTTGATCGGCCCGGCCAATTTTCCGGCTGAAAACAATCCCTTGACCGGGCTGCCGGCAGCCGATCCGGCCCTGCTGAACCGCCGCCCGATCGCCATCAAGGTTAACCTGGTGCCGCGCAATTATTACCGCCCACCCTGGGGACTTTCCCTGGCCGATATCGTCTTCGATTATTACCATAACGATGGCTACAGCCGCCTGCATGCTATCTTCTACGGCAATGATGCGGCGATGGTTGGCCCAATCCGCTCCGGCAGAATGCCCGATGGCGACCTGGTGCGCATGTACAAATCCATCTTCGCTTATGGCAGCGCGGATTCACGGATTAATTCGCGCTTCTTCAATTCTGACTACGCGGACCGCTTGATCCTGGAGCGCGGCGCAGACCCCTGCCCGCCGACTGTCGAGAAACCGATGTGCCGCTTCGAGCCGGCCGGCTATAATCACCTGGTGGCCGGCACCAAAGAACTCAGCCAGTACATGACGGATAAGAAAGTTGACAACTCACGTCCAAACCTGAGCGGCATGACTTTCCAAACCATCCCGCCCCAAGGCGGCAGCGCCAATCAACAGGTGATTGTGCATTACTCAATTGATAACTATGCAAGTTGGCAGTACGACGCGGCGACTGGCGTCTACCTGCGTTTCCAGGACAAGGTTATGGCGCAAAGTGGGCAGGAGGAATACGAGCCGCTGACCGACCGCCTGAATGATCAGCAGATCAGTGCCAGGAATGTGGTCGTCATCCTTGCCCCGCACACCTACTATACCCCCCCGCCGGGCGAAATCGTGGAAATTACGTTGGAGGGAAGCGGCAAAGCCTATGCGTACCGCGATGGACTGATGTACGAAGTCGCCTGGAACCGCCCAGCCTACGATTCGGTGCTGTACCTCACCTTCCCGGATGGCAGCGCTTACCCCTTCAAGCCGGGCAATACCTGGTTCCAGATCGTCAATGACCTGGCGAAAATCAGTCAGCCGGATGCCGCTACCTGGCGCTTTGACTTTTTCATTCCGTAAGATTCTTCAAAGTTGCTTTGAAGAATCTTTACAAACTCTTTACAAACTTGCGGTATCATCTTGATCAGATAAAACAAATCGGTTGATAGCCAAAAGTTTACTACAGGAGATGATCAAAATGAAAAAGGTGCTGTTGTTTGGTTCAATTGCGTTTATGGTTCTGGCCATCCTGGGTGTGGCGTTCGCCGCCGGGGCGTTCTTTGTTAGCAATGTCGCGGCCCAGGAACAAAATCCGCCTGACGCCGCCACGGGCTGGGGACGCGGCGGGATGATGAATGGCAATGGCGGGATGATGGGTGGGCGCGGTGCGGGTAATGCTGCGAATGCCCCCATGCACGATGCGATGTTCGCCGCCCTGGCCGAAGGCCTGGATTTGAGCGTGGAAGAATTGCAAACACGCGTCAATAACGGCGAAACGCTCTATCAGATCGCCCAATCGAAGGGCCTGACAGATGAGCAGATCCAGGCGCTGTTCAATGACGCGCACAACAAGGCAATGACTCAGGCAGTTGATTCGAACAGCCTCACGCAAGAGCAAGCCGACTGGATGAATCAGCGTCACAGCCAGATGTGGCAAAACGGCGGCCCCGCTTCGGGCGGCTGCACGGGCGGCGGACACGGTGGGCGTTGGAACACAACCCCAGCCCCGCAACCGTAACATAAGCGTTCTATAGAAAAAAGTTGTCAGTAACCTAAGAGTTGCTGACAACTTTTTTATGTAAGAAAGCATATCGAAGAAAACGCTCAACCCCCTAACATACCTTCAATCTCTTGAACTAACAGAGGGATATTAGGGCGGTCAAAACTGATCCCTGCAGCCGGGACACGGTGATGCTTAATATCCGGCGGAACATGCTTATGATG
>CAIQJJ010000856.1 GCA_903872065.1 uncultured Anaerolineales bacterium | reverse complement strand
TCAGGAGTATCGGCAATCTGAGTTAAGATATTGTTCGTATATGACCTAATATTCTTTGCTAAAGAAACAGGGTCTGCCAATTCCAGCACCAGCGCAAGCGGATGTATTATAATCGGGTCGCTTGTCTTGTCAAGCAAGTGGGAAGATTGCTGATAAATGGTCAGCAATCTTTTCTGGTCAACCTATGATAGCAGGAGACATTATGAGAATTGTACTGGATGGGATGGGCAGCGATACCTGCCCGGAACCTGAACTTGTAGCCGTCCTGGAAGCCCGGCAAAAATTTGGCGATGAGGTCATTCTGGTTGGGCCAGAAGATCAATTGCGCCCTCGTTTGCAGGCTTTGGCGGGGGATAATCCTCCGGTCAAGTTGGTGCATGCCCCCGAGGTGATCACCATGGAAGACAAGGGCCTGGCTTTGGCTTTGAAAGCAAAACGCAAAGGCTCAAAAACATCGCTCGCGGTGGGTATAGACCTGGTTAAAAACGGCGAGGCGGATGCATTTGTCACGGCTGGCAATACCGGGGGCGCCATGGCGACCGCTTATTACCGTTTGGGGCCAATCGCCGGTCTGGAGCGTCCGGGCCTGGCAGGGCTTTTCCCTGTCCAGGGCGGCGACTGCGTCGTCCTCGATATCGGCGCCAACCCCGATTGCAAACCGGAGCATCTGGTGCAATTTGCTGTCATGGGCGCGGTTTATGCTCAAAGCTTGCTGCGAATCCAATCGCCGCGTGTGGGGTTATTGTCTAATGGTGAAGAACCCGGCAAAGGCAATGAACTGGTGCGGGCGACCTATCCTCTACTGGCTGCCAGCGGCCTCAATTTCATCGGCAATGTCGAGGGCAAAGAGCTGTATGGCGGCGCAGCCGATGTGGTTGTCATGGATGGGTTTACTGGCAATATCTTGCTGAAATCCAGCGAAGCGGTCGCCAAATTGATCACAGACACCATCAGCAGTGAGATTAAAGCCTCCAAGAGCTTGCGCACTAAATTGGGCGGCCTGCTGGTGAAGCCAGCGCTCAAAGGCGCTTTGATGAAAAAGCTTGACCCGGCGGAAGTTGGCGCAGCCCGTTTATTAGGTGTGAATGGCTTGGTGTTGATTGGTCACGGCCGCTCTGATTCCCGCGCCCTGGTGTCGGCCATCCGCATGGCGCGTGAAGCGGTGCAAGCCAATTTGATGGACAACCTGCGGGCCTCTATTCAGGCCCATTTATCCAAATCACAAGATCAATAAGGAGCTTGCATGAAGCAAACACGTGTGGTGATTACTGGAATGGGGGCTGTGACGGCGCTTGGGCCATCGGTAGACCGCTTTTGGGATGGTCTGACCAATGGCCGTTCGGGCATCCGCCGGATTACACAGTTTGACGCCAGCGCGATGCCATGTCAGATCGCCGGGGAGATCCCCGAATTTGACGCCGCGCAGTACATGGATCGCAAAGAGGCGCGGCGCATGCCGCGCTCCTCGCAGATCTCCCTGGCTTCAGCCGTACAGGCGGTGCGGGATGCCGGCTTGCCAGAGAAAATGCCTGACGGGGAACGCTGCGGCGTCGTTTATGGCACGGCGATTGGCGGTCTGGAGAAATTTGACGAAGGGATTGTCCAGTTGCGTACTGGCGGCCCGGATAAGGTCAATCCTTTTTCCGTGCCGGGTGGGATTGCCAACCTATCCGCTTTTTACATTTCCCACCGCTTTCAAATCTTGGGCCCGAATACCACCGTGGTAACCGCTTGCGCCACGGGCACTCAGGCGGTGGGCGAGGCCAGCGAAGTGATCCGGCGTGGGGCCGCCGATCTGGTTGTCACTGGCGGGGTGGAGGGCTTGATCCGCGATTATGCCATTGGCGGATTCTGCGCCATGCGCGCCCTGGCCACCAGTTACAACAATGATCCCACGCATGCCTCGCGCCCCTTCGATGCCAAGCGCGAAGGCTTTATCTTTTCTGAAGGCGCCGCGGCGTTGGTTTTGGAAAGCCTCGAGCACGCCCTGGCGCGTGGGGCGCGCATCTATGCGGAGGTCGCCGGTCATGCCTCCTCTGGCGATGCGTACCATGTAGCCGCGCCGGATCCCAGCGCTGCCGGCCCGATCCGCTGCATGCGTTGGGCTTTGGCTAACGCTGGCGTCGAACCCTCCGCAGTGGATTACATCAACGCCCATGGCACTTCCACCCCACTCAACGATCCTACCGAGACAAAGGCGATCAAGGCAGTTTTGGGCGAACATGCTTACAAAGTGGCGATCAGCTCCACCAAATCTATGGTAGGCCATGCCATGGGCGCTTCAGGTTCGTTAGAAGCCATTGTCTGCGCCAAAACCATCTATCATGGGTTGATTCATCCAACGATCAATTATGAATACCCCGACCCTGAATGCGATCTCGATTATGTTCCGAACCAGGCGCGCCGCCAGGAAGTGAATGTCACCTTGTCTAATTCGTTTGGACTGGGTGGGCAGAATGCCTGCCTGGTGTTGAAACGGTATGTTGCATAATCCCATGCAAAGGTGATCCAATGAAAATTGTTGCAAACGAAAAGCAAATTAAACAAAAATCGCTCATTGGGCAGATCGCCAGTTTTGCCAGCCTGGCGATCTTGGGCGTTGGTTTTTACCTGTCGCTCACCTCGCGCGACCCTGAGATGCTAGGCTTTATGTGGGCGGCTTTGCTCCTGGGATTTTTGCTTTCCCAATTTGGTCTTTATTATGGCAATCGCTGGAGCCGCCGTCCAGATAAAGCCCTGGATCAGGCGCTCAAGGGCCTGGATGATCGCTACGCCATCTATCACTACACCTCGGCCGCCACGCATGTCCTGGTCGGCCCGGCGGGTTTGTGGGTTTTGCAGCCCTATCATCAGATGGGAAAGATCGTCTACGAAAAGAATCGTTGGAAGCAAAAGGGTGGCTCGTTCTTGCAAAAATACTTGCGCCTCTTTGGGCAGGAGAATATAGGCCGTCCTGACTTGGAGATAGAGAGTGAATTGGACTCGATGCGCAAATATTTGCAGAAAAAAATGCCCGATGCTGAACTTCCCCCTGTTCAGGCAGCGTTGGTATTTATGCACGAAAAAGCGGAGATCGCTGCCGAAGAAGCTCCCATTCCCACCTTGTTGGCGAAAGATTTGAAAGACTATCTGCGCAAGACGACCAAGGGGAAAGCCCTGACGCCTGAAAAGGCAAAGCTCATTCAAGACGTCTTAGGCAGTTAACCCTGGCGCATTGATCAAAAAAGCCCATCCGGTTCCGGGTGGGCTTTTTTGATCATCTATTGAAAGCGACTTACGCCGCGATCGCTAACTCTTCAAAAATTCTTCCAACGCCTCGCGGCTGATGCGATAGGCGCTGCCCAGCTTCTTCGCCTTGAGGTCGCCCGCCTGGATGGCTGCGATCACATCCTCCTCTGAAACGCGCAGCACCACCGCCGCTTCAGAGGGCGTCATCACCGCCGGCATGCTCGCGCTGCCGCCGCTGGCTGGCGTGGCCGGGGGAGGAGTGGCTGGGGGCGGCGTAGCGCCCGCCCCGGGCGCCGCCATGCCTCCTGAAAAAGCCTGCCCCATGATATTCCCCAGGCCCATCCCGGCCCCAATTCCAGCCGTCAAACCCGCCCCGCCGCTTTGGTTCTGCGCCGCATCGCGCATCGCATCCGCGGCCTGGAGCTGCATATAGGTTTGCATATCGAGCATCCCCATCGCACGCAGTTCCTCCGCCGATTTGCTGGAGGGCTTCAGGTTTTCGACATAGAAGGTCTTCAGCGTCAGGCCGATGGCGGCAAAATCATCTTGCACCTGGGCGCGCACAAAAGCGCCCAATTCGTTCGTCTTGCCGATCAACTCTGGCACGGCAAATTTTGCTCCCCATTCACCGAGTGCGTCGGTCAGCTTTTGCAGTAGCATCGAGCGCATGCGCGACCCAATATCCTCGGTGCGCAGCATGCCTTGCGTGCCGACCATTTGCGTGACAAACTGCTGCACATCCTTCACCTGGAAGCTGAATGTGCCGAAGCCTTGCAAGAGCGCCACACCCAGGCCCAGGCCCGGATTGCGCACGATGATTGGCTGCGGAGTGCCCCACTTTTGATCGGCAAATTCACGCATCGAAACATAATAGACCTCTGCCGTGAAGGGGGTGCGGTCATTGAATGCCTTGCCGACCACATCAATCAGGACCGGGATATTAGCAGTTGTGATGGTGTGACGGCCGGGTCCAAACACATCCAGGGCATTCCCGTCGCGGAAGAAGACAGCCGATTGCGCTTCGCGCACAATCACTTGCGAGCCAATGCGGAAATCGCCCGATCCCGTATCCGGGAAACGGTGAACGATTTCATTCCGCATCTCATTCGGATATTCGATAACATCAAAAATGCGAGCCATAATTTACTCCTTCATTTGGCGCTGAAAACGTAGCTTGTCACCTACACCCCGGCTGCGCCGGAAATGACCTCTTCGCGGCGGTCGAATGTTTCGACGCACTGGCGCGAGACAGATTCCAGGTTGCGCACGGCGGCCGGCAGACCATCTGAACCGATCGAGGCCTGCACATTGTCAATCGCCGCTTTCACCTGGTCAACCAGTTCGAGCATTGCGTTATCATAAGCCAGCAGGCGATCCAGATCGTCCGTTTTCACCTTGACCGCATCGAACAGCCCGGCATACCCGCGCTTGGCAGTGCGAACCCGGTCTGCAAAAGTGCGCAGCTTGATGGCGGACTTTTCTAGATCGTCAATATAGTCAATTTCGCCGGCGTTCCCCAGATCACTCTGCAGCGATGAGACCTGCCCTTCCAGTTCGCGGAAGCGCTTGAAAAGCAAATCGCGCACCAGTTTATCTGAATCACGGCGGGCATTGCTTTCAATATAGCCCTTAAAACCGGGAATTTTGTTGGCGAGTTTTTTAATCATATCCATATCGCCAGTAACATTGTTGAGAATTTGGTCCTTAAGATCACTCATTGCAGACTCCTTCTTACTGATACCGCAGCATCCAAATTGCCTTGTGTGGCGTCAATGCCACGTAACGAAACAATAACTTGATTATAGCCTCTGTTTATCTTCGGCGCAACAATTCAATGTCACGATATTGCCGCGTCTATTGATTGTCTACGCACTGCGCGCCGGGTAGTCGCGTCCGGCGCTAATGCAACTGCGACTGCAGCAAGCGCAGCAGTGAGCGGCGCGAGAGCAGATCAGTGCTGACCATGCCCAGCACACTGCCTTTTTCCACCACAGGCATGGCAGAAATCTCGTGATACTCCAACTTGCGCACCAGTTCCAAAATAGCCTCGCCTGGCGCGGCCGCGATCACCTGGCGCGTCATCACCTTTTGCAGCGAAATTTCATCCGGCGAGCCCTGGGCAGTAGCGCGGGTGATATCGCGATCGGTGACTACGCCGGTCAGGTTGCCTTGCTTCGTCAGCACTGCCAGCAGCGGCGCTCCTGTTTCGATCAGCAGTTTGGCTGCATCGCGCACCGTGCTGTGCACTGAGATGGTGACAATACTTTCCATGATGTCCGCCGCAGTGCGATTGCTCTCGCGCGTGGTAATTCGTTGGATGCTCAAGCGTTCCGCCGCCTCTGCCGGCAGCATATCTGCATCAGAGATGAGCAGATCAATGAATTCGCGCACGTTGTGGCGGATGATCGCTGCGCGCGCTTTTTCCCCTGCCAGGCGGCGCTCCTCGGCCAATGCCAGCAATTCCTCGCCATGCTGCTCCAGCCAGGCATCCACTGCTTCGCGCTGGCCCAAGGCGCTTTCAGGAATTTGCAGATGGGCCGGCGTCTTGATGAGATGCTCTTGCGCTGCAAAAATGACGCCCCCCGCATTGACCAGGTAATCGGTTGCGATCAATACCCCACGTTCGCGGTACACCGCCCGTTCCATGCGCGATCGGGTCGCCTTGCGCGTCGGGTCGGGAGAGTACGTATTGGCGCCCTCAATGATCACCGCCCATTTTCCCATCCGCTCAACCGTCATAGATGGATTGGTGGATGAGTCCGTATCCAGGTATTGGGCAACGTGCGCCGCCGGGATCAGGCAGAAGGCGTTTTCGCGCAGCAGATCGTTCGGGTTGGTCGAGAATTTCGTTGTTGTGCCGCCGGCCTGGACATCCGAAAGGCATTCCTGGTAATAGCGACGGGTGAGCAGACGACTCTTCAAAAAACGTTGGTAGAGTTCATCTATCGGCAGGCCGTTGGGGTTATATAGGTATCCCTGTGTGTCGCTCATGCCGGCCAGGCGCGCCCCCGGAATCGCATCGCACAAATAGCGGGCCGCGTTTGCGCCCACATAACCGAATCCCTGGAAGATCACACTGATCTCCTCTGGCTTGGGCGCTTCAAATTTGGCAAACTGCGGCAGCGCCTTAAGGCGCGGCATTTCTTCGAGCAGCGTTTGCAGGGCGATGATCAGCCCTCCCCCGCCCGCGCCGATCTCGTCTACCCGGTTGCCGCCCATCTTAACCGGTTTGGAGACTGAGAAGTCAAGACCGTTTTCGATGGCGATGGTCTTCATATCTGCATCATTGCTGCCGGCATCTGGCCCAGGCAAAAAGATGTCGCGGTAGCGGTAGAGCAGGCGCGCCAGGCAGCGAATCGCCTCGGTATGATCTTCTGGTGAGAGATTTTGACTGGCCAACAGCCCGACCTTTCCGCCGCCAAAAGGCAGGTCGGCCGCCGCGTTTTTGAGCGTCATCCCGCGCGCCAGGTAAAATACATTGGCTGGCGTTATATCAGGCAAGACGCGAACGCCCCCAATTGCCGGCCGTCCCATCGCCAGGTTGTCTACTACCAGGTAGGCGCCCACCTCCAGAGGGGAGGCTTCATCCCACATGGCTGCCACCAGGCGTGGGCCAAGCGAATCCACCTGGATGCCCAGGCGCGCCAGCCGGTCAACATCCATCGGGCCAAACTCCATATAGCAGCGGCTGCCTTCACGGGCTAAACGGTTATTCCAGGATGCCTCCGGCAGACGATCTTTGAGAAATACTTGCATAGATTGGGGGATCATGACTACTCCTTTGCTAGGGCTTGAGGTGAGGATAGGGGGTTGACAGATTGACTACATTTTAACCTTTTCCCACAAAATTGGCATTTGTTCTGCAATGATCATTGGGTCGCAGTTGTTTTCAAAAAAGCCCCCTACTCCGCCATATTCAAAGGCCAGCATGTGTGGGTGTGACCATTCGCCGCGCTGGATGTTTTCGAGCGCCCAATCCAATGCCTGCCAATCGCCGGGCAGCGCCGAGAGATGATCTTGCAGTTCGCCATTGATTTTGTGAATGCCAGCGAAGTGCATTTCGCTCAGGCGATGCATTGGGAACTGCTGGATGTAGCTGAATTCATCTAGGCCAAAATGGTGGGCTGAAACGCGCGCGTGAGAAATATCAAAGAGCAGGCCGCAGCCAGTCTCCTCTACGATGCGGCGGATGATTTCTGGCTCGGTGGCTGGGCGCAGGATTCTGCCCTGCGGCCCGCTGTAAATCACATTTTCGACGATGACGCATTCTGCGCCAAAATGCTCAACAACCGCCCAGATATCCGCCAGAAGGGTATCTATCACCCGGCGTTCATCATTGGGGTCGGGAACATCTGCCGATAGGCCAGGAAAATCGGCTTGATCTGGCTCAAGGTGCAAATTGACATAGTTTGTCCCGGTGCGGGCGCGAAAATGATCGATCTTCGCCCAATCCGTTTGGTGAAGTTTTCCTGCGCCGGCGCGCAGCCCGAAATGAACCGCGACCGGGGCGAGCGCCTCGGCCTCGCTGACCATCCAGGGCCAGGGCGGGCACTTAAAATAATCACATTGGATGCGTTCTTCTTGGTACAGCGCGGCGGCGGCTGGTGAATAATTGATGGCAAGTTTCATTCGCACTCTTTGCTTATGGGCAGGCGTTGGCTTGGTGTTGTTCAAAGGTTTCGGCGTACAGATGGCGACCAGAATGATCGCACGCCGCGCGAAAATAGTAATAGGGCGTTTGGGCGGGAAAGGCTGCTGCCTGTAGTGCAGCCAACCCTGGATTGCAAATTGGCCCTGGGGGGAACTTTGGATTTTGATAGGTATTATAAGGGGAATTGACTTTTAAATCATCCAGCGACAACGGATTCGTCCACCAGGTATTCTGCTCAGAATTGAAGCCGAGCGCATACTGCACGGTTGGATCGGCGTCCAACTTCATGTCAATCGCCCGGCGGTTCAGATAAACCGATGCGATCTGCGGCATCTCATCTTCCTGAATCGCCTCGCGTTCAACGATCGAGGCCAGGATGACGCCCTCATAGAGCGTTAATCCCTGTTTTTTGAACCCTTCCCGAATCTCTTTGGTTAAATTGATTTCAAATCCCGCCAGCAGCATAGCGAGCAAGTCAGCGGCGCTCGCCGAACGTGAAATTTCATATCCCCCCGCAAATAGAAATCCTTCCGCGCTGGCTGTGGGCGGTAAAGTCTCGCTGAAAGGGTAAGCTTGCGGCCGTTTGCGCGCCAGGGCAAGAAAATCTTCGGCGCGGATATTCAGCCCTGAGGCGGGGATGGCCTCGGCGACCTCTTCCATTCGCCAGCCGGCCAATACGTGAAAAGCCACCGATTGAGGGGTCGCGTCTTGCAGCACTTGCGCAATCTCTAGAGGGGAAAGGGCGGCGCTGAGCGTATAGCGACCAGCCTGAATGCTTGTATCTAAGCCCGTGTATTGGAGATAGGCCAGCCAGGCCTGCGCCTCGCTGATCAGCCCCTGGTCTTGCAGACGCTGCGCAATGGACAGCGGCGACTCTCCCGATGCAATTTGGAAAATTTGCGCCGCCCCGGAGGAATCATGAGCAGTCGTCAGGTTTTGGTGATACCACGCCAGTTGTCCCATCAGCCACACCTCTTGCAGCTTGCTTAAGCGCGGCGAGGGTGGGCCAAAGGTCTCATGTATTTTCGCTGGAACGCTGATCACCACTGCGCCAAATGCCACACTCAAAATGAAGGCGGCAGTCGCAAACAGAAACAAGCAGGTGGGGAAAGGAGAAGGTCTACGCCGCGGCATGAGTTTGCGCTAAATGGAGCGATGTCGTTGGGCATCCAGATAAGTTTGCAGGATATAGGTCGCCGCAATTTCATCCAAATGACCGTGGCCTTGTTGGCGGCGCTTGCGCGCTGGGACGCCCAACTCGATACTGGCGCGCCGCGCCGCCTGCGTGCTGCCGGCTTCATCCCACAGCGCCACTGGAAGCTCGGTCTGCGCCGCGATGGCTTGCGCCAGGCGTTCTGCGCGCCGTCCCTGCGGCGTGAGCTGCCCCTCCTCGTCGTAGCTCGCTCCTACGATGATCTGGCCGGCCTCGTGTTCAGCCGCCAGTTGAGCGATGCTTGCCGCGTCGATGGCTCTGGCGCTGTGCTGCAGCACGGTCAGTGGATTGGCAATAATTCCAGTGGGATCACTGATCGCCAGGCCGATCCGTTTTTCTCCGGGGTCAACAGCAAGAATGCGCATAGATTAATTTTGGGCTGTTTCGATCACGATGCGGCTGGGAATCAAAGGGATGCGCGGCCACCAGGCTGGCGAGAGAACCAGGCGTGGTGGGGCGGATAAAGGAAGGTCTGCCAGGCGCAGCAGCGCCTCGGACGGGGTGCGCCCGCGCACAGACTCGGCGGCATCCACTTCAGACAGCCTGGTTTGAATCGTCCTTTGCACGCGAATCCGCCAGCGGATGATTGCATCGCCTCCCATTTCAGGTTGACTCAACGATTCAATCGCGATTTTTCCGGGCAGAGGGGCGAATCCAGGCGCTAAATTGGCGTCCAACGCAAGCTGCGCCAGTTTTTCCAGATCGACGGCTTGCACCGCCTGCGCTTCAAATTGCAGGCGCAGCGTCAGGCTGAGCTGGCTGGCTGGTTCTATGAAAGGCGGAAAATAACGTTTTTCAATCGTGCTGGTCAGAACTGGCGTGCTGACCAGGATATCGCCGCTCGCCAGGTTGCTTTCAAGTTCGGATTTGGCCGCACGGCGCAGTTGATCGAGCAGTTGGGAATAAAGCCGCTCCCGATCAGCCGCCTCCGGCGCGGCGGTGATAATTTGTTTGCCGCCGCTGATCGGCGTCAGATTAACCACTGTCGCCTGGAAGCTGAGTGGGCCCTCCAGTCTGACCACCTGCCTGGCTGCAATATTGCCCGCGCTGCCTGGCGTCACAGCCCGCACTGGAAGTAAGACATTCGCTCCGGCGCGCCCTGGCAGGCGGCCTTCCTTTTTCACGGCATAATACTGCGTCTTGTCCTGATTGCTCACCAGTGTATCTTCAGGAATCACAATGACATGATCCGTGAGGTTGGTGAAACGCACATTCCCTTCTGCCTGGCTGACCGGCGCAGTAATACTCCCTGTCGCGCGGATAACCCCTTGCGTTTCTACAATTGCACTGATCGTATAGGCAGGTATTTCTCCTGTCAAAGCCACATTGCGCTGATCGGTACTGGCCCGAACAGATATTGCAACGGTTTGCATTTCATGGTGAGGGGTGAGGCTGATCCGCGCTTGCGGGACGATTGCCACTGCCAGCAGCAGGACGGACAGGATTGCGATGGTGAAAGACACCGCTCGAACAAGGAAATGCCCTTGCCAGTTAACCGGTTTGGCGCGTGGCTGCTGAAGAATTGTGACGGCCGAATGATCTTTCAAACGCTCTAACCGCGAGCGTAATTTACGTCCTGAACGCCAGCGCGTTTGTTGCGCCTGGCGAATCGTGTCGAAAACAGGAATGTCCAATTCTGCCGCGTATGTGCAGACTGTTGTGTCTGTGCAGACCAGTGCAAGTTGCAGGCCAAGCGAGGCGCTGGCATGAAGCAGCAGAGCCAGATCAAACTTCCGGCTTGGGAGATGCCCGCCTGTTTTTGGGAGTTTATCCGGCCATACCAACAAGACGCGCCCGGTTTTACTCCAGCCCATTTTGTCGCGGATGGAGGCGACATCATCATGCGACTCCAGCGAAATGACCTGAGTCTTCATGCACTCCTGTTTATTCTGGACGCAGCGCCGTCACAATCCCGATCACGCCGCCGGCGGTCATGGCCAGGCCAACCGCCAGGCGCGGCAAAACAACTTGCAGAGCAGCCGTGCTGGCGGCCCCCGTCTCCAGATTTCCGCCTGGCGCACTGGCAGCAGTGAGAATCGAAAGCAAGGCCAGGCCCTCAAGAATCGAAATGTAGAATCCAATCCCTCCGATCGCCAGGCCCAGCGGGATGATCAAAATATTTTTGCGTGTAGCAATCTTGCTTCCCTCTGCCATAGCCACATCTTCCACATAGCGCTCTGCCTCTCGCCAGTTCACGCCGGTGCGCTGCGCCACATCGAAGACCACGTCTTTGCGCCGGCGGTGTTTGCTCAGTTCGGAGACCACAAAATTGCTCAGTTCAGTATCCTCATACAAACTGCTCATGGGTTGCCGTCCTTTAGCTTGTTTTTCACCCATTCGGTCACACTGGCCAAAGCTTCTTCGAGCTTTGAAGCGTCTTTGCCGCCAGCCTGCGCCAGGTTGGGACGCCCGCCCCCGCCCCCGCCGAGGGGTGCAGCGACGAATTTGACCAACTCGCCGGCGTGCAGGCGGCGCTTTACCAGATCATCTGTCACCATTGCGATCAGCGTCGGCTTGCCTTCGCTCACTGAAGCCAAGACACACACCCCGCTGGCGTATTTCTGGCGGAAGCGATCCGTCATTTGGCGCAGCACCTCTGCATTTGCCTCTGGTAAGATGGCTGTCAAAACGGGAACCCCCGCTGCTATGGGCGCGCTTGCAAGCTGTAAATTGAAGCTGGAAGCGGCCAATTCCTGGCGCAGAGCCATAATTTGTTTGCGCGCCGCGCTCAGTTCATCCAGCAAGCCTTGCGTCTTCTGAGGCGCTTCGTCCGGCGCCGCGCTGAGCAGACCAGCCGCTTCTTTCAGCGCGCGGAAGCGTTTTTGGGTGAGCTCATAGGCCCGCCGGCCTGTCACCGCCTCGATCCGGCGCACCCCTGAAGCCACGCTGCTTTCGCTGACGATCAGGCATAACCCGATCTCGCCGGTTTTATCTACATGCGTGCCACCGCACAATTCATTGGAATGAATGCGACCTGCTCCACTGGCGATCACAATATTGCGGACAGTTTCGCCATATTTCTCGCCAAATAGAGCTGTCGCTCCCTCAGCAATAGCCTGCTGCAAAGGCTTGATCCCAATGGACAGCGCTTCGTTAGCGATAATTTGTTGGTTGACATTCTGCTCAATCTGCTCAAGCTGTTGGCTGGTTACTGCCTGCGGATGGTTGAAATCGAAGCGCAGGCGGTCGGGGGCTACCAGCGAACCAGCCTGGCGGGCATGGTCGCCCAAAACCTGGTGCAGCGCAGCATGCAGCAGGTGAGTAGCAGTGTGATTGCGCCGGATATCTGCATGCCGCTCCATATCAACTGTTGCATTAGCCAGGTCGCCCAGCCTGACCTCTCCGCGGATCACCTCGCCTATATGAACGATCATCCCCGCCGCCGGCTTGCGCATATCATCCACCCGAATTTCCCACCTGCCGTCGGCAGCGCTAATCAAACCCGTGTCTGCCACCTGTCCCCCCGATTCAACATAAAAGCAGGTTTTTGGCAAAAGCGTCTGCACCTGGTCGCCTGTCCTGGCGATTGACGCAGGCTGCCCATTGATCACCAGCGCAAGAATCTCTCCCTGGACGCTCAATGCTCCGTAGGGGTCATAAATGACACCTTCAGACCCAAGCTTGCCCGCAGATTGCAGTTCAGTCAGCAAAGGACGATAAATATCTACCTCTGCCGCGTCCATTTCCTCAAACGCCCCTTTACCCGAGGCCACTTTGTGTTCTTCCATCGCCGTGCGAAAGCCGGCTTCATCCACCTCGAAGCTTTGTTCGCGCGCCACGTCGCGCGTGAGTTCAAGCGGCAGACCATACGTGGCGTACAAATCGAAAGCCACATCGCCGGGGATCTTTTCCGCGCCCGTTTTGCGCATTTGCTCGATGACCTGTTCCAGGCGGGCCATGCCTCCCTCAACCGTACGCGCAAAGCGCTTTTCTTCGCGCGTCAGGTTGTCGAGAATAGCCTGCCGGCTGCGCGCCAGTTCAGGGTAGAAATCGCCATAGTTTTCAATCACCTTCTCCGCGATCTCTGCCAGGAAGGGTTGGTGTAGGCCAATCTTGCTGCCAAAGCGCGCCGCTCGCCGGATGATCATGCGACAAATGTAGTTGCGCCCAATATTGCCGGGGACGACCCCATCCGCGATCAGAAAAGCGGCCGCGCGGGCGTGATCCGCGATCACCCGATAGGGGGTAAACTGCGCTTCACGTTCTTCGTCCGTCTGCCCGGCGAGTTCCTGGGTCTTGAGAACCAGCGGCCAGAGCAGATCGGTGCGATAGTTCGAACTAACCCCCTGGATGACCGCCACGATGCGCTCGAAACCCATACCTGTATCCACGTGAGTGGCTGGCAGGGGTTCAAGTTCGTTTGGCCCAAGACGGTTATACTGAATAAAAACATTATTCCACAGCTCCAAAAAACGTTTGCAGTCGCCGTTTACGCCACAGCGGTGTGGGCGGTCTTGCAGATCGCAGAATTCGGCTCCGCGGTCGATGTGGATTTCCGAGCATGGCCCGCAGGGGCCAGTCTCAGCCATTTCCCAAAAATTTTCTTTGCGCCCAAAAAAGAGAATATGACTGGGGTCAATCCCTGGTTGTTTCAGCCAGATTTGCGCCGCTTCCTGATCCGTTGGGATATTTCCCTTATCATCTTGAAAACAAGTCACGTACAGGCGCTCTTTTGGCAATCCCCACACATCTGTGAGAAGCTGCCACGACCAGGCGATGGCCTCTTTTTTGTAATAATCGCCAAATGACCAGTTGCCGAGCATTTCAAAGAAGGTATGGTGGGTGTCATCGCGGCCTACATCATCAAGATCATTATGTTTTCCCGCCACACGCATACACTTTTGCGAATTGACCGCCCGCCGGTAAGGGCGCTTATCAGCGCCCAGGAATACATCTTTGAATTGCACCATCCCGGCATTGGTAAACAACAACGTTGCATCGCCGCCAGGAACGAGCGAGGCGGAAGGGACGAAAGTATGACGTTGTTCGACGAAGAAATCCAGAAACATCTGGCGAATCTGGTTGCCGGTGAGAGAAGAATGGGACATAAAAACTCCGCAGATCAGAGAAATAGAAGGTTGATCAGAACAGAAGCCCTGACAACCTCTTGGCGTCATCACTCCTGAAATTATAAGCGAGGAGGATAATCAAAGCAACGCTCAGTGAAGCGATAACAAAAACCCCGGCTCGCCTGGATGGCTGCCGGGGTGGATGGTGAAGTGCGAAAACCTATAATTGTGAAGTGCAGTTAGGGCAGCGCGTGGCTTTAATATGCACCGTTGAGTGACAGAAGATGCACTCTTTGGTGGTTGCTGGCGCTGGCGCAGCCGGCGCTGGTTGGCGTTTCATATTGTTAATCGCTTTTACGAGTAAAAAGATCGCAAAAGCAATCAGGATAAAATCAATAATAGTACTCAAAAAGGCCCCATAGTTCCAGGTGATCACACCCTCCATCGTTTTGGCTACCTCCAGAGCGGTTCCTTCTGGTACACTCCCTCTCAGCACAATGTACAAGTCGGTGAATTTGACCTTACCCAAAAGCAGCCCGATGGGAGGCATCAGTATATCGTTGACAAAAGATGTCACAATCTTACCAAATGCTGCGCCGATGACAACCCCGATCGCCAGGTCTATCACATTGCCGCGCATGGCGAACTCTTTGAACTCTTTTAGCATAGATTTTCTCCTTCTTTTTCCATTGTATTGCGAATGGTAATATTCCGATTATAACACGCCGGCGTGACGCCACCATTCAATCCCGACAACCACAACCAGTCCTATCACCAATCCCAGTGCGCCGCCGATCAAAGTTTTTGTCAGTGTGCCACGCGGGGCGGGTTCTGCCACCGCCACCGCCTCGCTCACCAAAGTGATTGTATTACTGATTTTTGGCGCATTTTCGATCTCGGTTTCCTTTTCCAGCAGAGTTTTGTAAACGCTCCAGGCCAGATCGCGCTTGTTTTCGATTTCCTTTTGGCGCGCTTTGGCATTTTCCACATTCATTTGCAGATCCTTGATCGCCTGGGCAATTTCATCCACCGATTGTGAGCGACTGCTTTCCAGAGAGGTCTGGGTTGCTTCTACCAGTTTCTCTTCAGCCTTGGCCTTTTCCGCTGAAATCAGCGTGATGAGCGTATCCAGGTCGGCCCGGTAGTTTTCAGGCGTGTCGCGTAAAGCAGTGACATTACTGATATCCATTCTTCCCAGGTTGGCGGCGCTAACCATCAAACTGGTGCGAGCAAACAACACGGCAATCGCATCGCCTAAATCCCCGGCGGAAGAGCGGCCGCCCTGGTTCAATTGAGCTTTGAGACTTTCTGTAGTGACCAGCAGCCGGGCCATTTCATCGCGGCGGTCGCCATAATATTTCAATGCCCAGGTACGATCACTGGTATGGCTTTCAAGAGCGGCTTGCAGTTCATTGATCTGCTGGGTCAGCGTGAGCATCGGACTGCTTTGAATAAATAACTCCACATTGGTCTGAGCCGCGCTGTAATTTTGTCTTGCGACTTCTCGTTCTGCCTGGATTTCTACCAGGGGGCCTTCACCCTGGTAGGCAACATTGACCGCGCGCACAATGCGTTCTGCCAGAGTATTGGCAATTTTTGCCGCCAGGGTAGAGTCTGGCGCGGTGACGATGAGATTAATCGCCTGTCCAAAGACCGTCAGTCGAAAACTATCTTTGAAACCGCCCAAGGTTTCACCCGGTGGGAGGAGCGTTTGAAGCTCTTGCAAGGCTGCCAACGCAATCGCATCGCTCTTCGCAATGGTCAAAATCGTATTGATCCGTGAAGTGATATCGGTCGCTTCGGTAACAGTGGTAAAGTCCTCACTTAAGGACAATTGGGTTTTCTGGCGCGTCAGCAGCATGGTTGCAGTAACTTCATACACTTCAGGCTGTAGATAAGTGATGAGAAATCCTATCGCCAGGCCAACTATGGCTAACAGGGCGGGCGCCCACCATTTGTGAATGATGGCTTGAATGTAGGGACGCAGATCAATTTCGTCATCGTGAACGGTCATTTAGTTTCTCCAAAGTTTTTCAAATTGTATTGAGTTTGTCGTCTAAAAGGCTTGCTTTAATAAGCCCCTTTTCCTCGCAGCACTACCCACGCTGTTTTGCACAGGATATATAAATCGAGTGACAAAGAATAATTTTGCACATAATACAGATCGTCTTCAGTGTGCAAATGCATCGGTTTGTCGCTGCGCCCATTGACTTGCCACCAACCGGTCATCCCCTGAGGAACAGCGAAGCGCTTGCGCTGCCATATCTCATACTTTTCCACCAAATCAGGCAGTTCGGGTCGTGGGCCTACCAGGCTCATCTCCCCTTTCAAAATATTGAAGATTTGAGGGAGTTCGTCCATACTGGTGCGGCGTAAAAGACGCCCGATACGGGTGACGCGCGGATCGTTGGCAGTCTTATGAATTACCCGTCCTTGCGCGTCAATTTTGCCAACCGCATTGGGCAAATTTTCGGCCCCTGGGATCATGGTGCGGAACTTATACATATTGAATAGCCGCCCATTTTCTCCCACGCGTTGTTGAATAAATAACACCGGGCCTTTCCCTTCGAGTTTAAGACACAGCGCGATCACTCCCATCAAAAACAGGGTAGGCGGCAAAAATGTCAGCGTAATTGCCAGATCAAAGATCCGTTTGATCATTCGCTGCTCGTCTGTCAACGCCGGCGCACGTAGATCAAGCATGGGAATACCCAAGAAATCTTCAATCGTGGCTTTGTGCAAGGCAAGATGGAAGTAGTCTGGAATCACCCACACCTTCACTGGCAAACTATGGAGTTCAGCAACCACATCATTAATCTTTTCGTACGCCCGCGGCGGCAAAGCAATCACCACATCGTTCACATTGTATTTCGAGATCGCCCGTTTTGCATCCGATAAGGCGCCTAAAATATGAGTCTCTACATCATGTTTTTTGCGGTCATCATCGAGAAAACCCACGACAGAGATATTCAGGTGAGCAAAAGACTGAATTTGCTCTGCGACCAGTTTTCCCACCGGGCCTGCCCCAACCACCAACACTCTTTTTGCCTCTGCGCCTTGAGCAATTTTTAACTTCCAACTCAACCGGTAGACGAGACGCCAACTGATCAAGAAGATGTAAGCGATAAAGGCAAACATCAGGAATAAAACCCGTGAAACCTCGCGATAGGTTAAATATAAAGCCCCCGCGCTGGTGATTGTTGCTAAAATGGCTGCAATGGTCAGGGCAGTTAGCTCTTGCGTCACAAATAAATTGCGCCGGTTATTATAGCCTGAAAGAAGGTGAATGATGACCACCCACAAAAGCGCCAACAATGGATAGAGCGGCAAAGGTACTGCCCTCAGCGGCATGTCTGCAACATAAGGAATTGTGTTTAGAAAGGGGCGCACCGTCATCGCGATGCCTAACGCGAAGACAATTAAAATTGCGTCAAGACCCATGCTAAACAAGATGAAATCTGCTGAGAATCTTCTAAGCATTGCTGTGCCTTTTGGATTTGCGCCAGTAGGAGGATTTCGTATTGAAACGCAAGCTATTGTATCATTTTTTGTTTTGCTATACGGAGGATAAAAAGAGGATTTCCGATCAGGTAACGCTTCCATTTCTCACGCGGGTTGACGTAAAGACGCCACAACCATTCACAGCCCAGCCGTTCGAGCGCTTGTGGAACAACAGGCTCTATTCCGGCCACATAGTCAAAAAGCGCTCCTACCGCCCAACAAACTGGCGCAGCAATCTCGGCGCGATGGCTGGCGAGCCACTTCTCTTGCCGGGGCGTCCCCATTCCAACAAACACCAGTTGCGCTTGCCTGGCAGCGATCTCCGCCAGAATTTGGTCTTCGGATTTTTCTTTAAAATATCCGTCAGCGCTTCCAACGATGGCTAAAGCGGGATATTGCCCTTGAAGCTTTTGCGCTGCAAGTTGGGCTATGCCCGGTGCACTGCCCAGGATATACATGCGCAGCTTTTCCGCTTCCGCCAGGCGACAAAACGCTGTGATCCAGGCGCGACCAGTCATTTTTTTGAGCGGAGCGCCTGACAAAAACCGGCTGGCCCACACCACACTGATCCCATCCGCGTAAAGAATATCCGCCTGGTTCAGAATTTGCAAGTATTCTGCATCTTCAGCCGCAGTGTTTAAACAATGCGCATTGGCGTAGAGAATGGTGCGCTGCTCTGACCCCTTGCTCCACCTGAATGCCGCCTCAAATAAACTGTTTTGATCGAGGCATGAAACGTTAGCGCCGAGGATTGATGTGGTTTTCAACTTTGGCCCCATCATGATTGTCTTGATTCTCCGCCAAAATTTGCGCTGTTTTCCAGCCAGCAGTACGAACAGTCAGGTTGTCGAGGCGCAGGGGATTCCCTACTACTGGCAAGAGGAGTAGAGAAATTAAGGTCGTAGGGATGAAGGCGATGCCATGCAGTAAGATACTATAGGCAAGCGCCGTGTCTTGTGGGACATCGAACGCCGTCAAAGCCAACATACAGATATATTCAAAAATACCTATCCTTCCCGGCACAGAAGGGATTGTAATTCCTACTTGAAGACCGATTAAAATGAGCAGCGAGGCTGTCACTGGTAAGTCAATTCCGACGGCATACATAGTGAATTGATTCGTCAGCAAACTGGCGCCCCAGACTACCGCTGACCAGAAAGAAATATGTAAAACGCTGCGTTGGTCTTGAAAGATGTCGAAGCTTTTTAATACCGAATGAATCGGATGTAAAACCAGGGCCTGTAAATGATCTGGAAGCAGCCTGGCAAACTGCTCTATGATCATGACGATATTTTTGCGCCAAACCGTGATGACGCCGATTCCCCCGATCATCACCACCGCGACCCCCACGAAAGAGAGACCCGACTCGCTGATCCATGCCGGCAAAGGCATCAGAAAAAGTAACAAGACAAATAAGAGAGTATATGAAATCAGATCAAAGATCTTTTCTACGGCGATGGTTCCCAGGGTAAAAATGCGTCCTGCCCCCAGGCTGCCGATCACCTGCACCCGGCTGAGATCTCCCAAACGGGCAGGGAGCAAGAGATTGAGAGTTTGACCAACCAATAGTGAGATGAAAATCTTTGCTGAGGAAATGCCTTGCCGGCGCGACCCAAGCAAAAGTTCCCAGCGGACAGCCTTAGCCCAGGCATTGATCGCGACGCTGATTAACGCCAGGCTTACATATTCCCACCTTGCTTGTGATAACCCCACCCACATATTGGGCAGCGAAACGTTTTGTAACGCCAGGTACAGCGAGAGGACGCTGATCCCAATCCCAAGCACTGTCTGGGTAATCTTATGAGTAATCAATCGCAGGAAAAATGACTTAAATTTATTCATCAATCATTTACTTGGAGTTGGAGGGTCAGTCGGCCAATGCTGAATCAAATTATAGGCGGCGGCAGTTAATCCCCATAGTCCCCATACCAATGGCGCCGGGCGCACCATTCCCCAGGTCACCGCGTCGAACAACCCATGTACTGCCAGAGCAACTTGACTGCAAAACAAACCGCACCCCAGGCCGGCCATCCAATCATCCTGGTGAGTTTGTCCCCATTGATATATCTGGTAAGATATATAGCCCATCAAAAAGAAGATAGCCAACCAGGCGATTAAAGCCGGGATGCCTAAGTCCACAGCGATCTGGAGAAAAAGGTTGTGTGCATGCGGCGCACTACCTGGCGCAGTGACTACAAAAGGATACAAAGAATCGGTTATATCTCCGTAGAGGCCCATTCCAACACCTGTCAACGGGAAATCGTGAATCATAAACAGGGCGCGCGACCAGATTTCAACTCTGACGTTCGTACTGTTTACCACACTGCTGGTTGGGCTGATCAGGTTGACGAATTGTGTGATTCCCAATGATCCTATCAAAATGAGAAGGATGATCAATTCCAACAGCCAGACGATCCAGCCTCGTCGGTAACGTAAAGTCACAATCAACCCTAAAACAACCACCAACCCTATCAACCCACCGCGTGATTGTGTAATCCCCAGGGTTGCAATGATTAGGAAACTGCTGCTTCCGAAGAAGATTTTTTCCCATAAATTAAGTGTTTTGCGGTTCCAAAGAGCATAAGCCATTATGGGCGGCAGCAGAATCAACAAACTGCCAGCCAGGACATTTGGGTGAATGGGATCACTACCTATGTTTTGGGGCAGTTTTGCATAGAGGGCTGTGGGAATGAAGGATAATTTGTTGAAGATCCACTTTGTGCTAAAAATTCCGATAGGGATCAACAATAACCCACTGCCCCCTGCCCCATAAATCAGGGAACGCAATTGGTGTTTGGTGTTTGCCCAGTTAACCAAAGCATAGTAAATGGCTATTCCTGATAGCAAACGCAAAAGCTGCGGCCATGTTTTCGCTGGCAGGGCTGAGATCCATAAGTTGCAGGGCAGACAGAGAATCAGCCCTCCAATTGCCCAGTCCACTGGCGTCGCGCGTCCACGGCGTCGGTAAACAGCCCATCTTAACAGCCAAATCCCTGCCGCAGTTCCAACAGTAAGCGGCAAGATGCGCTCAGAGACAATGCTTCCGGCCAGCAAAATACCAACCAGCCATAGTTCTAAAGCGACAAGTTGAGTGACTCTGGTTTTCAACATGAAGAACTCAAGCAACAAAAATAGGCACTGAGAGCAGTGCCTATCCTGATTCTCTGCTATTCTTGGTTTATCCGGCGCCGCGCCCTCCCAAAACAGCAAAGGGCGTTTGTAAAATAATCAAAATATCCAGCCATAACGACTGGCGTTCAATATATTCCAGGTCTAACCGCACCATCTCGTCGAAACTGACTTGATTGCGGGCTTTGACTTGCCACAGCCCTGTGATTCCTGGAATTGCCTCCAGACGTCGTTTGTGCCAGTTCTGATACAATTCTACCTCATAGCCGATCGGCGGGCGTGGCCCAACGATGCTCATTTCCCCTCGCAGTACATTGATCAGTTGCGGCAGTTCATCAAGGCTCGTTTTTCGCAAAAATCTCCCAATTTTGGTTACCCGTGGATCATCGGTCATTTTGAGACTTGACTGATCGTTCAAACTGATGTTCTGGCGAATGAGCGCGCTGACATAAGCCTTGTGGATATTGGGATCCGCGTCTACCCGCATTGAACGGAATTTAAACATGGTAAAAGGCCTCCCGCACTCTCCAACCCGCTGCTGCCGGTAGAAAACCGGTCCCTTCGAATCCAGTTTGATTAAAATCGCGATGACCAGAAATACTGGTGCAAGCACCACCATTCCGATCACCGTCATAATTGTATCGAAGACACGCTTGACCACACGTCGCCAGCCATGAATACCCGTTTGCCCAATATTGATGACCGGGATCCCACCAAAGCCTTCCAAAGTTGTGTGCGGGAAATTCAGGGAGAAGAGATCTGGAATCACATGCACCCCCACCAGTAGGGCTTGCAATTTTTCACATACATCGCCGATCCGTTCATAAGCGCGTAAAGGCAGTGCAATCACCGCTTCTTGAATGTGATGAATAGAAACAATTTCCTTGATTTGATCCAATGTTCCCAAAACTGGCACACCCTCAAAGATTTTCCCTTGTTTTTGGGGATCGTCATCCACAAAACCGATCACCTGGATATCTGCCCAAGCGTATTTCATCAATTGAGCAACAACATTTTGTCCCACCGGGCCGGCGCCAACCACGAGCGCCGCTCTTCGTGCTACCAATGGCTTTCTCCCTTTGCTCTGACGATAGCCCCATAATACCATCCGGCTGCCTAACAACAATGACAGGTCGAAGATAAAAAACAATACCAACATGACCCGCGAGGTATCCTGGTATGTGTAAAACAAAATCCCCGACAATGTCATCATAGAAACACAGATCGCCATGAAGACATTTAATAATTCATGTTTAACAGTCTCGTTTCGGCTGCCATCGTAAACCGAAAAAACAACCAGAAAGAACGGCCAGATAAATGCAATCAGGATCAAAAGCGGCCCTGGAAAGATATGCATTACCGCCATCTCAGTAGAAATTTCTCCGGCGGTAATATGAAGACGACCTAACAAGTCGGCGATTGGTTTTGGGAGCATCCCCAGGGAAGAACGCACAAATGCAGCCACAACAACCATTGCCAGGCTGCCAAACCAGTCTATGACAATAAAAAAGAAAGCGATCCGTTTCGTGCTAAATTTTCGCAGCATTGATGTCAGATGCTCCGCCTGAGAAGAATTTTACGTAACCTATCTCTAGATCATACCATACTTTACGACATACTTGATATAAGCAAACGATCCCCTTACAATCGTTCGGACATAACCTTATCGCTTTTTGCCCCTTAAGCTGCGAGAATTAAATCTGTCAGGCGCGCCACGATTGAGATATCACGACCATGCGCCTGGGGTTTTGTATGTTTTTCCACCTTGACCTGCTTGATATCCCCTGCGGTTTCAATTTGCTTCATCAACCCCTTGTCCATTAAATAGCGATCTACCGCTCCCATTTGACCTTTGAAAACAGTGTAAACGGGCGTACCTAATACCGCAGCTTCACGATTCATCGTTCCCCCGCCGCTGATTACCAGATCAGCGTGATAGATCAAATTGGGGCCATCGTAAGTTTTGGTTGCAATGTGAATATTGGCAAGATGACTTACGGTGTCGCCCTGGTTGCTCAAGCGAGGCAAAAACAATAGATAACGTTCATCATTTCCCTCAGCCAGGTGAGTAAGCAGTTGATCGAATAAATTATTCTCAAATCGGTGATAAGCAGTCCAGGGTGCGGGGGGACGGATGACCACCAGCGGTGCATTTGCCGGGAAACCTTCTTGCTGGAGATAGCCGTTTTGCGGCATAAAATCTGCCAAATATACCTGCTCTTTGACCCCCGAATACGTGATTGCCTTAGACCCGGCGCCAAACTTTTTTAGCAAGATTTGCGGAAAGGCTTCTGGAACAATCACTTTTCGCGCCAACCGGAAACACAGGTGATTCAGCGGTTGGTATTCATAGTCCATCAGAGTCACAGCAGGAATACGCAGCAGCGCGGCGGCGACAACCTGGCTGTAAGAGTTATGGCTGATCGCTAAGTCAAATTTACGTTTGCTTCCCCACCTTGCCAGCATGATTGAGCGCAGATAGTTTTGTGTAATTAACCCCGCTAAACCACGGCCTCCATGCTGGCCGATGACTTCATGTGCAAGACCGTAACGATTGGCTAATGATACTGTCTGTGCATAGTCACGAGTCGTGATTTCGACCGTATGTCTTCGTCGTTCTAATTCTTTCAGAATCGGGCGAAAGAACAGCACTTGCGGAGAATTGGCCAGATCAAGCCAGATTTTCATAGCTTTTCATTGCTGTTGAGATCGACTCTTTGTACTACCAACGCCTATTTGTTGGAAAATAAAACCCGCTGCCGACCACTGATCCGCCGGCCAACCATTAACGGCATCAACTATCAGGCGAGCAGTTGTTAATTGAGCCGCCTGCTGCGGTTGCAAGGAGCGGAACTGTTGATGCCCTACCAGCAAAGCGATCAGCTCTGCATTTTGCAGCGCTTCTTCCAGAGTAGCGACGGTTTCAAAACCTTGAAAGCGCTCTTGTGGCTTAAATGGCTCGTATGCTTTGACCTGCGCGCCAGCTTGAGCCAATAGGTGAGCGATTTCTACCGCCGGGCTTTCGCGCAGATCATCCACTATCGATGTTTCACTGCATCAATTG
>CAIQJJ010000855.1 GCA_903872065.1 uncultured Anaerolineales bacterium | reverse complement strand
TGCGCAGCGCGTCCCAGCCGGCTGGCTTGTAGTCGTCCAGGTTGGCGATCTGGCTGCGTTCGCCGTTTACCGAGAGCGCCAGGCTGTAAGGGTCGCTGACCAGGTTGCGCACGCAGCGCCCCTCCTGGCGCACAAAGACCTCCACCTCGTATTGGTAATACTGATCTTTCCAGGCCGGCGACCCGCTGACAGACCAGATGCCCGTGGCGGCGTCCAGGCGCATGGCGACCGTCGCCTGGCGCGCCTCGGCCCCCGGGCCGGCATAGAGCCTCAAGCTAACCGCGCGGGCCGTCGGCGCCCAGACGCGCAGCGTGGGGATGCTGCGTTCCCAGTGGACGCCCAGGGCGGCGCGCCTGGCGTTTGCCGCGTACAGATCGTCCAGCACGCCGGCAGTTTGCACCGCCGTTGCCGCCGGGTAGCGCTGCGGATCGTCGTATATCGCCTGCACCACAATCTGCCCCTTGAGCATCTCGGCGATGGGAATCTGGGTTGGCGCCTTGAGCAAGGCGGCGTGGCGCAGGTGCGGAAAATGCGCCGCCAATTCAGGGGGCAGCTCATTTCCGGCCCATTCCAGTGGAACGACGCTTCCACCGCTGACGCCATTTTTGGTGAGTTTCAACCCGCCCGCAGAGTCATAATGCAGGCTGTAGCGCGCCTGGGGATCATTGAGGGTGGGCCAGGCGATCAATTCTCTGGTCAGCCAGTGGGCCTGCGCTCGCTGGCGGATGTCGCCGATGGCAGCGATGAAAGCCGCCTCTTTGGCGCTTTCCGGGTCGGCAAAGCGCTGCTCTGAACCCTGGATCAGGTATATCTCCTGGCCTTGCTGCGCATCCAGCGCTTGATCGCGCCCGGGGTCTTTTTCGTCGCCTTTGTGGATAATATAGTTGAGCATCGTTCCGTTCTCCGCAAGATTGATCAGCCAGTAAGGGCCATAGGCGTTATAGCCATCAGGAAATAAGGGAGAGGCCCAGGTGTGCGGCGGCGCGGCGGCCGCTGCCGGCCCCCACAGGTACAGCCCCCAACCATCGTAATCTTCCTTCGGCCGGTGATAATGCAGCGCGATCTGCCCGCTCTGGGGGTGGGGGGCGGGCTGCCGGTGAATCTCCATTGCCGCCAGCGCCTCCGCCTCCCGATGGAATTGCGTCTCGCGTCCCTGGATCAGCCAGACCTGCCGCCCGTTCTGTTCAAAGGAGAGCAATTGGTTTGGGCCAGGGTCTTTTTCATTGCCTTTGTGGATGATATAAGGCAGCTCTTGAGCATCCGGATGGCAGGCTGCCACCCAATAAATGCCATAATCGTCTTGTCCGGTTGGCGGAAGGGGATTATCCCAGGAGGTAGGATAACTTGCATTGTCCCACAAATGCAAGCCCCATCCGTCGTAATCGCCGGCGCGGCGTCGGTAATGAATGATGATGGTGTTGGGCGGGGGCCCGGCTGGGCGGGTGAAAAAATTTTTGAGCCAGTTCAGAAAGGTTGAAAACATTGTGCTATTTTACTGCAAGATGACTGGTGTAAGTTCATCTTTCTTAGGAAAATATGACATTTGTTATCTGTTGTAAAAATGGTGTCTGGAGTACACTTTGTGAAAATTCGCACGAACGGTTTGTTTTTTTGAGCCGCACAACGTTGGTTATCCTATAATCTACATTTTTTGGAGTCAGCATGACCCGACCGCAAATCGAAGCCTCCCCCAATGATCCCGTTATGGCGCCTGAAAAGCGGGCTGTGATGGACCAGATTATTTCCGCCAATCGCAGCCGTCCCGGCGCAATGATGGTCATTTTGAATGAGTTGCAAAGCCAGATCGGCTTTGTTTCCGAACCGATGCAGGCCTATGTAGCCCAAGAACTGCACGTGCCGTTGGGCGCGGTGCATGGGGTAGTGACCTTCTACTCCTTCTTTACGACACAGCCGCGCGGCAAGCATACGGTCAAGTTTTGCATGGGCACCGCCTGTTACGTCGGCGGCACCCCGCAGTTGATCGAAAAAGCCAAGCAGTTATTGAATATTGATGTCGGCCAAACCACGCCCGATGGCAATATCACGCTGGAAGTCTGCCGCTGCGTCGGCGCATGCAGCCAGGCCCCGGTGGTGGTGGTGGATGAAGAACTCAATGGCCGCACTCGTCCCAACAAGATTCCGCAGGTGCTGCGGAAGTGCCAGGAGCACAATTGAACGAATTGGCCTTGCACCTGTTGGACATTGCTGAGAACAGTGTAGCCGCCCATGCCAGGACCGTGCAATTGAGCGTCGTGGAAGACACGCGCGCCGATCGCTTAAAACTAAGTGTGGCGGATGACGGCAAAGGGATGACGGCTGAGAAGGTGGCGCATTTGGCTGATCCATTTGTCACCAGCCGCACCACTCGCAAAGTCGGGTTGGGCATCCCTTTGTTGAAGGCCGCCGCGGAGGCCTGTCATGGCTACTTAACGGTAGACTCCATTCCCGGTCGCGGGACAACCCTGGAGGCTGAATTTCAGCGCAGCCATATTGACCGCATGCCCCTGGGCGATGTGGCCGGCACTGTCTTGACCCTCGTGGTGGGGTGGCCTGAAGTTCACTGGATTTTCCGTTATCGTGTGGACGATCAGGAGTTTCTCTTCGATGACCAGCCGATCAAGGAAGAATTGGGCGACATGCCGCTCTGTGAGCCAGAGATCCTGGCGTTTCTGCGCCAATCCCTCGCCGAAGGGGTGGCCAGCCTGCATACCAATCCCGATTCGATGAGTCTGGAGTTGAGCTTCTAGTTGCTTCTCCAGTGATCCAGAAAGGAATATATCAAATGCCTGTTGTAAAATCTCTCGAAGACTTACGCCGCTTGAAGCAAGAGGCGCTGGAAAAACGCCAGGCGCGCACGACGACTGGCCGTGTACAGGTGACGGTGGCGATGGGCACTTGCGGCATTGCCGCCGGGGCGCGCGAAACCATGAAAGCCATCCTCGAATACATCGAGTCCAATCAGATCAGCGGGGTTGTGGTGACGCAAACCGGCTGCATTGGCAAATGCGACTATGAGCCGATTGTCGAGGTCGTCATCGCCTCCGGGGAGAAAACATCCTACGGCAAAATCAACCCCGATCGCGCCCGGCGGATCATGAAAGACCACGTGGGTGATGGAAAACCGATCACTGAATGGCTCTTGCCCGCCTAGTCGTTTCGCCCTTTTTCGCGCCTGGCGCGGTCCGGTCGCCCGCAAGTTTTTGGCGGACGTTTTAGTTCTCTTTAAGCCTCATTGCTGCTGTTGGAGTAGGAGTAATTACTCATGGCTTACTACCGCTCTCATATTTTGGTCTGTTTAGACCCGCTGTGTCAGTCCAAGGGCGCATTGGACATTTTGCATGCGCTGCAGAGAGAAATTGACGCTCAAGGCTTGAGTCACGAAGTCCGTGTCCTGGAAGTCCCCCGCATGGGGGGCTGCGCCAAAGGGCCGGAGATCATGGTTTACCCGGAAGAAGTGCATTACGGCAACCTGACGCTAGGAGATATCCCCTTCCTGGTCAAGGAGCATTTGCTTAAAGGGCGCGTGGTACCGCACTTGATGGTTCCTTTGGAGGAGCGAGGGGAAGACGAACTAAGCGCCCCCAGGCCCAAAGAAGTGCGCGTGGTGCTGCGCAACTGCGGCGCGATCGATCCGAATAATATTGAAGAATACCTGGCGGTGGATGGCTACCAGGCTTTGGCCAAGGTGCTGTCTGAGATGACGCCTGAGCAGGTGATCGAGGAGGTGAAAGCTTCTGGCCTGCGCGGGCGCGGCGGGGCGGGCTTCCCAACCGGCAAGAAATGGGAATTGGCCCACTCGGTCAATGACTCGCCGAAATATTTGATTTGCAACGCCGACGAGGGCGACCCGGGCGCGTTTATGAACCGCCGCGTGTTGGAGGGCGACCCCCATTCAGTATTGGAAGGCATGATCATTGCCGCGTATGCGATTGGGGCCAGCTATGGCTACGTTTACTGCCGCGCCGAGTATCCCCTGGCGGTGAAGACGCTCCATGTCGCCATTCAGCAGGCGCGCGAGTATGGTCTGCTGGGCGAGCATATCATGGGCGACATTGCCAAAAAAGACTTCTCCTTTGATATGGAAGTGCGCGTGGGCGCCGGGGCGTTTGTTTGCGGCGAAGAGACCGCCCTCATCTCCTCCATCGAGGGGCGGCGCGGCGAACCGCGTCCCCGCCCGCCTTTCCCGGCGGTCAAAGGGGTCTGGGGCAAGCCGACCAACAATAACAATGTGGAGACCTACGCCAACATTCCGCAGATTATTCTCAACGGCGCGCAGTGGTTCGCCAGCATGGGCACCGAGAAGAGCAAAGGCACCAAGACCTTTGCCATCGCCGGCGATGTCAATCACACCGGCCTGATCGAAGTCCCCTTGGGGATCACGCTGCGCGAGGTCATCTATGATGTGGCCGGCGGGATCAAGGACAACAAAGGCTTCAAGGCGGTGCAGATCGGCGGCCCGATGGGCGGCTGTCTGCCGATGGACTATCTCGACCGGGCGATTGATTATGAATCGCTGATCGCCGCCGGCGCGATGATGGGTTCGGGTGGGATGGTGGTGATGGACGATGAAACCTGCATGGTGGATATCGTCCGCTTCTTTATGGAATTTACCCAGGATGAATCGTGCGGCAAGTGTACGCCCTGTCGCGTTGGCACCCGCCGCATCCTGGAAATCTTGCAGCGCATCTGCGAAGGGCATGGGACTCCGGAGGACATTCCGCTGCTGGAGAATTTGTGCGAGGAAGTGCGCCGCAACAGCCTGTGCGGCCTGGGGCAGGGCGCGCCCAACCCGGTGGTCAGCACGCTCAAACATTTCCGCGCCGAGTACGAGGCGCATATTTACGAGAAGCGCTGCCCGGCTGGCGTCTGCCAGGGGCTGGTGCGGGCGGCTTGTGTCAACACTTGCCCGGCGCATGTAGACAGCCCGGCCTACCTGGGTTTGATCGCCCAGGGGCGCTATGCCGAGGCCCTGTCGGTGCATCGTGAGACCAACCCCTTCGCCCTGATTTGCGGGCGCGTCTGCCCGGCGTTTTGCGAGAGCCGCTGCCGCCGCGGTATGTTGGACGATGCGATCTCGATCCGTATGGTCAAGCGGTTTATGGCCGATCGCTTTTACAGCGATCCCTGGAACCCGACTACGCCGCCGTCCAATGGCAAGCGGGTGGCGGTGGTGGGCGCTGGCCCGGCTGGTCTGACCGCCGCGCTGCGCCTGGCGCAAAAGGGCTATAAGGTTACAGTTTTCGATAAGATGCCCGTGCCAGGCGGCATGATGACTTACGGCATTCCGGCCTACCGCCTGCCGCGCGAGCCGCTCTTTGGCGAGATCGAGCATATCCGCCGCGCCGGGGTGGATATCCGCTGCAACCAGGCCCTGGGCAAGCACTTTACCCTCCAGAGCTTGAAAGCGGATGGCTATGATGCCATCATTTTGGCGCTGGGCGCGCATGTCAGCAAGCGCCTGGGCATCCCCGGCGAGGAGAAGTGGGGCGTCTATCATGGCGTGCAAATGCTGCGCGAGATCGCCCTGGGACAGCCGCCCATGATGCGCGATCAGCGCGTGATGATTGTCGGCGGCGGCGATGTTGCTATCGACTCGGCGCGCTCTTGCTGGCGGCTGGGCGCGGCGGAAGTGCATGTCTTGTACCGCCGCGAGGAGATTGACATGCCCGCCCACAAAGAGGAGATTGCTTTTGCCAGGCAAGAGGGTGTGCAGTTCCACTATTTGGTCAATCCCGTGGCGGTGTTGGGCGATGGCAAAGTGACCGGCGTCCGCCTGCAGCGCCAGGCGAAAGGCGATGTGGATCGCAGCGGGCGGCGCACCGTGCATGGCATTGCCGGCTCGGAATATGAGCTGCCTTGCGATATCATCATCCCGGCGGTCGGCCAAACCACCGAACTGGACTGGCTGACCGACAATTCCCTGGAGACAGTGCGCGCCTCAACGTTCCGCGTGGGCGAGGCCTTAGAGACGACGCTGCCGGGCGTTTTTGCCGCCGGCGATGCTGTGCTGGGGCCGGCCTCGGTGATTGACGCCGTCTCGCAGGGCAATAAGGTGGCGATTGCTGTGGACTCCTGGCTGTCAACCGGGCAGTTGGGGCGGGTGTTGTATCGTCCAACGCTGCACCCGATCCCGCAGACGGTGAATATCTTGGATTACGCCGAGGCGCGCCGCCCGCATCCCAACTACATCCCGCTGGAGTGGCGGCGGTTGGGCGGCTTTGCCGAAGTAGAACATGGTTTTGACGAGGTGACCGCGCAGGAAGAAGCACGTCGCTGCCTGCGCTGTGACTTGGAATGGATGCAGCGAGTTGGCGTCCAGATCCCTGTAGTAGAAAAGGCTTAACGAGGATATGGCTTATTATCGTTCTCATGTGTTGGTGTGTGTAGACCCGGAGTGCCTGGCGAAAGGCGCTCACGGTATGCTGGATGCGTTGCAAGATGAACTGGTCGCGCAAGGCCTGATTGACGAAGTGCAAGTTTTGGAGACCTCGCGCCTGGGAAAGTGCGCCGATGGGCCGGAAATGATGGTTTATCCTGAAGGGGTGCATTATGTGGGGTTGACCGTAGATGACATTCCCTTCCTGGTGGAAGAGCATTTCATCAAGGGCCGTCCGGTGCAAAAATATCAGACGCCGGTAGTCAAAGTCACTGACGAGGAACTGGGCCCGCCCAAACCCAAAGAGGTGCGCGTGGTGCTGCGCAACTGCGGCAAGATTGACCCAGAAAACATCGAAGATTACATCGCGGAGGATGGGTATTCGGCGCTCGCCAAAGTGTTGGCGGAGATGACGCCGGAGCAGTTGATTGATGAAATCACCCGTTCGGGGCTGCGTGGGCGCGGCGGGGCGGGCTTCCCGGCCGGCCGCAAATGGGCGCTGTGCCGCGCGGTGGCTGATTCGCCCAAGTTTATTACCTGCAACGCGGATGAAGGCGACCCCGGCGCGTTCATGAACCGCCGGGTGTTGGAAGGCGACCCCCATTCGGTGATCGAGGGCATGATCCTGTGCGCCTACGCCATTGGGGCCAGCTATGGTTACATTTACTGCCGCGCCGAGTATCCGATTGCGGTGCGCACACTCAATATCGCCATTCAGCAGGCGCGCGGCATGGGCCTGCTGGGCGAGGATATTTTGGGCAGCGGTTTCTCCTTTGATATGGAAGTGCGCCAGGGCGCGGGCGCTTTTGTCTGCGGCGAGGAGACGGCGCTGATCGCCTCGATTGAGGGCAAGCGCGGTGAGCCGCGCCCCCGCCCGCCTTTCCCGGCGGTCAAGGGCCTGTGGGGCAAACCCACCAACAACAACAATGTGGAGACCTTTGCCAACATTCCGCAGATCATCTTGAACGGCGCCGCCTGGTATGCCAGCATGGGCACCGAGAAGAGCAAAGGCACCAAAACCTTCGCCATCGCCGGCGATGTCAATCATACCGGCTTGATCGAAGTCCCCTTGGGCATCACCTTGCGCGAGGTGATTTACGATGTGGCCGGCGGCATCAAGGACAACAAAGGGTTCAAAGCGGTGCAAATTGGCGGCCCGATGGGCGGCTTTTTGGCTGGCAAACACATTGACCTGGGCGTGGACTATGAATCGCTGAACAGCGCCGGCGCGATGATGGGCTCGGGCGGTTTCGTCGTCATGGATGACGAGACCTGCATGGTGGACATGGCGCGCTTCTTCATGGAGTTTACCCAGGATGAATCGTGCGGCAAATGCGTCCCCTGCCGCGTTGGCACCCGCCGTGTGCTGGAAATCTTGCAGAAGATTTGCGCCGGCAAAGGCACGCCCGAAGACCTGGCGATCCTGGAAGGCCTCTGCCCCGAAATTCAGCGCAACAGCCTGTGCGGCTTGGGCCAGGGCGCGACCAACCCGGTCGTCAGCAGCCTGAAGCACTTCCGCGACGAATACGAGGCGCATATCTACGAAAAGCGCTGCCCGGCCAAAGTCTGCCGCGACCTGATCCGCTATGAGATCGTCGCCGCGCCTTGCACCGGCTGCACCGTTTGCGCCCGCAACTGCCCGGTCGAGGCCATCAGCGGCGAGCGCCGTAAGGCGCACACCATTAACTTAGATACCTGCGTGCGCTGCGGCATTTGTTTGCAAGTGTGCAACTTTAACGCGATTATCGTGACCTCATAATCTTCATAACCGATACTATCCCCTCCATCCATCCCTGCCTCCACCGGGATGGCGGGATGGAGGAGGAACCCATTTGACCTGAGAGGAACAATCCATGGTAACACTGACAATTGATGGTATCACCGTCGAAGTTCCCGAAGGGACAACCGTTCTACGGGCGGCAGAGAAAGCGGGCGTCAAAATCCCCACCCTCTGCGATCATCCTCATCTGACCCCGTTTGGTGGATGTCGTTTGTGCATCGTCGAGGTGCAGGGCTTTCGCGTCCCGATTGCCTCATGCACCTTGCCGGCCAGCCAGGGAATGGTCGTCCAGACCAATACGGATAAGCTGCGCGCCTCGCGCAAGTTTATCCTTTCGATGTTGTTCAGCGAGCGCAACCATTTTTGCCCGTTTTGCCAGCTTAGCGGCGGCGACTGCGAGCTGCAAAACGCGGCTTATGCTGAGGGCATGACGCACTGGCTGATTCAGCCGAACTGGAACACTTACGCCGTAGATACATCGCATCCCTATTTCGTTTTGGATCACAACCGCTGTATCATGTGCCAACGCTGCGTGCGCGCCTGCGGCGAGATCACCGGGAATTTCACGTTGAGCGTGGCGGAGCGCGGGTCAGCCAGCATTCTAGTAGCGGACTGTAACACTCCGCTGGGCAAGAGCACCTGTGTCTCTTGCGGCAACTGCGTGCAGGCTTGTCCCACCGGGGCCTTGATCGATCGCCAGAGCGCCTATCACGGCCTGGAGAAGCGCCTGGAGCGCAAGCAGACGGTGTGCGTCGGTTGCAGCGTGGGCTGTGGCATTGATGCGTTGGTCGCCGATAACCAGTTGATCCGCCTGGAGGGCAATTGGAACGCGCCGGTCAATAAGGGCGCGATGTGCAAAACCGGGCGCTTTGAGACGCCGGCGGAGAACCGCGCGCGCCTGCGCGCCCCGCTGCTGCGCAAGGATGGCAAGCTCGAACCGGTTACCTGGGAAGAAGCCCTGGACGCCGTGGCGGCTCATCTGAAGCCCCTGGCCGGCCAGCCGGGCAGCGGCGTGGCGGCGCTGGTTTCCAGCCGCCTGCCGGCCGAGAGCCTGTCGCTCTTCAAGCAGCTTTTCGCCAACGGGTTGAGCAGCGATATGGTCACCAGCACTGAAGAGGGCTGGCCGACCCGCCTGCCGGCGGAACTGGCCGAGCAAACCGGCGCGGCCTTTGAAGCCAACCTGGACGCCGTGCGCAGCGCGGACTGCGTCATGGTGATTGGGGCGGATCTGGTCGAACATCACCAGGTGGCGGGTTTCTTCGTCAAGCGCGCCCTGCCCAAGGGAGTGCGTTTGATCGTGGTGGACCCGCAAGAAAACGGTATGGATGACCTGGCGGCGCATACGCTCAAGGCTCCGGCCGGCAGCGATGTGGAAGTCCTGCGCGCCATGCAGGCCGCGGCGCTCAAAGCCGGCCTGGCGAAGAACGCCGGGACAATCGCGGATGTAGAAGCGACCCTGGCGGCGGCCCCGGCGGCTACGGGCCTGGCGCTGGAGGCGATTGCCGGCGCAGCCCAGATGTTGGCCGCGGCGGTCAACCCGGTCATCTTGTATGGCAAGAACCTCACTGCTCCTGCCGGCGAAACCCAGGCCGCGGCCCTGAAAGAACTGGTCGCCCTGGCGCGCACGGTGGGCGCAGGGGTGCTCAGCGTCAAAGGCAAGGCCAACAGCCTGGCGGTTTCGCAGTACGGCCTGGATCGTCCGTTTGAACTCAACGGCCACCAGGCGGCGTATGTCGCCCTGGGCGACGACGAGCCCAGCAAGCGCCTGGTGAAGCGCCTGGAGAAGGCCCCCTTCCGTGTGGTGCAGGCCAGCCATGTCTCCCCCTTGACCGAAGCGGCGGATGTCGTCCTGCCGGTCACGAACTGGGCGGAGCAAGAAGGCCACTACCTGAACCTGGAAGGCCGTTTGCAAGCCGCGCGCCAACTGCTGCAAGCGCCGCAGAACGTGTGGGCCAACGATCAGGTCTTCACTGCCCTGGCCGGACGCCTGGGAGTGGCGCTGCAAAGCAATTGGAAAGAACAGCTCTTTCAGCGGGTTTCGCCCGTGGCGATGATTGAGAATTAGTGGTGTAAAGGAGTAAGCAAGATGGCAAAACCAAAAATTGCTTCGGACTGGATGGCGGGCTGCGCCGGCTGCCACATGTCTTTGTTGGATATGGATGAGCGCATTCTCGCGGTGGCGGAACTGGCCGATCTGCGCGCCACGCCGATCACCGATTTGAAAGAACCGGATGCGAGCGGCGTGGACGTGGGCGTGCTGGAGGGCGGGATTAACAATACCGCCAACGAGGAAGTCGCCCACAAAATGCGCCAGCGCTCGAAGATTCTGGTCGCCCTGGGCGATTGCGCCGTCTTTGGCGGCGTGCCGGCCCTGCGCAATTTTTGCGGCGTGCAGGCTGCCTTACAGCGCGCCTATCTCGAAGCGGAGAGCAATGACGCGGAGGTCAAGATCCCCGATGACCCCGAACTGGCGACGATGACCAGGGTGCGAGCTTTGCAGGAGGTGGTGCCGGTGGATGTTTATGTCCCTGGCTGCCCGCCCGATGCGGATGTCATTTTCCACGTTTTGAGCGAACTGGCCCAGGGGCGCAAACCCGAAGTCAAGGGCGAGCTGCTGCACTGGCATTAGGAGGAATTTATGGGTACACAAAAGATTACGATTGAGCCGGTCACTCGCATCGAAGGCCACGCCAAAGTCACCGTTCACCTCAACGACGGCGGGACGGTCGAGCGCGCCTATTTACACGTCAACGAATTTCGCGGCTTCGAGAAGTTCTGCGAAGGCCGCCTGTATTTTGAAATGCCGGCCATCACCCCGCGCATTTGCGGCATTTGTCCGGTCAGCCATCACCTGGCGGCGGCCAAGGCCGGCGACCTGCTGGCCGGCAGCCCCCCGCCGCGCCCGGCGACCCTGCTGCGCGAACTGATGCACATGGGGCAGATCATCCAGAGCCACGGCATGCACTTCTTTGAACTGGCCGGCCCCGACCTGCTGCTCGGCTTCGACGCCGACCCGGCGGTGCGTAATGTCATCGGCCTGATCGCCGCCAACGCGCCGCTGACGGTGCAGGCGGTCAACCTGCGCAAGTTTGGCCAGGAGATCATCCACATCCTGGGTGGGCGGCGCATTCACCCCAACTTCGCCCTGCCCGGCGGCGTCAACAAGGCGCTGCAGGCGGCGGAGCGCGATCAGATTTTGCGCGGTATTGACGAAGCCGTCGCCGTGGTGCAGACCGCCCTGGGCCTGATGAAGGATTGGGCGGCCCGCAACATGGAAGATGTCAACAAGTTTGCCGTCTTCCCCTCCGGCTATTTCGGCCTGGTCACGCCGCAAACCAGCCTGGAACTCTATCATGGCGATATCCGCCTGATCGATTCGGCCGGTCAGCAGCTTGAGCGCTTCAGCGCCCAGAACTACCTGGATGTCGTCGCCGAGCATGTCGAGAACTGGTCTTACCTGAAGTTCCCCTACTACAAGAAGTTGGGCTGGCCGGGCGGCGTCTACCGCGTCGGGCCGTTGGGACGCCTCAATGTGGCCGAGCAAATTGACACCCCGCTGGCCAACGAGGAGCTAAAGCTCTTCAAGGCGCTCAACAACGGTAAGCCGGTGGAGAACACACTCTACTACCACTATGCCCGCCTGATCGAGGCGCTCTTCGCAGTCGAACGGGCGCGCCTGCTGCTGGACGATCCCGATATCCTCAGCACCGAAATCCTCAACACCCGCAAGAACCCCGTCCCCGAAGCGGTGGGTGTAATCGAAGCGCCGCGCGGCACTCTGCTGCATCACTACAAAGTGGACGAGAACGGCCGCCTGCTGCGCGTCAACCTGATCGTTTCGACCGGCCACAACAACTGGGCGATGAGCAACGCCGTGGACAGCGTTGCCAAGACCTACGTCAAAGGGCCGGATGTGCGGGAAGGCATGTTGAACCGCGTCGAGGCCGCCATCCGCGCCTATGACCCCTGCCTCTCCTGCTCCACCCACGCCGTCGGCCAAATGCCGATCGAGGTCGAACTGCTCGATCCGCAGGGCAACCTGCTCCAGACCTTGCGCCGCGACTGATATTCCGGTTTTTGCAGCGGCGGCTTCATCCACTCGCGACCAGGCGAGCGGCTGAGGTCGCCGCTGCAAAGGCTCTGTTCAGGCAAGCGACCCAATCCGCTGCTGCAAAGTCTGGCGCTTCCCACTCTCCACTCTCCACTTCCCACTTTCTTCCCATGCTTCCCACCCTCCTCCTCGGCTACGGCAACCCGGATCGGCAAGACGATGGCGTCGCCTGGCACATCCTGGCCAACGTCGCCCGCCAGTTGGGAGTCGCCCCCCTGCCTCCGCCCGGCGAGGACTTCCCACCCGGCGGCGGCCAGCCCGACCTGCTCTTTGCCCTGCAGCTTACGCCGGAAATGGCCGAGACTATCGCCGGCTACGCGCGGGTTTGCTTTGTGGATGCGCACACCGGCGCCATTCCGTCCGAACTGCAAATGATTCCACTCAAGGGGGAATTTCAGCGTTCACCGTTTACCCATCACCTGACCGCCGAGTCCTGCCTGGCGCTGTGCCAGAACCTCTATCACAAGCACCCTGAAGCCATCCTGGTCTCGGTGCAGGGCTATCAGTTCGGCTTCGCCCAATCGCTCTCGGAGCGCACGCAGGAACTGGCTGCCCAGGCCGCTCAGTCCATCTTGCAATGGCTGGCGTCCTAAAGATTTGCCGCTGAGTCGCCGCGCCACGGATTCTTTCAATCAGGGCAGGCGTCCTGCGCGCTTTGGCGGTTTGATGTGGAGGAACATCAAGTCTATGATACACTTGCCCCCATGCAAAACCCCAACTACCCGCACCTGCGTTTCAATTTCCTGGTCAACACCCTCGACGGCGCGTTTTTTGGCTTAGGGATCGGTTTTGCCTCCTTTGGCACGATCATCCCCCTGTTCATGAGCCAGTTCACCCCCCTGGCCATGCTGATCGGCCTGATCCCTGCCATTCACCTCGCCGGCCTGCAGTTTCCGCCCTTGTTCACCGTGGGCTTTATGTCGCGCCAGAAGCGCTACAAGCCCTGGGTTTTGCTCATCTCGATCAATGAGCGCCTGCCGTTCCTGGGACTGTGCCTGACAGCCTGGTTCATGCACAGCCTGTCGCCGGCGCTGGCGGTGACGCTGATTTTCCTCTGCCTGGCCTGGCAGGGCCTGGGCGGCGGCTTTGGCATGGTTGCCTGGCAGAGCATGTTGGTCAAAGTCCTGCCCTCTGGCTTGCGCGGCACGTTCTTTGGCGTGCAGGCGGCTGCGTTCAACATCCTGGCCGCCATCAGCGCCGTGATCGCCGGCGTCTGGCTGGACGCTTACGGCCCGCAGGTCGGTTTTACCCTATGTTTCGCATCCGCCTTTGCCGCCCTGTGCCTCTCCTATATCATGGTCGCCCTGACGCGTGAGCCGGATGAGACCCCCCGCGAGCCAGAGGAAGCGGTCGCCCCGCAGGGCGCGGTGCAGGTCAGCCTGGGTGGGATTTTGCGGCGCGACCTCAACTTTCGCTGGTTTATCATTGTGCGCATGTTGGCGCAGCTTGCCGCCATGGCCTTTGCCTTTTACATCATCTATTCGGTCGGGCATTACGCCATCACCAAGACCTTTGCCGGCTTCTTGACCAGCGCCTCGATGGTGACTGGCATCGTCGCCAACCCCTTGATGGGCTGGTTGGGCGACCGCTGGAGCCACTACCGCGTGTTGGGCCTGGGCTTTGCCGCCGCCTTGTGCAGCGCCCTGACCGCCTTCCTGGCCCCGTCGGTGGAGTGGTTCTTCCTGGTGGTCCTGCTGGCCGCCATCGCTAATGTCGCCATCTGGACGACCTCCATGGCCATGACCCTGCAGTTTGGCGCGCCGGCCGAGCGGCAGGCGTACATCGGTCTGTCGAACACCCTGGTTGCCCCAGCCACCATCCTGGCCCCGGTCATCGGCGGCTGGCTGGCCGACAGCGCCAGCTACCTGCTCACCTTTGTCGTTTCCGCCGCGTTTGGCGTGATTACCCTGCTGCTCTTTGCGCTCAAGCTGCGCGACCCGCGCTCCATCCATTCTTCGTAGAACCAGAGAAAGCGACATTCTATGCAAAACTCCTCCTCCATCGCTCCTTACAAATGGTTGATCTTGCTGGCGGTCGGCATTGGCACCTTCATGACCGCCCTGGACAGCAGCGTGGTCAACGTCATCCTGCCGGTGGCGCGCGCCGCCTTGCACAGCGACTTCGCCAGCACGGAATGGGTGGTGACGATTTACCTGCTGGTCTTGAGCGGCTTGCTGCTTAGCTTTGGCCGCCTGGGTGATTTGTATGGGCACAAGGCGGTCTACATGGCCGGTTTTCTGGTCTTCGTCGCCAGTTCAATGTTCTGCGGCCTGGCCAGGGACGTCGGCGTGCTGGTCGCCTTCCGCGCCTTGCAGGCCCTGGGAGCGGCGATGCTGGCGGCCAATTCGCCGGCCATTCTGACCGGCAACTTCCCGCCCGGCCAGCGCGGCCAGGTCTTGGGCCTCTCGGCTACCATGACCTACCTGGGCCTGGTGACCGGCCCTTCGTTGGGCGGCTGGCTGGCGCATGCCTTTGGCTGGCAGGCGGTCTTCTATATTAATGTGCCGGTGGGCGCTTTGGCGCTGGCCTTGAGCTGGGCCTTCATCCCCAACGATCGGCAGACGCCTGCTAATGAGTTTTTCGATCTGCCCGGCGCGGCGACCTTCACTGTGGGCTTGAGCGCCTTGCTGCTCGCCTTGAACCAGGGCCACGCCTGGGGCTGGATTTCGCCGGCCGTCATTGGCCTGTTCCTCCTGGCGCTTCTGGCGCTGGGCGGCTTCATCTGGCTTGAGCGCCGCGCCGCCTCGCCGATGCTCGATCTGAGCCTGTTCCAGCGCCCGGTCTTTTCGCTGACCGTCTTGAGCGCGATCTTGAACTATATCTGCGTCTACAGCGTCATCTTCCTGATGCCGCAGTATTTCCTGGATGGGCGCGGCCTGGACTCGGCCCACGCCGGCTTGCTGTTAAGCTCACAGGCCCTGGTGATGGCGATTGTCGCCCCCATCAGCGGCTCGCTTTCCGATCGCCTGGGGACGCGCTGGCCTGCCGTGCTAGGCATGGGCATCCTGGCGCTGGGCGCCTGGCTGCTCTCTGCGGTGAGCGCCGTTTCGCCTTTGGAATTGGCGGTGGCCGGGCTGGTAGTGGTCGGCCTGGGGACAGGTATCTTCATCTCGCCCAACAACAGCGCCCTGATGGGTTCCGCCCCGCGCCACCGCCAGGGCATCGCCGCCGGTACCCTGGCGACGGCGCGCAGCTTTGGCATGGTGCTGGGCGCGGGCCTGTCCGGGGCTGTTTTCACCACCATCCTGGCGCAGTCCGCCGCGCAGGGCATCTTCACCGCCGTGCGGGTCAGCTTTTGGGCGGCGGGCGGCGTGGCGGCGCTGGGCATGCTGACCTCGTTGGTGCGGGAGAATGTTGGATGAAGAAGAAATTTTTCCATCTTACTGCCAAAGCGGTTGGGGAAGGTTTTCGTCGTTGGTATGGCGCGGGGAAGCCGGGCGCCGGCGGCCGGCTCAAAGTGGGGCTGGCCCTGGGCGGCGGCGGGGCGCGCGGCATCGCCCACATCGGCGTGTTGAAAGTGCTCGAGGCGGCCGGCATCCCGGTGGATGTTGTCACCGGGGCCAGCATGGGCGGCTTCATCGCCGCTGCCTACGCCGCCGGCAAGTCGCCCGCCGAGTTGGAGGCGCTGGCGCTGCGCTTCGCCAATCCCTTGCAGTTGATGCGCCTGATGGATCCCTCGCCCTTTACACGCGGCTTTTTGCAGGGCAAACGCGTGCGCGAATTCCTCGAAACCCTGATCGGACCTCACACCACCTTTGCCGATACGCGCATCCCCCTGGCGCTGACCGCGGTCGACCTACCGCGCGGTCAACTGGTCGTGCTGCGCGACGGCTCGCTGGTGGATGCCGTCATGGCCACCTCTGCCCTGCCGGGGCTGTGGCCGCCCGTGGAACGCGACGACATGGAACTGGTGGACGGTGGCCTGCTGAACAATGTGCCGGTGGATGTTGCGCGCCAGTTGGGGGCGGATGTGGTGATCGCCGTGCGCGTCGCCCCCGCCTTTCCGCGCCCCGACCGCGTCCTGTTCAACATCCCCCTCCTGCCGCAGTTTGGCGACCATTTCTACCAGTCCGTCCTGATCCTGTCCGACGCCCTGACCAATCATCAGATGGCCGAAATGCGGCCGGAGGTCGTCCTGTCGCCGCGCCTGTCCGACGCGGTCTGGCTGCTGGGCTTCGACCGCGCCGCCGAATCGCTGGCCGCCGGCGAATTGGCCGCCATCCAGGCGCTGGACAAGATCAAGCGCGTGACCGGGCGTTGAGGCTTTCAGAGGCGCAAACCACAACACATTAATCTTCACGAATCAGAAAACATTTGTGCAAGTTGTTATGAATGAAAAAAGTCTTTCGATTGCCAAATTCGTATTGATGGGGCTGTCAGGCATTACGCTTGGCGTTTATTTGGATGTGGCCTTCTCGCGCGTCGCGTATCCCTTCGCCGTGGAATGGGTGGAAGCAAATGTGTTTCTACAAGTTGTACGGGTTCTAGAAGGCAAATCTTTGTACGTTCCTCCAAGTTGGGAATTCGTACCAACAATATACCCTCCCTTCTATTATTATGTGGCAGCCATATTTGCCAGGGCTACAAACCAGGTTATGTTCGCCATGCGGCTTGTCTCACTGCTGGCGTCAATGTGGACTTTTGTCATGATCTATGTTTTGTGCCGCTTGCGTAAGATTACACGTGAATTAAGTATCGGGGCGGTCGGCTTGTATGCGGCGTCTTACGCGGCGACTGGGTATTGGTTTGATGTGGGAAGGGTGGATTCTCTATTTATAGCCCTGACGCTGACGGGCTATGTGTTGGCGATCATTCGAACGAAGCGGGAGAGTATTGTCGGAACGCTGGCAGGTTTTGTGTTCTTTTTGGCGTTTGCCACCAAACAATCCGCATTGGCCGCAATTCCGTTTGCATTACTGTACATCTTACTCGAACGACGCTGGATGAAAGCGCTCTGGTTGGGCATTTCAGCGGGGATATCCTGCGGGTTGTTTTTTGTATCCATGAACATCCTATCCAAAGGCTGGTTTGCGCTGTACACCTCCAGCATTCCTTCGGCCCATCCAGTTTCCTGGGAAATGGTGATCCATAACTTTTGGACTTTGTATATTTTTCCCAAGTTTCCCTGGCTGCTGATCATCATCATCCTTGCCCTGTGCCTATTATTGAGCAAGCAGGATAAAAACACATTTTTTAACTACGTTATATTTATTTTCACCTTTTTCTTGCCTTTGGCCATCATGAGCGTTGCATCTATGGCGAAACAGTGGGGATATATCAATGGGCTCATCCCTATCGCGGCCGCGCTTTCTGTTCTTGGCGCGGAAGCCTACCAACAGATCACAGCGCCTTTTGCGACCCCGCCTGGTTCGCCCCGCAGATGGGCTTTTAAGAGTTTTTATACAGCCGCTTCGATAGCCGCTTCAATAATGATGCTGATGCAGTTCAATAATTTGCGCTACGACTTCCGCACCCAAATCCCATCGCAAGCATCCCTGGAGGCAGGCTATAGGATTCTTGATATCCTGCGAAATTCCCAAGGGCCGGTCTATATCCCCGCAGCGCCTTATCTCTTATACATGGTTCATCAACCGACGCATTTTCAAATGTCGTCTTTGGGAGATATAAGTTTAGCAGTACAGTATGACCCCAGGCTGAAGCAGGTCGCCGAGGGGTATACCAGCAAAATCAGCGAATATATTTCAAGCCATTCTATCCGAACCGCTATTTTGCCGAATTCGAAACGCCGCGAGAAAGTATTTAACTCAGAGAATGGATATCGCTGCGAGAGTCTGATAGCAGACCACCCGCCATTGATTACTGTGACCGGGGCGACAAGCTACCTGGATCAAATTTGTTTCCTTGATGACGAACAGGATCATTCGACGGATTGATTTGTCGGCCTCCGCGTCCTCGCCGCGGATAGAACCCCTCCTGCGAACAAAAGCTGTCCAACAGGATTTCGGGAGCGGATTGAGCGGATGGCTCACCGTCTGTGGGCGGCTTCTCCACGGCCGCCGCCTACCAGATCTACCCGATCGCGCCGCCTCAATTTGACACTTTTCCCATTTTCAGATAAACTTAATCCAACCTTTCCGCCTGGGGGAAACCGCCCCCCGGCGCTGGATTTTCGCTGGAGGCCCGGATTCGATGACCGATTCGACGCAAGATGGCTATGAAAATGCAGTCTTCGTCTCGTACGCCTGGGGCGGCGAGAGC
>CAIQJJ010000854.1 GCA_903872065.1 uncultured Anaerolineales bacterium | reverse complement strand
GCTTACCATCCGCTCTGCCCTCGGGGCTGGCTGCGAGGTCGAGGCGACGCTCCCACTCTCTGAGGCAAAATTACCAGCCAGAAAAAACAAACCGCGGAAACCGTTGAGCGCGCCGAAACGCAAGTAACAGGAGATAATTTACGTGACCCCCAAAATCCGCATTCTGATTGCCGACGATCACGGGATCGTGCGCGCCGGGCTGAAAACCTTTTTTATGTCTTCGCCAGATATCGAAATCGCCGGGGAGGCTGGCAATGGATTGGAAGCAGTTGAAAAGGCCCTGGCCCTGCGCCCTGATGTAGTTCTGATGGATCTGGTCATGCCTGGCATTGACGGCATCGAAGCGACGCGGCGCATTTGCCAGGAGGATTCCAAGATCGGCATCCTGATTATCACCAGTTTTGCTGAAGACGAGCGAATTGTCTCGGCCTTACAGGCGGGAGCGATGGGCTACCTGTTGAAAGACACATCCCCGCAAGAGTTAGAGCAGGCCATTGCTACCATTTACAACGGAGAGGCTTACCTGCCCCCCAATATCGCGCGCAAACTTGCTCACCAGGTGAACAAGCCGCCGGCCGGCGGCCCCCGCGCCAGCAAACTGACGCCGCGTGAAATGGACATCCTGAAACTGATCGCCGAGGGGTATTCCAACGAGGAGATCGCCCGTCAACTGTATCTCAGCGTCCAAACGGTCAGCTCGCATCTGTGGCGGATGATGAAAAAGCTTAAGGTGGAAAATCGCACCCAGTTGGCGTTGTACGCGGTGCGCCAGGGGATTACCAGGCGCAGTTCTTAAACCAGGGACAAAAATTTTAAGCTTCCTCTCCAAAGCTTATCTTCCAGGTCGTCCCGCCGGCGCGCTCCAATTCGATCGCGCCGTTCAAGTTCTGCACCTGGGCCTGGACGATGAGAGCGCCCAATGAACCTTTGTTGCGCCAGTTATCCCCTAGCGGCATGCCGACGCCATCATCACTGACGATCAGGGTGTATTGACTGCCCTCTTGCCGCATTTGCACCAACAGACGGCCTGCAGTTCGCCCACGAAAGGCATGTTTAAAGGCATTGGAGATCAACTCATTCAAGAGCAGGCCGCAGGAGAGCGCCTTATCGGCCCCCAGGAAAATGTCCTCGACGTCTACTACAAAATCAATCGGGATGGGCTGCGTGCGGTACGCCTCGAACAAGGCTTGCGTCAGGCGGCTCATATAAGAGGAAAAATCCACCTGCTGCAAATCTCTGGAGTGATGCAGCTGCTCATGAATTAGCATCATTGCCCTGATGCGCGTCTGGCTGGACTGGAAGGCGGCGCGGGCTGGCTCATAATGGATTTCCTCTCCCTGCATCCCGAGCAAAATCTCGATCACCATCAAATTGTTCTTCACGCGATGATAGGAATCGCGCACCAACCATTCTAGCTTGGCATTCAAGCGGCGCAGTTCCTGTAAATCGGCAAAACGCGCCCCGGCAATGGCAATCGCGCGCTCAATGTCGTTGGGGCGCGGCGGCTTGATCAAATAGGCGCCGGCCCCCACCGCGGCGGCCTGCTGCACCAGAGTCGGGCTTTCATGGGCTGTCAGCAAAACGATAGGCGTCGGGCAAGAGGCTTGAATCTGCTGTGTGGCCTGCAATCCATCCAGGCGCGGCATCGCAATATCCATCAGGATCACATCCGGGCGCAAGGCAGAGGCCAATTCGACCGCCTGTTGTCCATTAGACGCCTCGCCGATCACGATGCAGCCCAATTTCTCCAATGTGTACCGTAAATCGTCTACGACCAGGATGTCATCATCGGCGATCAAAATACGCTTCGCTTGTATAGGATTGGCCATAAAGCTCCTTTTTTCTCAACCTCAAGTGCGAGTAATTTCTTCAGTCATAAACCACAACCTGGTTACAGCGCCGTCGTCATTGACAAGCTGCACGCTGCCGCCCAGGCTGTGCCTGGCCAGGCGTTGAATGAGGTAAAGCCCCACATCGTACTTTTCCAGGCGCAGGATGTTCTCTGGATAGCCCGGCCCATCGTCGCGGTATTCCAGGCACAACTGGCTGCCCTCGATGCCAGTGCGCACGGCAACATGCGCGACGAAGCGCTCGCCGAAAGCATATTTGAAGGTGTTGGTCGCCAGTTCGTTGACGATCAAAGCCAGGCTGCTGGCCTGGCGCGGCGAGATCTCGACCGGCGAAGCCGGGTTGTCTAAGAACACCTGCTGATCTGCTCGCAGGCTAGAACGGGCTGCATCAAAGACGCGCTGAACCAGCTCGCTCACCTGCACCGGGGCCCACTGCGACTGCGAAAGCAGGTTGTGAACCTCGCTCAGGCTGTCAATGCGCTGGCTCAAACGCTCTATCGCGGTTTCAACTGCCGCCCGGTCGGGGTCAGAGGTGTAACGCAGTTCAGCCTGCATCAACCCCTTGATGGCCATCAGGTTGTTTTTTGACGCGGTGATTGACCTCTTGCAGCAGGGTGGTCTTATACACCGCGTCGCGGCGGATTTGCTCCAGCAGTTGAGCGTTGTGAATGGCGGTGGCGGCGTGGGCGGCAAACATCTCCAGCCGGCGGATTTCTTCGGGC
>CAIQJJ010000853.1 GCA_903872065.1 uncultured Anaerolineales bacterium | reverse complement strand
GTATACAGGTCGCCCTTCAAAGTCAGACCATGCTGCTGCGCGATCTGGTCAAGCGTCCATACCAAGACGTCTTTCAATTCCTGCGCCGACCTGACTTGGTTAAGGCTGAAATCTACGTGGACGACCGGGCGGGGCTTCCACTGGTAGGGGCTGTCGTACAACCACAGTCCCTTAAACAGTTCGCGGTTGCCCTGGAAGATTTCATCCAGGGTGGAGATCAGCACGCTCTTGCCAAAGCGCCGCGGCCGCGAAAGGAAATAGACTCCCTTGGGATGCCGGATCAGATCATAAATCCAGCGCGTCTTGTCCACATACAGGCAGCCGCCCTGGATGATGTCGCGGAAGGTTTGAATGCCAATCGGCAGGGGTTTAAGTTCCATAATCCATTACCATTGCAAAGCTTCAGGGGCGTTGTCAAACAACGCCTTTAATTCCGGAATATCTTGGTATTGGCGCTTCATTTCGCGCCACACAGTAGGATGTCCTAACATTCTCAATTGCGCGATTCGTATCTTGAGCAATTGGGGAGACTCGTGATTATCACGATGTTGGATGTAGGCTTCTAAGTCGTTTCGATAGCTCTGATACGCGCGCCGTCGCCGTTTTACCAAATAATCGCGTTTATTCAGGCGGAGTATATCCAGGGTGTATTTTGCGCGTTGTGCATCTTTCAGACTTAATCCGTCTATGACGTGAAAGTAAAACGTGTTCACCAGATCCAGTTCAAGAAAATCGAAAGCGTCTTCAGTGCGCGGGTTGAGCAATGCCGCTTTTCCTTTTGGGGGCGGCGTCACCGGGTCATTTCGAGAACGAGCAATATCTGTAAGTACGCCCTTGGGGCTGATGAGCGCAAAGTGATTACCTTTTGGGCCATTACATTGGCCACAAGCATAGGCATAATTACTCCAGACAAACACCTTTTCAGGATACAGGTCTTTCGGGTAGATATGCTCCACTTCATCCGCTACAGAATCCTCGCAATAACAGCAATGTCTGATTCCCGCACACATTTTTTCTAAAGTTTGACGTACCTGCTTGAAAGTAGAGTTATTTGGTTTGTTGTACTGCTCAAATTTATCCTTGGCGGCATACACGCGCGCTACGTAAGATGGAAGCGCGTCAATTTGCCGCTGATAAGATGCCAATTGTTGTTTGACCGTTGAAGGCAACCTGGCTGAACGCAGTTTGATCATTGTCCCTCCTTTACTCGTATGAGAATACCGAACGAAGTTCATATTGCCGGGCTTTTTCTTCTTTGTTCAGACTTCCTTTTTTCTCTTTGAAGTTTAAGTCTGCAAGTTCTTGTAACTTTTCCCTGGCTTTCTCAGAGCGAGTTACATCTTGTCCAAACAGATCCGTTCCGTAGGCGTCTAATAAATCGCCATACAAGAGCCGAAGCAAAGCGATCCCTTCTACCATCGCGCCATCCTTGCGGCTTCCAGGGAGAGGCAGTTTGTAAACCGTTCCACCGCCTTCTGCGGCCCAACAAATAATAGGGCTATGAGTGGTTACAATAAACTGGATTTCGCCAAAATATTCCTCGAACCATTTGCCAATGCGCGTCTGCCAATTGGGATGCAAGTGGGCATCAATTTCATCTACCAGAACAACACCAGGCGTAACAACGGTTCTTTTTTCTGCATCAAACAAGTTTTCGATTCCGTATCCATTGGCGAGCTGGCGAATTAATTCAAATGTCATGCTCAACGTGGCGCGATACCCATCACTTAAGTTTTCGACCGATAATTCACAGCCATTGCCATCTACAAATTCTACATCCCGCGAGGTAATGCTTTTCAGTTGGGCGTTATGCGGCAAAAAACCAGGTTGATTGATAAAAGAGCGGATCGCATTGAGAAACAGACCATCTGAGCGGCCTTCCAATTTATCTACATGCATTTGGCGAAGCCAACCCAGGCTTTCCGTCAAGGCTATATCTTCGCCAAATACAGAAAGATGAGCGGCCAGGCGTGGGTGGGTATAGAAAAGTTTTTCGTAGTTCTTATCTCCGCCCGTAAAACGGCGAAATGGCCCGTAGGATGCCGAAAACCAGCCCGACCTTCCTCCCCAAGTATGGCGTTCGGGGTCAAAATCCATTTTTGTTTCGGTTAAGCGAACATTCTCTTCTTGCCGGTTCAACTCAATCGCAAGGGGAAGTGTGGCTGAGGTTGGGGTCTTGCCAGATGCAGAGAATTTGTCAAACTGCTTATCATATTCCAACTGAAGAGATATAGCGCCGAGCGTTTCTCCCCGCATGAGCCAATCATTCCAGTCTTGTCTCAAAGCTCCTGCATTTTCGGGGCCTACCAAAGCGAGCGCTACCGCCTGCACAAAGGTGGATTTCCCGCTGCCGTTGTCGCCAAGAAGCACATGCCACCCTGGTAGTTTTGCTGAAGAAGGAATTTTCCACGTCAGGCTTTTCAGCGAACGGATATTGGTGATTTTGACGCTTCTGAGATACATTAAGGCCTCCGGTTTGTAATTTCGATAACAACTTGTTTCATACGTTCAGATTAACTGATCCGGCAAAGAATGTCAAGAAAGCGAAAATCGGGTGTAATTTTCTGGCTCTGGGATGAGCAGCAGCATGCTTACTTTGACAGACCCGATGGCCATAGATGCAGTTCCTTAGCCGCGGCCCAGCGCGCGCAGCTTCTCCAGGAGCATCCGTTCGAGACCATGCTGGTACGGCAGGTTGTGCGCCTTCGCCAGGCGGGGCGCGGCGTCTTGATAAAATCCGCAAAGAACCTGGGCCGCCTGGAGCATGGCGTCATACTCCATCGCGCAAAAGGCGGCTTGCAAGGGGGACAACTTCTCAGCCGGCAAAAACTGCTCAATCTTGAAGTGAGGCTCCGTTTCCTCCAGGTATGGGTCGGAGAAGTCGTGATCCAGGCGGGCCAGGATGATGCACGTCCTGCGCATGGCTTCAAGCTGACCATAAGCAAACCACAACTGCCGGCGACCCAGGGCCTTGATGAAATGCGCCAATTCATGCCAGAACCAATCCACCTGGCGGCGCAGCAGCACAACCTGCCGCGCCTGATCCGCAGTGCGCATGGGGAAGGGCTGCCCGCTGAGGACATTCTTTTTATCCAACAACACCTTGTAAGGCCCGCTGTAGATGTCCTGGATGTCCCTGGCGCGGCCAAACCAAAACTCACCCTCGCTTCCATCGGAAAGAATGAAACAGTAGCCATAAGGCACGCCAAAATCATCCAGGAACAGGGGTTCGCCCAGCCGGCGGGCAAAACTTTCTTTCTCGGCCAGGAAAGCGTCATACGCTTCATCGGTCGTCACAAAAAAGAGATCAAGGTCGGAGAATTCATCCGCCTCATGCCTGGCGTAGGAGCCGCCCAAGAACGCGGCCACGATGCGCTCATCGGCCTGGCACGCCGCCAAGAAACGGCTGACGATCTGTTGGTAATTCTCAGGCAGTTGTAATTCATGAAGGTTCATGCTGATCCAATCACAACTTGGAACTCATCTCCGTTAAGCGCCTGGAAAGCTGTTAGCTCCTCGTCAGTCTGGTAATCTGCGAGCAGGGCTTGAGCCGCCGCGGTCAGCGCCTCAGCCAGGTAGTCATCATGATCTTCTGCCAGGTTCTTCGGCCCACTTAATTTGCCGGCGGCGGCAAAAGCTTTTTGGCGCAGAAGATCCGGGGATTGCACGCCGCCAGCACGCAGCAGGTTATCTACGCTAATACGGATCAACTCCGCCACCGATTTGCCTTCTTTTGCAGCCAGGCGCTTCAAAGAACGAGCTTGCTCATCAGTAATTTGAATTTGTATGCGAACCACAACGGACTCCTGTTACGAAAATAGCGCCATTCAAGGCTTCACCGCGGAACGCAGAAGGCAGAGAAAAGACTCAGCGTCTCTCTGCGATCCGCGGTGCGATTTTCATCCTTTGAGGGTGCGGATGCTTTGATCCGGCATCGCGAACTTTTAAGATGATAACAAACTTCGGGCAGGCCTGCAAGGAGGCGTCGGACGAGAGCGCTGAGAACGTTGAGCATTTAATGGCAAAGGAAGCCGCGACTTGCGCCAGTGATGCTTAAAAACTTGGCGACCCTGGCGGTTTGGCGGTTAAATTTTCCCCACGGGAGATGTTCACGCATCGAAAGCGAGGAATCATTTGGTCTGGATCGCAACCTGGTATTGGTGGAGCAGCGTCTCGCCAGCGCCGCGGACAACCTCGTTGCCGAACTCGATCGAGGCCAGGTATTCATCGCCCGTTGCCAGGTTCTTTTCTTGCAGATACGCCAGGAAATCGGCCAGGTCAAGCGTCCCGACGCCCACCTGAGATTTGACGCTGTTGAAGGCAATGTACCTCCAGCCGTCGCCAAAATCATCGCCGAGATACACAGCGTACTTTGCGCCGCCAATACTGATCAGATCCATCTGGACGCCGCCAGGGTTGAGCCCGCCATGACTCTCCAACCAGATCATGATCTCGTGCGTGATCGGCGGGGCGCCCCAGGTAGAGGGATTGGATGTGTTGGTCAGCCACAGGTCAAAGGTGAGGTTGCCGCCGCCGGTGTAATTGGAGTCAACTTCGTAAGAGATGACGGCGGCGCGCAGGTCGCGAAGTTTCACCGGTAGGGCGGCAGAGGTGGAGGCGGCGCTGCCCGGCTTTTGCCCAAAGATGATCTCTGGATAGGCTTTAACGCCGCCGCCAGTATCCAGCCAATCCCACTTCCAGCGCCCGGCAAGCGTCCCCGCCGGGCTCAGTTCAACGCCAATGCACTGCGACCAACCGCTCAAGTCGCCTTTGCCCCAGGTATTGTTCTGCGCCTGGTACTCCCCGATCGTGATGGACGCCTCGTCCTCGCAGTTTAAGGCAATGGCGGAGGCGGCTGAGGTGGGGATGGGCGTCGGGGCGGGGGTCTCGGTGGGTTGGGACGTGGGGCTTGGGGTGGGAGGCAGAGGCGTCTGGGTGGGGACGGCGGCGCTGCAAGCCGAGAGCCACACGATCAAGCATACCCACACGACCAAATTTGCACCGCCGAGATCGCAGAGTCCGCTGAGTTTTCTCTCTCTCGGCGCTCTCGGCGCTCTCGACACTCTCGGCGCTCTCCGCGGTGAAGGTGCGGCATCAAAGCCTGCCGCAGCGGCAAAGCCTGCTGACAGTATCATTTTCATAGCAAAATTCTTCCTTTCGGATGATTCACGCCACCCGCTTCGCCCTTAAGCCAGGAACGCTTTAAGCCGCCGGGGCGCGTCCGGCCGCAAAAGCCAAACGGCATAGATCAAGCCAGCGATCAAGAGCAGTTCGGTCAGTTCTTCCCAAAAGAGGAACCAGACCAGGTTGGGACGGTAGAAGCCAAAGAAGGCCAGGCGCATGAAGGCGAAGCCCAGGTGGCCCAGAGCGACGGCGAGCAGGATTTTCGAGGTCTTCAGCAGCCCTTCCTGCGGGCGCTTCCACAAGGCCAGGAACACCCAGGCCAAAACCAGCAGCAGAAGACTGGCCAGGGGACAAAAACGGATTTCGTAGACCTGCACAACGATGGGATGGCTCAGGTTGCGTAAGAAGCCGAAGATAAGGGCGTTATACGAAGCGGCCTGCGCCTGGGCGTTCAAAGGCATCAGCGCCAGGAGGCCCAGCATGGGGATCATGCCCAAATACAGCCTTCGCAGGGCGCAAGGGGCGTCTTTATGCTTCGCGCAGCCAAGACATATCCCCAGCAGCGCGCAGCGCCCTGTAGGGTCGCTAAAGTGCAGCAGGCTGTGATCAAGCGCTTCCAGGGCGGCAAAAGCCAGGAATCCCAGGCAGACCACCATCCCCCAACTGTGCAGGTATTCCAGCAGCGGCGACTCTTCAAAAAAGAACAAGATGTTCAGGCCGCAGCAGATCTCGCCGAACTCGAAGAAGATCAGCCCCCAGGTGAGCGCCGCCAGCCGCGG
>CAIQJJ010000852.1 GCA_903872065.1 uncultured Anaerolineales bacterium | reverse complement strand
CTCATGAACGGACTGGTGCTGGTGGACAACATCAGGTGGTTGGCCATTTTCTGGGAAGGCACGACGCTTTGCTCGTTCTTTCTGATCGGACATGACGGAACCAAGGAGGCCAAGGCGAGCGCCCGGCGCGCCTTGGTCATCAACACGTTCGGCGGGCTGATGATGAGCCTGGGCGGATTCTTCGCCCTGCGCCTGGTCGGCTCCGAAAGCCTGGCTGCCGCCATGGCGAGTCCGGCGTCGTTGCTGCCCATTGCCCTGCTGGCGGTGGCAACGATGACCAAGTCGGCGCAACTACCCTTCCAGAGCTGGCTTCTCGGCGCGATGGTTGCCCCCACGCCGGTGTCCGCCCTTCTGCATTCGAGCACGATGGTCAAGGCCGGGTCCTACCTGATTCTGCGTATGGCGCCGGCCCTCAGTCACACGCCGCTGGCTCCGGTCATTGCCGTGGCGGGGGCGTTCACCTTTGCCGTCACCTGCGCCCTGGCCATTGGCCAGGGCAACGGCAAGAAAGTTCTGGCCTATTCCACCATCGCCAATTTGGGTCTGATTGCCGCCTGTGCGGCGCTCAACACGCCCCTGGCTTTCGCGGCGGCCCTGATGCTCCTTATCTTTCACGCGGTCACCAAGGCGCTTCTCTTCCTCTGTGTCGGGACGATAGAGCAAACCATCGGCAGCCGGCACATCGAGGACATGGGAGGCATCCTGTTCAAGATGCCCCTGACCACGAGCGTCGCGATCATCGGCATGGTGTCGATGATGGTGCCCCCCTTCGGTATGCTGATCGGCAAGTGGATGGCCATTGAGGCCGCTGTAGGGTCGCCGCTGGTACTGCTTTTCTTCATCGTGGGCAGCGCGTTGACCGTGTTCTTCTGGGCCAAGTGGCTGGGCCGGATCACCACGGCCTCCCATCATGATGCCTACACGATCGAGAAGGTGAGCCGCTGGCAGAGCGCGGTTCTGGTTGTTATGGTCATGGCCGTGATCGGCGGATCGCTGGCTGCCATGCCGATCTATCACCATGTGGCCAAGCCGATCAGCCTGATCATGGCGGGGGGGTTGCACGGCGATCTTTCCCTGTTTTCGCTGCTGGATTCGGTGGAGGCTTTCATGACCTGGCCGATCTTTGTGGTGCTGGGCGTTGTCCTGCTTGCCATCGGAATCTCGGCCGTCTTTTTCCGCCGCAGTCACCTGAGACTGCCTTTTCTCTGCGGCGAGAACGTGCCGGAGGGCAAGTTCAGCTTCGAGTTCCGCAGCATGGCCGATCGGCCCGAGATGGCGCTGGTCAACAGTTACTATCTGTCCCCTGTTTTCGGCGAGGGAAAGATCACTGCGTGGTGCAATCCCGTTGCCGCCCTGATTATCCTGACCCTGTTCGGAGTGATTGTGCCATGACAACCGCCACGACCCATCTTGCCTGGCTGGCTATTCTGGCTCCTTTCTGGGGGGCGCTGCTTTCCGGAGTTGACCGGAAGATTACAGCGCGTATCCAGGGCCGCCTCGGGCCGCCAGTTCTCCAACCGCTTTACGACACCTTGAAACTTCTACGCAAGACGCCGATCATCGTCAACCGTATCCAGATTGCATACGCCTACCTGCATTTGGCGTTCATGATACTGGCTTTTCTGCTGCTCGTTCTGGGCCAGGACAGCCTGATGTTCCTGTTCGTATTCGCCTTCTCAACGCTGTCCCTGGTGCTGGGCGGCATGTGCGTTCGTTCGCCCTATAGCCGTATTGGCAGCCAGCGGGAAATTATGCTGATGGTGGCGTACGAGCCGATCCTGATCCTCCTCATGATCGGCATCTATCTGGTCAACGGCAGTTTCATGCTCGGATCCCCTCTGGCCGCATCACGCCCGCTGCTGCTTTCCCTGCCATTGCTGTTCGCGGCATTTCTGGTGGTGATGGCCATCAAGCTCCAGAAGTCGCCGTTCGACCTTGCCACCTCGCACCATGCCCACCAGGAGATCGTCAAGGGGGTTACCACCGAGTTCTCCGGCCCAACGCTCGGGCTCATCGAGATCGCCCACTTCTACGAGACGGTCTTCCTCCTCGGTTTCATCTACCTCTTCTTCGGGT
>CAIQJJ010000851.1 GCA_903872065.1 uncultured Anaerolineales bacterium | reverse complement strand
CTTCGAGCAGATCCTCAATTCTTGATACACTTCCCCCGTCAAGAGCGAGAGAGTATCCTGTGATAAAAATGCAGTAAGCCAAAATCCTTTGCAGCCCGCCCTCATCTAGGGCATTGCGGCTGCGACAAGCGTTGAGCGCCTCTTACGCCTCAACGCTTGCGGTGGTATGGACTGACGGTTCGTTTGAACCGCCGGATTCAGTCGTTCACAGCGAGGATGTTATGCTTACTGCGCATCATTTAAGCAAAGCTTTCGATTCAAAAACCTTATTTTCTGAAGTCACTTTCAGCCTCACCCCCGGCGAGCGCCTGGGGCTGATCGGGCCAAACGGCTGCGGCAAGACGACCCTGCTGCGCAGCATTGCCGGGCAAATTCCCCTCCTGGCCGGCGTGCGCCGCCTGGCAGATAGCGCCCGCCTGGGCTGCATGAGCCAGGATCAGTCCGACCTGCCGGCTGACCTCACTCCCTTGGAGACGCTGCTGCCCGACCTGGCGAACGAGACGCGGGCGCGCAATTTCCTGGCGCAGTACCTGATCGCCGGCGACAAGGCGCTCAAGCCCAACGCTTTGCTTAGCTATGGACAGCGGGCGCGCTTAATGCTGGCGCGGCTGGCGGCGCAGGGCTGCAATTTGCTCTTGTTGGATGAACCGCTCAATCACCTGGACATTCCTAGCCGGGTGCAGTTCGAGTCTGTGCTGCAAACCTTCCCCGGCGCGGTGTTGGCGGTGGTGCATGACCGCGCCTTCATCGAGCATTTCGCCGACGAAGTGTGGTGGGTCGCTCATGGCGCGGTGCACTGCGAGAAGACGCTCTAAAAAACACCCTAAAGGTCTTCTTAGACCTTTAGGGTGTCGTTCCAGGCGCGCTGCACTGAGAGTTCAGGGAAGTGTGAAGATATAAGTGATAGACTCCGGCCTACATCATCCATTCATCATCATCCCCGAGTTCGCCGCTTTGATATTTGCGGTAAAACTCAATGGTTGAGAATCCGTGCCGGTTTTCGTAAACCTGAAGCTGTTCGCTTAATTCTTGAAAAGTTAGGCGTTTTGGTGAAAACATCGTTTTGCTCCTGGTAGAGTTATCTTATTGTATCATGTGATGTGAAGGCGTCTTCGGCATGTTCAGGATGCCTGTCGCTCCAGGCGCGCTGAGCTTGTCGAAGCGCTGCTCCTATCGTGCGCCGTTATCCTTCGACAAGCTCAGGATGCCTCGCGAGCGACAATGCTTCGACAATCCTTCGACAAGCTCAGGATGCCTCCACATCACTCACTTCCCACTTCCCACTCTCCACTCTCCACTCCTCACTTCCCTCCCAACAAGCGCGAAAAATTCTCCGCCGCCTGCTCGGCGCGCGCATCCACCGACATCGGAATGCGATCGTAAATGGCGAACGTCTTCTGCCAGTAGTCGCGCCGGATGCGGGCGCGGTCGGGCTGCTCGGAGGCCAGTTCGTAGAACAGGCCGGCAAACCAGAGCAAATCCTGGCGGTAAGTTTCCGCGTCCGGGAAGAGCGGCAGCGTGCAGCCTGAGACATCCGCCGCGGTCAGCCGGTTGATGATCTCCTGGTAAGCCGAGCGCAGCACGGGCTTGGCCCACTGGCGGCGCGGGTAATGGCCCCAGCCCGGTACGACCTCAAACGCCTCGAACAACGCGCCCAGGGCGGCGTGTTCCTCGCCGAAGACCTGGGCGCAAAAGCGGGCCGCGAGCGCGTCTGGATCGGCGGTCGGATCCAGGAACAACTGGCCGGCGGCGTACAGCGTCAGCAGGTTGAGCTTGGGCGACATGGTGTAGTTCATCCCGCCGCAGTAGGGGGCGGCGGCGCGTTCCTCCCGCCGGCGCGCCGCCAGGCGCGGCAGCCGCCAGTGCGGATGCAAGATAAGTTCGCCCTCTGAGAGCGAATAATCCCAGGTAGTGATGGGGCGCAGTTTGGCGATCTCGCGTGCCCAGGGCCGCCCGTCGCCGCCCATCGTCGCGTCCCCATCCGGGCTGAAGCCGAGGTTGATCGCCACGCGCAGATCGGCGGGGAATTCGGGCAGGCGCTTGAGAAAATATTCCATAGAAGCCTGGGCGCGGGCCGGGTCGCCGTTCCAGATGTGGGCAAACGCGCCGGGCGGCAGCTGCTGCTGGATCAACTGGCTGAAGTCGCCGTCCCAGTTCGGCGGGCTGATCAAATCGCTGCCCCAGCCGCTAAATGGCGTCCCCCACGTGCCGATCTCGATGGCGGCGCGCGGCGTCTCGCTCTGGATCAGGTCGCAGAGCGAGAGCGCCAGGTCAACGAAGGTTTCGTGGGTACAGCCATTGCGGTTGCAGCCGCCGGGGTCGCCGGGGAAGATGCCGACGATATCCGTCTCCGGCAGTTGGCGCAGCCAGTGCCGCCACAGATCGAAGATCAGTTGGAGATCGTCTGGCTCGTTGGGGCAGGCGAAGTACCACTGCGGCCCGATTGTGTTGGCGGCGACGATGAACTTGACCTGCAGGCCGGCGGCGTGGGCGATCTGCGTCGCCTGGCGCATCTGCTGCGCGAAGCTCTCATGCACCGCACTGCCCGCCAGCGCCGGGCGATCCATGAGCGTGGGCGGCAGCCAGAACTCGAAGATATTGAAGCCGAAGGCGGCCAGCATGTGGAAGAAACCCGTCCAATCCGCCGCGCGCCATTGATTGGGCGCGCCGGGGTAATAGAGATTGGGATTCCAGGCATTTTGGAGATGCTCGGCAAAGTTGACGTAGCAGGCGCGATGAGTGTAAGGAATGGACATGCGATCTACCACGGACGGTCGGAAGCGAGCGACGGGGCGGCGGGGCTTTCGTTCAGGCGTGAGTACAACTGGTTGGTGAACAAGATGCGCTTGCGCAGGCCTTCATTGGCGAAGACCGTCTCGCTCATGCGCCAGCTCCAGTTGCCGCTTGGATTGCCCGGGTAGTTCATGCGCGCCTCGTTGCGCAGGCTCAGGAAATCTTGCATGGGGGCCAGGGCAAACACTCCCACCGAACCCCACGCCAGGCGGATCAGATCCCAGGCGATGTCATTGCCGTCGCGCGCCAGGTAGCAGCGGGCGAAGTCGCCTTCTTTGGTGTGCGCCACGCGCTCATACCAGCCGTGGACGGTGTCGTTATCGTGCGTGCCGGTGTAGACCACGCAGTGCTGCGGGTAGTGGTGCGGCAGGAAAGGCTCGTCCGGGTCGCCGTAGAAGGCGAAGACCAGCACCTTCATCCCTGGCAGTTTGAAGCTGTCGCGCAGTTCTTCTACATCCGGAGTGATCACGCCCAGGTCCTCAGCAATGATCGGCAGGTCGCCCAGCGATTGGCGCACCGTCTGGAAGAAGTCCATCCCCGGCGCTTTGACCCACTGCCCGTGTTCGGCGGTCTTGGCCTTCCCCGGCACTTCCCAATAGCCGGCAAAGCCGCGGAAATGGTCAATGCGGATGTAATCCACCAGGTTGAGCGCGCCTTTGATGCGCTCCAGCCACCAGGCGTAGCCATCTGCCTTGAGGACGTCCCAGCGGTAGAGCGGGTTGCCCCAAAGCTGGCCGGTGGCGGAGAAATAATCCGGCGGCACGCCGGCCACCACCGTCGGCTGGCCGGTCTCATCCAGGTAGAACAGGCCGGGGTTGGCCCACACATCCGCCGAATCGTGGGCGACGAAGATTGGGATGTCGCCGATGATCTGGATGTTCTTTTCCCTGGCATGTTCGCGCACCTTCTGCCACTGGCGGAAAAACAAAAACTGCTGGAAGATCTGCTGCCCAACCGTCGTGGGATAATCCTGGCGCGCCGCGGCCAGCGCCTCGGGCTGGCGATCGCGCAGAGGGGCCTCCCAGGTGGGCCAGGGCGCGCCCTGGTGGGCGTTCTTGATCGCCATGAACAGGGCGAAATCGTCCAGCCAGGCGGCTTGTTTTTGCTGGAAGGCGGCCAACTCAGCCTGCAGGGCCGGGGCGGCGGAGCGCTGGAAACGGTCGTAGGCGCGCTTCAACACTTCCAACTTCCACGGGATAACCCAACCAAAATCCACCTGCTGGGTGGGGAAGGGCGGCAGGTCGGCGATATCCTCAGCCAGCAGCAGCCCCTCGGCCAGCAGGGCCTCGACGCTGATCAGGTAGGGATTGCCGGCGAAGGCCGAGAAGCATTGGTAGGGCGAATCGCCGTAGCCGGTGGGGCCGAGCGGCAGCACCTGCCACAAGCCGATGCCGCTTTCCGCCAGGAAATCCAGCCAGCGCAGGGTTTGAGGGCCGATTTCGCCGATCCCGTAAGGGCCGGGCAGGCTGGTGGGGTGTAGGATGATGCCAGAAGAACGTTTAAAACTCATAAGGGGGCCTCTTGGTCTCAATTTTTTGGTCGCCGCGAATGACCGCAGCGGGGAAATCTTCCGGGATCACATCGTTGCCGATCACGGCCCCGGCTTCGACCACGATGTCATCGGGGAGGCGGGCGTTTTTGCCGATCATGGTGATCACGGGTTTGGTCTGGGAGACGATAGAACCGACTTTGCTGTTGGCGCCGATATACACTCGCTTATCCATGATAACATGCTCCACGACGGCGCCCGCTCCAACGACTGCATCGGTCAGCAGGATCGAAGAGCGAATCTGCGCCCCGCGCTCCACGCGCACCCCTGGCGAAAGCACGCTCTGCTCGATGTGCGCTCCGGAGGCGATCTCGCAGCCATCACACAGCAGACTGTTCTCCACCACTGCGCCCTTCGCCAGCCAGATCGGCGGGCGCTCTTCGGTGCGGGTGTGAATGATCCAGGAGCGGTCGTTCAGGTTGAAGGGCGGGTTGTCGGCCAGTTGGTCTATATGCGCCTGCCAGTAGGATGAGACGGTTCCCACGTCTACCCAATAGCCCGAATAGGGGAAGCTGTACACGCGCAGCCCATCGGCGATCATGCGCGGCAGGATGTCTTTGCCGAAATCGTGCGAGGAATTGCTGCGTTGGTGATCTTCCCATAGAGCGCGATCCAACACCTCGGTCTTGAACAGGTAGACGCCCATGTTGGCGCGGGTGGAGGGTGGGTTGGCAGGTTTTTCGACGAACGAGGTGATGCGATAGTCTGGGTCCATGCCGACGATGCCGTAGCGGGGGGCTTCCTCAATCGGGACAGTGATCGTCGCCATGGTGAGGTCGGCCTTGTGATCCTGGTGGAAGGCGATCATCGCATCATAGTTCATCTCGTAGATGTGATCGCCGGAAAGAATCAAGACCAGGTCGGGCGAGCCGCTTTTGACGAAGCGAAAGTTCTGCTGCACGGCGTCGGCGGTGCCGACATACCAATCTGAGTCGCCGCGGCCTTTGTAGGGAGTGTAAATGCGTACGCCGCCGGTGAAGTCCCGGTTGAGGTCCCATGGCCCGCCGGCGCCGATGTGTTCGATCAGCGAGTGAGGGCGGTATTGGGCCAGGATCATTACATCGAAGATGCCTGAGTTCACACAGTTGGAGAGGGTGAAGTCAATGATGCGGTATTTGCCGGCAAATGGCACAGCCGGTTTGGTTCGTTTGACGGTGAGTACTCCCAGGCGAGAGCCTTCGCCGCCGGCAAGGATGATGGCGCGAGTTTTCATAGGGCTTAGTTCCTGTTCTTTGTGAGTGGACACCCTAAAGGTCTAAGAAGACCTTTAGGGTGATCGGAGGAGACTTCTTTGGTTGATTAATTCAAGATATAAGCGGATATATTCCTGGGCCGAACGCTCCCACGAAAAATCCGTTTGCATGCCAAGCTGCTGCATGGCCTGCCAGCCGGCCTGGTTTTGGTAGGCTTTTAAAGCGCGGCGCAGAGTGCAGGCCAGCGCCTCCGGGCTGGCCTCGTCGAAGCAGTAGCCGGTTTTGCCGTCCTGGATCGTGTCGCGCAGGCCGCCGGTTGCGCGCGCCACGGGGATGCAGCCATAGCGCATGGCGATCATTTGCGTCAGCCCGCAAGGTTCATAGCGAGAGGGGATCACGATCATATCGCCGGCGGCGTACAGGCGGCGGCTCAGGATGGGGTCGAAGCGGATGACCGCCCGTACCCTTTGGGGATGGTTTTGCTCCAAGTCGCGCGCCATAGCCTCGATCTCGAACTGGCCGGTGCCGAGGATGACGGCCTGCCAGGGCAGATCCAAGACCTGGTTGAGCGCTCCGAGCATCAGATCAACGCCTTTCTGGCGATCCATGCGCGTGATCATCACCAGCAGCGGCGTTTCTTCGGCGATGCCAGTGCGCTCCGGGTCGAGGGACAGCGCATCTCGCAGCGAGACTTTGTTTGCCTTGCGGCGTTCAAGCGTCTCTGCGTTATAGTTGGCGATCAGTTCTCCGTCGGCGGCGGGATTCCAGCGCTGAATATCCAGGCCGTTCAAGATGCCCATCACCCGATCTTGCCGCCCGCGCAGAAAATCGTGCAGGCCGGAGCCGTAGTCGGGCGTCATGATTTCCTGGGCGTATGTGGGTGAGACGGCGACAATGCGATCGGCGGCCAGCAGTCCCAGAGGGAGGGGGATATGGATTGCCCAATCGGGTAAGGAACTGTCCAGGGCGGGCGGCAGTCCAAAGGCGTGCAGCGAGGCGTCGGCCGCTGCGCCCAGGTAGGGCAGGTTGTGGACGCTCAACACTGTCGCCGCCTGGGCATAGAATGGGTCTGTCGCTCGCCGCAGGCTGATCGCATACAGGGCGGCGGCGGTGTGCCAGTCGTTGGCGTGGACCAGGTGGGGCTGCCAGTCCAAATGGCGGGCCAGCTCGAGCGAGGCCAGCGAAAAAAAGACGTATTTGTAGCCGTCGAACCCCAAATCGCTGGAATAGACGGGGACGTTTTGCCGCATGGGCGCGCCGCCCACCAGGTAAACGGTCATGCCGTTCAGTGCAGTTTGAAAGATGTCTGCTCGCAGCGGCCCATTGCTGTGCGGCAAGTCGAAGCTGGCAACCTGCTGCAAGGGGTGCGCGGGTGAGATTGCTCTGGGGTTGATTGCGCTGTGGTAGGGGATTACCAGGCGGATGTCTACGGGGGGGAGAGCGTTATCCTTCGACAAGCTCAGGATGCCTGGGCTATCCTTCGACGAGCTCAGGATGCCTGGGCTATCCTTCGACGAGCTCAGGATGCCTGGGCTATCCTTCGACGAGCTCAGGATGCCTGGGCTATCCT
>CAIQJJ010000850.1 GCA_903872065.1 uncultured Anaerolineales bacterium | reverse complement strand
GTTGTGTCATCCGAAAAATGGTCTATGGGACTGTCCCGCGGGAATCGGGATGCCATCCAGGGGACAATGTTCCGGGGTGAGGGTGAAGATCGTCCAATAGAGCGCGTCCCGGAGGGAGGGCGAAGCATACGGCACAATGGATCGTCCCGTAGACCTTTTTTCGGGGCCGTATGCTTCGCCCCTACATTCTACATCCCTTGCGCGCTCTGTCTCGCGAGAACGGTACACCGATTCCCCGTCCCATGCCGCGGGAACGGTCGCGCCCGTCGCGCGCGTCGCGTGCGTAGGGGCGCAGGGGTGATCGCAAGGAGCCACGGTTTGGGCGACATCCCCTGCGCCCTTGCCGCGGCGGAATGGCGTGCGCGGATGGGGATGAGGCGGCGTGCGCGGGTTGGCGATTCGTCCGGAGGAAGGGCGCAGGGGGATCGGGGAAAACAGGTGCGTATGAGATTCACCCCTGCGCCCCTACGCGTGACCGGGGGTGTATGAGGGGAGGACAAGACCGGGGCCGGTTCAAACCGGCGGTCTTGCTTAACGCGACCCCTTCCCATATAATGTAGTTACTCAAAGGAGTCGCGATGACTATAGCAAAAGTTGGCGCCCGTGAATTAAAGAGCAAATTGAGCGAATACATGCGCCGCGTCAAGAACGGCGAGACGATCATCGTCACCGAGCGCGGCAAAGCGATCGGACAGATCGTCCCGATCCAGCCCGGCCTTGAAGAGAAGCTGCAGGCCCTGGGGGACGCCGGCCTGCTCGAATGGAACGGGAAGAAGGTCAATCCTCTGCCGCCGGTCGCGTTGAACCGCGGCGCAAAGCAAATCTCTGACCTGCTCGCTGAGGATCGGGATGTCCATTATCTACCTTGATACCAGCGCCCTGCTCAAATTGTACGTCCAGGAAGCGCATTCCGCCGAAACCCTGGCGTTGATCCAGGGCGCGGCCGGCGTCGGGACAAGCGTCTTGACGTACACCGAAACCGCCGCGGCCCTGGCGCGCGCCGTCCGCATGGAGCTTCTGTCAGACGACGCGGCGCGCGCCGCCTGGCGGCAGTTCCAGGCGGATTGGCCCGGCTACACGCGTTTGAAGCTGTCCACCGCCCTGGTCGAGCGGGCGGCGGCGCTGGCCTGGGATTTTGGCTTGCGCGGTTACGATGCCACGCACCTGGCCTCGGCGCTCCTCTGGCAGGAGGCGCTCGGCGAACCGGTCAACCTGGCCGCTTTCGACCGCGCCTTATGGAACGCCGCCCGGCAGGCCGGCCTGCCGGTGTGGCCGCCGGCTGCATCCGACCGTCCGGCGTGAACTGGCCGCCGCTCTCGCTGCGCGGTGAATGATTTTGTGAGGAGGAGGGATGAATCTGTCGTCCACTTTCCTGTCGTCGCGCGTCTCGTGGAATGGTCGCGCCCATTGCACCCATTGCGCGCGTCGTACGCGTAGGGGCGCAGGGGTGAATCTCCTATGCACCTATTTTCCCCGATCCCCCTGCGCCCTTCCCCGGACGAATCGCCAACCCGCGCGCGCAACCTCATCCCCATCCGCGCGCGACCTTCCATCGCGGCAAGGGCGCAGGGTTCATTGGCAAGACACGCGCCTCTAGGATTCATCCCTGCGCCCCTACGCGTGATCCCTTACCCCCCTCCGCGCGGTTAAATCAACGTCTCCAGCAGCGCCTTCGCCTGCAAAATATCCGCCGTCTGCTGCTCGCCGGAGATCTCGCGCTCAATCGTCAGCGGCCCATCGTAACCGACCGCCTTCAACTTGGCCACCAGCGCCGGCACGTTGACCTTGCCCTGGCCGAGCGGCACCTCATGACCCAGGAAGCGCCCGCTGGTGGGATACAGACCGTCTTTGGCGTGTACCCCGCGCACATACTTGCCGAACATATCCAGCGCGTCCACCGGGTTGGCCTTGCCGTACAAGATCAAATTGGCCGGGTCGAGATTCAAGCCCAGGTTATCCAGCCCAATGTCCTCGATCGTGCGCAGCAGCGTGACCGGCGTCTCTTGCCCGGTCTCGAACAGGAAGAACTGCCCCTGCCGGCGGCAGTACTGCGCCAGGTAGCGCAGTGCGACCACCAGGCTCTTGTATTCGGGATTGTTCGGGTCTTCGGGGATGAAGCCGACGTGCGTGATCAGGTTTTGCACCCCGATCTTGGCGGCGAAATCCGACCCGCGCATCAGCATCTTCAGCCGCTCGTGGCGGAAAGCGGTCGGCACCAGGCCGAGGGTCAGCGGCCCCTCGATGAAATCCCACACCGCCGGGCCTTCCCAGCCGCACCAGAACGAAGTGATCTCGACGCCGTACTGCTGGCTGGCGGCCGTAATGCGCTGCGCCATCTCATCCGTAAAGCGGGACTGATCCCAGCCGTTTAACTGGCAGGTGGGGAAACCGAGCGCCTGCACTTTTTGAAATTCGGCCTCAACGGCCTCTGTAATGGAGATAAATACACCAAGTTTCATCATCGACTCCTTTAATGGACAGGATAGCGAATGTCGGTTGGGATGACCGGATGCCGGGCGACCGCCATTCTATTTTATTTGCACTTTGCCCTGCCGGGACGGTCGCCGCTTCACATAGCCGCTTTGTGCGGTTGTTTAGGTCGCGGTTACTGGAACCGGCAGGGCTTTTGCATGTTTGGCCGCTGTCGTGCAGCGACCCGGTAACAGGTCAGCCAATATCGCCGCGACGCCTGATTGTTAACCAGGACGCACTACTGGCGCGCACAGCAATATTGTGCAGAGCCGCCACCCGGAACCCGTTGTTGTTCCATTGATTGTTCGGGTGATTGTTGTTGCGGGCAGACAGGCGGGCGTTGTCTATTTGATTGTTGAACGAGCCGCCCCGCAACGCCGGCCCAATGACCTGCGGCCTTCATCGGGAGGGGACAGAGGCAGTCCCATGCTTTATGCCGCTCTGTTTTGCGGCCCCGCTGCATTTCGCGGCGGATTGGGATCTTTGATCCATGCGCCCAACAGCCTGCCGACCTCATCAATCAAATTGGCGGCGTGTTCATACTGGCGCACAGTCAGGCATTCAAGATCACGCGCCATTCTAATCCAAATTCGTAGTTGAGCAAGCTGAATATCGGCGCGCTGTAGACAGTCCACCCGGCGCTGCCCATAACTTTTGCCGGCCGCCACCAGCGAATCTTGCAGATTCAGCGCCGTGGTCTGGATGCGCTCTGCCAGGCCAAAGCGATGCTTGCGCGGGAATTGTTGGACGTGTGGAATCAACCACAAGAGGAAATCGTAGGCGCGGGTGAACAGAGGCGATTCGTTCATAGGCAAAATCTGCTGATGACGCTGCGCCGCAATCCCCAGGTGTCGGCGTAACGTACATGATTGACCCAGCCCTGGACGCTGGCATCGAGGCGCTCAAGGGGGAGCAGCCCGGCGTGATACTGTTCGAGGAGCAGTTGCAATTTGCGGCGGTAATTGACCAGTTTGCGCCGTTTGAGGCGGCGGTATTCAGGGTAAATGCGGAATCCCAGGAAAGGGACGCCGGTGGCGCTGGGGAAGATTTGCGCCTGTCTCTCGTGCAGTTTGAGACGCAGCCCATCCATTTGCTCGATAATCGCTGTTCTCCATTCCGCCAGGAGGTGTTTTTCATCGCTGAAGAGCAGGGAATCATCTACATAGCGCAGATAGGCCGTGCAGTGCAGTTCACGTTTGACGAAGTGATCAAAGCGGTTGAGATAGACATTTGCCCAAAACTGGCTGGTCAGGTTGCCGATCGGCAGGCCGCGCCGGCGCAGGGCGGCTGAAGCGTCGTCGCCGGGGAAATAGGTCATTTCATAGGCTTCGGCAAGGACGCCAGCCCCAGAATCCAGGATGGTATCGCACAGCCATAAGACATCCTGGTCGGCGATATGCTGCGCCAGGGTCGCGCGCAGCAGTGCGTGATCAATGGCCGGGAAAAATTGGCGCACGTCGCACTGCAAGCAGTAGCGGTAGCGTCGGTCCAACAGCTGGCAGCGATCCAGGGCGCGGTGCGTGCCATTTCCC
>CAIQJJ010000849.1 GCA_903872065.1 uncultured Anaerolineales bacterium | reverse complement strand
TCAACCGCGAACTCAAGCGGCGCACGCGCGTGGCGTCCATCTTCCCCAATACCGCGTCCTGCCTGCGCCTCGTCTCTGCCCTGCTGGCAGAATGCGATGAGGAGTGGTTGACCGGCAAGATCTACCTCAACTTGCAAGTGTGATCACCCTTCCCCAACCAGATCGCCCTGCGCGGATTTACAGAAAGAAAGTTGCACTGCCCCAAAGTGCGGACAGCCCGGTGCGTCACGCCGCCAAGCGACGCCGCATCCGTACCGTGATGCAGGGGATCATCGGCATCGCCGCACGGGTGATTCAGCATGCCCGGCGCCTCGTCCTGGGTCTGGGCGAACAGTGCGCGGCCTTTGCGGTGTTCGAGCGCCATCATCAGGCGCTGCTCCGGTTCACGGACTAAAGCCTCCCACTCCGATGCAGGACTCGATGCCGATCGGCAGGGAGCGGCTCGTCCTGTGTTCGCGAAATCCAGATCCACGCTAATTTCAGCGCCGTCATCGCGCTCCCATTTCCGTCGGCAGAGCGATCTCATGGCAAATTCCGATGCCAATCTCATCCAAATTGCCTCTTCGGTTTGACTATGCCGGAATGGTCAGAAAGCGTGTGAATGGCGGTCACGGATTCAGGCATAAGTCCAGTCGAGCTCGAAAACACCCGCTTCACGCCGGTGTTTTTCATGGGATGAAAGAAAATTAAAGATTTGGACTCGGTCGCCGAAAAGGTGTCTACCGGCATCAGATCAGTTTGAAGCCGACACACTCTTCCCGGAGGGAGAACCCTCCAAAACGGCCTTAGAAAAGGAGCTTCAAATGGCAGATATCGCCCTGACCGCATCCATGCGGCAAAACGTCGTCAGCCTGCAACTCACGGAAACCCTCATCAACCGCACCCAGGATCGTCTGGCCACCGGCAAGAAGGTCAACAGTGCACTGGACAATCCCACTAACTTCTTCGTGGCCGCCCGCCACACCCAGCGCGCCAGCGACCTGCAGGGCCGCAAGGATACGATGGGCGAGGCGATTCAGACCATCAAGGCCGCAGATACCGGTATCAGCGGCATCAAGACCCTGCTGGAATCTGCCAAGGGCCTGGTGGAATCGGCGCGTTCCGGCACCACAGCCGACCGCTCCGCCCTGGGTACCCAGTTCAGCAACATCCTGCTGAAGATCAACGACTTGGTCGAGGACGCCGACTACAAGGGCACCAACTACCTGGAAAACGGCTCCCTGACCGTGCTGTTCAACGAGGATGGCACCAACGCCCTGACGGTGAGCGGCTTTACCGCCAATGTTGGCGCTTCCGGCCTGGGCGTCAATGCTTCCGGCGCCGACATCTCGGCCGGCGGTACCGGGCTGGACAACGCGGCCTCCCAGATTCAGGTGGCCCTGACCACGCTGAACACGCAGGCTTCTATCCTGTCCAGCAACCTGTCCATCGTGTCCGCTCGCCTGGACTTCACCGCCAACTTGGTGAACGTGCTGAAGGAGGGCGCCGACAAGCTGACGCTGGCGGACATGAACGAGGAATCCGCCAACATGCTGGCCCTGCAGACCCGCCAGAACCTGGGCGTGACCTCGCTGAGCCTCGCCTCCCAGGCGGCTCAGTCAG
>CAIQJJ010000848.1 GCA_903872065.1 uncultured Anaerolineales bacterium | reverse complement strand
GGCGTCGTCTCGCCGATCACTTCCCAGGGAGAAACAATGCGCGGCAGCTTTTGGGGGGTCAATTCCCAACAGGCTGCAAAGCTCGCCAGACCACGCGCCGGCCTGGGCGTCGCTCAAGGCGGTAAAATGCAGAAAGGTGTCGTCCATGAACGCCGCCTCGGCCTTGAGACCCGCCATCGCGCCGGCGACATAGGCGGCCGGCATCAGGTATTTGGCGGTGCGGGCGTAGACCGCCGGCTGCTCTTCCTTCCACCACAGCATCTTCGGGCCGTGATCGCAAGTCGGCGGGCAGCCTGTCAGGCGGGTGATCTTCTCCCCATAGTCACGCTCAAGCGCCTCAATATAGGGCTGGCAGCGCATATCGAGCCACGAATCGAAGCGCGCCGCCGGGCGGTAGGCTTCGTCAATCGCGGCCAACCCCGCCATCTGGCTGTCAAAGGCAATGGCGGCCACCTGGCGCGGGTCAACCCCGCTGTCTACGATGCACTGGCGCACTGTCTGCGCGGCGGTGCGATAAAAATCGTCGCAATCTTGTTCTACCGCCCCCGGTTGAGGATGGTAAAGCGGCGTCTCTAAGGTTGCCTGGCCCGCCAGGCGTCCATCCAGATGGTAGAGCGCCGCTTTCGTGGCGCTTGTCCCCAGGTCAACCCCGATCAAATACTGAGGAGTCATTCACCAGCCTCCCTAATCGAAAAACTCACGCAACACCATCTCCAGCGTAATCAGCGGGGCGATCTTGCCCAAAATCCACGCTTCATGCCCGGCCAGGTGACGATCCATCAAAGAACGCACAAACGGCATATCGTAAATTCCCCGTTCGCGCGTCCGTTCGGCGAACAAAATCCCCTCGGCCCACGAGCGCAATCCATGACGCAGGTAATTTTCGTAATCGGCGTAAAGCTGCGGACGCTGAGGAAAGAGCTTGAACCACTTGAGGACGCGCACGCTGTACTTTTGCAATTTATGAGGCAGCGGGGAGACGGTGGGCAGGTATTCCTGCTTGTCGTAAGGGATGTTGGCCAGGCGCGGCATGCGCTGCGTAATGATCGTGCGGAACATCAACTGCTCGCGCCGGATATGCGGCGGCAGTGAATAGATGAAATCAATCAGATCATAATCCCAAAACGGAAAGCGCACTTCCAAGGCGGAGCGCGCCACCGTGACCATATTTTGCGTCGAACGCCAGCAGTGATTGACCACATAGAAATATTCCGCGGCGTACTCCTGCCGATAATGCCAGAAACGCCCAAACTCAGCCAGCATAGACTCAAAAGCCCGCCCCACCAACGGGCGCGCAAGATCGGAGGTCAACAGCAGACGTTCTTCGGCGTCCGTCAGACCGGGCCAGGTGTAGGCGCGCGTAAACTGCTGATAGGTTTGCAGCGCCACCGTCCAGTGGTCTACCGGAAAGTTGTAGATGGCATTAATATGATCGGAATGGCCCATGACCGTGCCGCCATCCCAGCCGGTCAGGTTATAGTCCATTTCCTCCCGCAGGGCGGGTAAGGTGCTGATGCCGTGCATGTGAACCCAGGAATGAAAGCCCTCGGTCAATTTCAGATGCAGTCCCAGGTTGGCCAACACCCACTCCCCATTCGGCGGCAGATCAAACCAGTGATGGCGGCTGCCGGCGGCGCGAGCGATCTGAGCGGCATAGATGACATCGCGGCTGTCCGGCGCGCCAAATGTGGCGCTGACAATCCGCTCCGAGCCGCGCGGCGCCAACCCCAGGATGGCGCGCGAATCCAGGCCGCCGCTCAAGAAGACGCCGGGCCGCAGCGCGCGACCTGGATTCGGCGCGGCGGCGAGACCAGGCTCTGCGCCGGCCAGGCGCTGCACAGACTGCTGCAACAGGCTGCCAGCCTCCTCCACCGCCTCGTTAAAGGTGATTGTGGGGCGCGTGGAGAGGCAGTCCCAATCCCAATAGCGCGTCAGCCGCCACTCGCCGCTGCGCAGGTGGTAAGAGGCCACACTTCCGTAAGGGAAGAGTGAAATCCCCTCATGAAAGGTCTTCTCGCCCAGGATTTGTTGGAAGCGCAAATACTCGCTCACCGCCGTCCAGTTCAACTCTCGCTGCATTCCCCCAGGCGCATCGAACAGCCCTTTGACCTCCGGCGCAAAGACAAGCTGCCCTCCAGCCAGGGTATAATAGTGAGGATACAAACCAAAACGATCGTTGGCAAGGACAAAAACCTGCCTGGCTGCGTCCAGCACGGCGATAAAAAACGCCCCCACCAGGTGACTGGCGAAATCCAGCCCGTGCGCCAGGTATGCCGCCAGGGCCAGATCGGCGTGACTGGAGGCTGCAGCCGCCAACTCTGCTGCAACCGGCGAGTTTGCCGCTAAGGAATCCTTCAAGCGCTGCACCTGGTAAAGCTCCCCGCACAGCCAGAGGCGGAGCTTGCCTTCCAGAGCCGTCGCCGGCTGCGGCTCGCGGTTGAAGATGCCAATGCCCAGACGTCCTATCCCGATGGATGGCAATCCCTCGGCAAAACTTGCCGCGGAGAAATCACCCGCCCCGGCAGCCCAGGTTTCCGTCCTTTGCCAGGGTTGGTGAGACATGCGGCCGGCAGCCGCAGCCAGGTAAGGCTGCACAGCCACATTCGGTTTTGGGTTAACGACGCCAAATAAGCCTGACATGGGTTCTTTCACTCAATGATTGGCAAATTATATTCTACTTTTCTAAGTCTGTACAAACAAATCACTGCTTTGGAGGCGGAAGATATGCAATGGCTCAAAACAGGAATTAAAGCGAATGCTTACACGGTAAATGTATTCGCGCTGGCCTTGATCTTATCAGGGATACTCTGCTTACTGGGATTAAATGGCTGCGCGGCGCGGAGCAAAGCGCCGCCTGAGACGGTCAGCCCGGCGGCGAAACGCGTGCAAGAAAAATCCAGCACGCCAACCGAAACGACCGCCCCGGCAGCGAATCGCATGCAAGAAAAGTCCAGTACGCCAACCGAGACGGCCAGCCAACCGGCGGACAGCACAGAGGAGAAGACCCGCACGCCCAAGACGCAGCCCACGACAGAGACAGACCTGCCGACTCTGGCGAATCTGCCGGAAGGCTGGTCGCAGATCACCCCTGGCGGAATGACAAGCTGCGCTCGCGGTGGGATTTACACATTCTTTGTGCGCAAGACGCAAAGCGCAAAACTTTTGATCTACTTTGAAGGGGGCGGAAGCTGTTATGACGCCAATACCTGTCGCGTGGGAGGCAATTATTTCGACGACTCAATTGATCCCAGCCAACAAGCGGATAACCCGGCGCTGAAGAGGGAGGGGGTATTTGCCCTGGATGACAAACGCAACCCCTTCAAAGACTACAATATGGTGTTTGTCTCCTACTGCACAGGGGATGCGTTTTTGGGCAAGAATGTGGTCAGCTACGGCAGCGGCAAAGAAGCCTTCCAGGTTAATCATTTTGGGGCGGAGAACGCCCGCACGGTGTTGAACTGGACTTACCAAAACTACACCGATCCTGAATCAGTGTTTGTGATCGGGTGCAGCGCGGGGGTGGTGGGGTCGTTTTTCCATGCGCCATCCATTTTACAAAACTACGCGCAACAACCAGTGGTGATGGTAGGCGATTCGGGCGGCGGGTACCTGGACGGACCAGCCAGTGTGGCGCAGAACTTTGGCGTCAACGAGCTGCTGCCTGACTGGATTGAAGGCTATCAGGATCTCGTCGGCAAGCAGTGGATCCGCACTGATCTCTTTTTTAAACTGCCAGCCCTGGCTTACCCTGAACAGCGCTTTGCCCTGGTGGACACGCTCGATGACCATGTGCAGGCAGAGATTCTCCAGCGGGCGAGGGGAAACAAAACATTGGGCGAGGTCATCGAGGCCAACCTGAACGACATCCGCAGCGCCGCGCCGGGCTTCCTTTCGTACAACGGCGCGGGAGATCAGCACTGCATCAGCATGGCGCCGATATTCCCCAACTATGAATCTGGGGGAGTGAAACTGAAGGATTGGTTGGCGGCGCTGGCGAATGGTAAAGAAGTACCAAATGTAGCGCCGTAAATCGGACAAATATTGTACAGTTTATGAGTTATAGAATATAATTGCGTCTAATTGACAAGTATCTCTATGATTGCTTCCTCCTCATCTTCTCTCTCCAATACTTGGATTGTGCGGCCGCGACCTAAGCCAGACGCCCGGCTGCGTTTGTTTTGTTTTCCCTATGCCGGAGCCGGGCCAGCCGTCTACCGTTCCTGGGCGGATGAACTGCCGGCGGAAGTGGAGGTCTGTTCGATCCTGCTGCCTGGGCGCGAGGCTCGGCTGCGCGAGAAGCCTTATGTTTCGATGCAGCCCCTGGTGGAAGGTCTGCTGCAGGGATTGGGGGGGCTGCTGGAAGGCGGCTATGCCTTTTATGGGCACAGCCTGGGGGCCTTGATCGCGTTTGAACTGGCGCGGGCGCTGCGCCGGCAAGGCCGGCCGCTGCCAGTGCATCTCTTTTTATCCAGCCGCCGCGCCCCGCACCTGCCGGACGAACGCGCTCCGCTGCACAATCTGCCGGACGCGCTTTTTGTTGCTGCAGTACAGAGGCGCTACCAGGGCATCCCACCGGTGATCTTGCAAGATGCGGAGCTATTGGCCCTGTTTCTGCCAACGCTCAAGGCAGATTTCGCGGTGCTTGAAACGTATCGTTACGAGACAGATTCATCTGTGTTTGAGATGCCTTTTTCGCTGTATGGCGGCGCGACAGACCCCACGACCCCGCCTGAGGCGCTAGAGGCATGGCGGGGTTATACTAGCGGGAAGTTTTCGGTCGAAACTTATCCAGGAGATCATTTTTTCCTGCAAAATAATGAGCGATCCTCCAGCCGGGCTCTGCTGCTGCAAGCCATCGCCAGGGAATTGAGGCTGCGCCTCCTGCAGTCGGGCGGCTCGCCGGCAGATGGAGCGAAAGCGGCATTGGCTGAGGGAGGGGTGTGAAGATGAATATGGATGGACGAACCCCACCCCGGTCTTCGCTGCTTCCCACTGCCCTGGCCAACAGCCTGCAACCGCATGCGGTGCATTTATGGTGGATCAATTTAGAAGCGGAGAGCGCCGGGCTGGAATGGCGCGGGATGCTTTCTGAAGAAGAGAGGCAGCGGGCGGAGCGCTTTGTCTTTGAAGCGGACCGGCGGCGCTTCACCTGCGCCCACCTGGCCTTGCGCGCCATCCTGGCCGACTACCTGGAAATGGCGCCGGCAGATATTCAATTGGAGACCGGGGTGCACGGCAAGCCGCGCCTGACAACCGCGAGCATGCCGGCGGATGGAGGCAAGCTGTATTTCAACCTCTCCCACTCGCATGAACGGGCGCTGCTGGCGATCACCGAGGCGGGAGAAATCGGTGTGGATGTTGAACGCATTCGCCCGCTGGACAACCTGGATGAACTGGGGCGCGCTTGCTTTTCGAGGCGCGAACGCATGCTGCGTGACGCAGCGCTCGACCAGTTGGCTGACGATCCGCAGCGGGACAGGTTGCTGTCTGCTGAGCTTCGCTCGTTTTTTACGCTGTGGACGCGCAAAGAGGCGCTGCTCAAAGGCCTGGGCGAGGGTTTGCTGCCCTCGCTGGAAGCTTTTGATACGGAGGCGATGGCAGCCGGGTGGACGCTGCGCAATCTGGAAAAATGGCCTGGATATGCTGCGGCCTTTGCCGTTCAGACAACGGGTATAATAGATGTACAATTTCAGGAATGGCTTTAGCGGTACCAATCGCCATCCTTCGACAAGCTCAGGATGCCTGGCAAGACCAGGATGCCTGAGTGGTGCAGGAAGACAAGGGCCGCCCGATCGCTGCCGCCAAAAATAAGGACCTGCTTTATGCCGAGTCACACACAGCCAAACAATTCATCATCCGATGCACTTGGGTCAACGCCGTACCATTCTGGAGGGGTAGAGCCAGTAGCCATTATTGGCATCGGCTGCCGCTTCCCAGGCGGGATTCACGACCTGGAGTCATTCTGGGATGTGCTGCGCAAGGGAATCGATGCGATTGACGACGCGCCGCCAGACCGCCTTGATCTGGAGGCCTATTTTGACCCCACCCCCTTCAGCCCGGGCAAAGTCGTCACCCGCCAGGGAGGCTTCTTGCGCCAGCCGCTCGATCAGTTCGACGCGGCCTTTTTTGGCATCTCACCGCGCGAGGCGGCGGCGATGGATCCACAGCAGCGCCTGCTGTTGGAAGTGACATGGGAGGCTTTGGACGAGGCCGGCCTGCCGCGTGAGAAGATCGCCGGCAGCGCCACGGGGGTGTACATCGGCATGTGGACGAATGAGTATGAGGATCGCATCTACGAACGCTCAGACAATGTCGACCTATACATCACGACCGGCGGAGGGCGCTACGCGGCTTCAGGCCGGCTGTCTTACGTGTTCGATCTGCAAGGGCCAAGTCTCACATTGGACACCGCCTGCTCCTCCTCCCTGGTGGCAATTCATCTGGCCTGCCAAAGCCTGCGGCAGGGGGAATGTACGATGGCAATTGCCGGGGCAACCAACCTGATCCTGGAGCCGCACATCAGCATTGGCTATTCGCGCTCCAAGATGCTCTCGCCTGACGCCCGCTGTAAGTTTGGCGACGCCGCCGCCAACGGCTACGTGCGCAGCGAGGGGGCGGGGGTGGTGGTCTTGAAGCTTCTTTCGCAAGCGCTGGCAGATGGCGATCCCATCCAGGCCTTAATCTTGGGCAGCGCCACGAACAACGACGGGCATGGCAGCGGCCTGCTGGTCGCTCCTAGCGGACAAGGACAAACGGCGATGGTTCGCAAAGCTTACGAGCAAGCGGGCATTTCGCCAGGCCGCGTGGGCTACATCGAGGCGCACGGCACGGGGACTCCGGTGGGCGACCCGGTGGAACTGGAGGCGCTGGCCGAGGTGCTGCGCGAGGGGCGGGCGGCAGATCAACGCTGCGCGGCAGGGTCGGTCAAGACCAATATCGGCCACGCGGAAGCGGCTTCGGGCATGGCCGGTTTAATTAAAGCGGTTTTGTGTCTGCGAAAAGGGGCGATTCCGGCCAGCTTGCATTTGCAATCCCCCAACCCGCGGCTGAATTGGCAGGCGCTGCCGCTCTACATTCAAAAAGAGTATGGCGAGTGGCCGGCCTATGCCCGCGGCGAGGATGGACGGCAGCCCTTGATCGCCGGCGTCAATTCATTTGGCATCACTGGCACCAACGCCCACGTTGTCCTGCAAGAGGCGCTGGGGCCAGGCGCGGCGCGGGATGAGGCGGCGCAGACTACCCCGGCAGGACGGCATCCTGAGCTTGTCGAAGGACGGCAGTTTGTCCCTCTGCTGCCTCTTTCCGCCCGTAGCCCAGAGGCATTGAAAGCCCTGGCCGAACGGTATGCTGAGTTCTTCCAGCAGGCCAGCGAGCCAGGCGACGCGCTGGAGAAAGGCATTTGGCAGGATATCCTCTACACCGCTAGCTGCCGCCGCAACCACCTTGAGTACCGCCTGGCAATCCCCGCATCTGATCAAACCGAGGCCGCCGCCCTGCTCACGGCGGAGATCGAGCAGTCTGTGTCCACTGCCCACGGCGATGGTTTTTATCGCTCTCCACTCCCCACTTCCCGTCCCCCTCGAGTCGTCTTCGTCTTTCCGGGGCAGGGCTCACAGTGGACAGGGATGGGACGGCAGATCTTAAGCGCGGCGGATACTTTCAGCGGCGCGGCGATCTTCCGGGCAGCCATCGAACGCTGCCAACAGGCCATGCAAAAGTATATCCACTGGTCGTTGGTAGACGAACTGCTGGCGGACGAGGCCCATTCGCGCCTGGTTGGCGAACAAGCCGCGATTGATGTGATTCAGCCGGCCCTGTTTGCGGTGGAGGTGGCGCTGGCCGAGGTCTGGCGGGCGTGGGGCATCCAGCCCGACGCAGTGATCGGCCACAGCATGGGAGAAGTAGCTGCCGCCTATATCGCCGGCGCGCTGACGCTGGAGGATGCGGCCCAGGTCATTTGCCAGCGCAGCCAGTTAATGAAACGCGTCAGCGGCCAGGGCGCGATGGCGGTGGTGGAACTGACCATCCCCCAGGCGCAGCAAGCCCTGGCAGGGTTTGAGAATTGCCTCTCAATCGCCGTCAGCAATGCTTTCCGCTCTACCGTCATCTCTGGCGAGCCAGCCGCCCTGCAGCAGGTTTGCCAAACGCTTCAGCAGCAGGGGGTCTTTGTGCGACCGGTCAAGGTAGATGTGGCCGCGCACAGTCCACAGATGGATGCGCTGCAACCTGAACTGGTCACGGCGCTGGGCGAGACCTTTGCCGTTGGCGAGGCGCGGCAGGCAAAAACGCCGTTTTATTCCACCGTCACCGGCAAACGCTTCGAGGCGGCGCTGGACGCGGAGTATTGGGGACGGAATTTGCGCCAGCCGGTCTTATTTGCGAGCGCGGTCGATCAACTGGCCGCGGAGGGGTACGCCATTTTTATCGAAATCAGCCCGCATCCCATCTTGCTGCCGGCCATCGAAAGCGTTGCCAAAGGCGAAGACGCCGCCAAAGGGCAGCCTATCCCGCCAACGACGATCGCTTCGCTGCGGCGCGGGGCGGACGCGCAAAAGACATTGGCCGAAGGGTTGGGACGGCTTTACTGCCTGGGAAAGACGATTGATTGGGAGAGCATTTATGACGCCAGCGGCGGGCATTATCGCTGCGTCTCTTTGCCGGCTTATCCCTGGCAGCGCGAACATTTTTGGGCAGATGACGCCAGGCTGCACTCGCCGGCGTCCAGGCGCGGCGCAGAGGTTAGTGGGAAGTGGAGCGCGATCAAGAGCATCGCCGTGGGAAGTGAAGCGAGACGCGGCGATGAGTCCAGGAGTGAGGAAAAGCCGGGGAAAGCTGCGGAATTCTTACAAGCCGGCGGCCAGGCGGTTTATTTTGAGCCGGCGCGCCAGCCGGAGACGCGCATCTGGGAAAGCGAACTCTCGCTGGCCGATTTCCCCTACCTGGCCGATCACCGCGTGGGAGAGGCAGTCTTGCTGCCGGCGTCAGCCTTCATCGAAATAGCGTTGGAAGCGGCGGGCTACCCTGCAAGCAAACCTCCCGCCGTCCACTTACAGCAGATCCAGTTAAAAGAAGCTTTGGCGCTGCCAGCGGAGGGTTTCGTCAAGCTGCAATTGATCATGACAGCGCAAAGCAGCGCACAAGGGCAAGAATCAGCATTTCACTTTGAGATTTTGAGCCGCAAGCAGAATCAAAATTGGATTTCGCATGCGGAGGGGCTGATTCTCTTGCCTGGCGCTGAGAGATGGTCTGCATCGCCTCCCACTCCCCACGGCGATGATCTGTATCGCTTTCCACTCCCCACGACGATGATCTGTATCGCTTCCCACTCCCCACTCCCCGAAGACAGCGGGAAACAGCATGCAGCCGCGATGCAGCGGCGCGGGCTGGCTTATGGGCCGGCGTTCCAGGCGGTGCTTTGGCGCGAGAAGGACGCGGAGGCAGTATTTGGGCAGGTACAGACGGAGGTGGCCGGCAGTTATGTGGCGCACCCGGTGCTGTTGGACGCGGCTTTCCAGCTTTTGATCGCCTGCCTGCCGGAGGAAGGGTCAGATAGTGAAGCTTATCTGCCGGTGAGGATCGGGGATTTGTGGACAGCGGGGCTGCAGCAGAAGAGCGAGGGGGTATGGGCGCATGCCCAGCGAACAAACGCCGAAGCCAACCTGCTGCGCGGGGACGTGACTCTCTATACCCAACGTGGCGATGGGGCCAAGCGCGGCGAGGCGCTGCTGATCGCCAGGGATGTAGAACTCCAACGTTTTCAAATGCGGCCGGCCTCTTCTGTCGAAGGCGAGACGAGACCGGGCGATCAAGAGAATAAATCCGCCAGGCAGTGGTCTTTACCGCTGCTGTTTGAAATCGAATGGCAGCCGGTAGAAGCGCTGGCTGAAACACCCCTTGAACCAGATCCGAGCGGTACAGGTCGCCGCCAAGAAAACTGGCTGATCCTGGCGACTGCCGGCCAGAGCGGCGCGGTTGAAGTCGCCCACCAACTGGACGAGCGGCTGCAAGCGAGTGGGGCAAGCTGCATGCGGTGGGTTTTACCGCGGACGGCAGTCAATGAGCGGGCTTCTGGCAACCCATTCGCCGGCTGCCTGTCGGCAGCCGCGCAATCGCATCCCATCACAGGTGTGGTTTACCTGCAGGGCGAGACGGATGGAGCGGAGGCGGTGAACGAAGCGGACGCCGCGACCGCGGCCAGCATTGGGCTGCTCGAATTGACGCAGGCCCTGGCAGGCATCTCTGCCAGCCCGCGCCTGTGGCTGGTCACGCTGGGGGCGCAAGCGGTCACAGAGGAAGAGATGGGGCCTTCGCCGGCGCTGGCGGCTTTGTGGGGCATGGCGGCGACGATTGCGCATGAGATGACTGAGTGGCGCTGTACGAGGATTGATCTCGGAACCCCACCCCAACCCTCCCCATCGCGAAGTGCAGCGATGGAGAGGGAGACCCCACCCCAGCGGTGGTCTGTACCGCTACCCTCCTCATCGCAAAAGGCAGCGATGGAAAGGGAGACCTCGCCGCTGGCCGCGGTGCAGGCTGCCGTTTTGGCGCGGGAATTATTCGATGGGCAAGAAGATCAAGTGGCCCTGCGCGCCGGGCTGGACGGTGAGGTCAAACGATTCTGTCCCCGGCTGGTGGAGAGAGCGGTACAGACCGCCGCCCTTCGACAATCCTTCGACAAGCTCAGGATGCCTCAGGATGCCGACGCGGTACAGACCGCCGCCCTTCGACAATCCTTCGACAAGCTCAGGATGCCTCAGGATGCCGACGCGGTACAGACCGCCGTCCTTCGACAATCCTTCGACAAGCTCAGGATGCCTCAGGATGCCGACGCGGTACAGACCGCCGTCCTTCGACAATCCTTCGACAAGCT